>NZ_CP115775.1:2540000-2887500 GCF_027913035.1 Paracoccus albus
TACCGCGTGCATTGAACCTCTCCGGAATTTCCGAAATATATACTTACTTAACCCAACCAACCTTCCGGCGTTCCCTTCGGGCAGATTGTCAGGATTACCGGACCGGCCCTCTGGCCGGCCCGGTTAAAGTTTACGCCGCATCGACATTGCGTGAACGTTCGGCCAGTTCGGTCATGAAGTCGTCGGACTCGTAGATGTTGTCGAGCGCGTCATCGAGCTTGCGTGCGGCATCGTCTTCGCCAAGAGCCTCGGCAAAGGCTTTGGTGGTGCCGAACCCGGCGATGCCGTAATGGCACATGCGCTGGTATTGCGCGATGATCGCAACATCCAGCGCGGCGCCGCTCATGTCGCTGTCGAGCGCGTGTTTCCGCGCCTCCTTCACCAGCCCTTCCATGCCCTTGCAGTGCTCCTTCTTCACCTCAGCATCGGCATCTTCCAGAAGGGATTTCAGCAGACGGGTGTGCTGGTCAATGCCGTCCTTTGCCGCGCTCAGCCGGTCGGCCAGCTTGCTGTCCGAGGCCTTGTCGGCCATGGCGGAGACCACTTCGGACATCTGGTCATTCGCGGACCAGAGATCCTGTAGTTCTTCGATATACAGATCTTTCAGTTTAGTCATTTCAGGCTCCTTTCAAGGTTGACCGTGCCGACGGTCGCGGTCAGGGGACGGCAGGAATAATCGCCGTCCTTCTTTCCGGTGCAGCGCCAATCACGTGGCATTTGGACAGCGATGCGGCCGGTGTTCTCGCGGCGGGCAGAACCCGCTCTGAGTTTTGGAAGGTCTCGAGTATTTCGATGTGGCGGGGGAGATCGCGCACGTTCAGCCTCAGCCGGGCAGGCACTAGCAACGGCCATGGGCCCAGGCACTCGCACCCGGCCTGCCGGATCAGCCAGTCCGCGGGTGGCAGGCCATCGTCGATCAGATAGTCTGCCGCGCCCGTGCGCTCCTTCAGCGCATCGGACATTCCGCCGGGCGCACGCCCGGTCAGGCGGCACGATGCCTGCACGGTGACGTCATCGACATGGCGCACCCTTGCCCCGGCCCGGCGCAAGGCGCGGACGAGGCGGCGGTCCTCGCCGCATCTGACGGAGACGAAACCGCCCGCCATCAGATAGGCTGCCCGCGTAAGAGCGAGACTCGCCCCGGCGGCTTCGCCATGGGTGCCTGCAATTTCCGCGTGGCCCGGAACGTGGCAGGCAAAGAAATCTTGCACCAGTCGGCGATAGGTAGCTTCCAGCATGCCGAGCTGCGCATCTATCCCGACAAGGATCTCGGTTTCGGACGCCATTGGTTCGATCCTGCCACAGACCGCGTCAGCCTCGTCCAAGTGCGCGAGGTTTCGCGCGATCCAGTCCGGTGCCACGATGCAATCGGCATCCGTCGTCAGAAGGCTGCGCAGGCCCTGCATGTTGCGCAGCGCGTGATCGCAACCCATCCTGCGCGCGGTGCCGACGCCTTCGTGCGCGGCCAATGTACATTCCAGCACCGACAGGTTGATCCCGTTCCCGCTGGCGACCTTGCGGGCCAAACCGGCAGTGCCGTCCGTGGTGTTGTTGACCACAAGGATCACCCTTACTCGCTCGCTGACTTGTCCGGCCAGTGCAGTCAGGCAATCGGCAATCCGCGCAGCCTCGTTGCGAGCTGGGATAACGATAGCGATATCCGGGGGTTGGGGCCTGGTCATGACGCATCCTCCGGCACTCCGCGGTCGATGCGATACCCTTCGGTCCGTGTGACTGCTTCGAACGCATGTGTGTCGAGCGCGGCGGTGAAGATCTGCAGCGCCTCCTGTCCCTGCAGCCCGTGGCCGGTCTGACCCAAGTAGGTCACGCAGATCACCTCGGCCCGGGACCAGAACGTGGCGATGTCGCGGGCAAGGGTTTTTAAAGCACTGGGGTCAAGGAAGTATAAAATCTCGGACAGGATCAGCAGGTCGAAGGCGTATTTCGGCAAGGCGCAGGGGTAGAAGCCTTGTAGGAAACACGCCTGTGGAAGTGTGCGCCGAGCGGTCTCCACGGCGACTTCCACGGCGTCCATGCCGGTATAAGTGTCGCAAAGCGGCGCGAGGCGACGCGCAAGCTGGCCATTCCCGCAGCCCAGCTCAAAAGCACCCTCATAGCGCGGACGCGACAGCGCTGCGCGGGTCGCGGTGAACTTGTCCTGTTCGTAATTGCTCTCCGCGAAATTCCACGGGTCCGCATTATCGGCATAAAGCGCGTTCAGATGTTCCAGGCCTACGCCCATCACGGCATCCTCCAGAAGATCTCGTCTTCGCTGGCGAAGCGTTCGATGAAACCCGACGGAAGCACGAAGCCCAAAGGATCGTCCGCGACCACCTGACCCAGCTGGGAACGGTGTGCGGCGATGGCGGTGCGCTTGCGCGCCTCATGCTCCTCCGGCGCCAAGAAGATCGGCGCATAGGGTGCGATGCTGTTTGCAAAATCCGGGTCGTCCCATCTGGACCAAACAGGATAGCTATGAAATATCCAATCAGGCCTCTTCGTGCGAAGCGCTGTCGCGAAGGCAGCGGTAGCCTGATGATCCTCATGGTGATCTTCACGCGCTGGCACGAAGACATGCCTTGCGCCTGTCCGTGCGATTGTCTTTTCAAGTCGTGCCGTGACGTCCTGCGGATCGACGCGATAAAGAGCCGCGTCGGGCAAGCCCATCCAAGTCAGGTTGCGCGCTGTGCCGCCGAGGCATTCGATGGCGCGAGTAAGCTCGGCGCAACGAAGAACGCCTAGCCGCTCAGGGGGCCACGCGCGAGACCCGGGATGGCTGGCGCTGCCATTCGTCAGGCATATTACATGCGCACCCGCACCCGCAAAGGCGCGCGCCAGCAGCGCCCCACAGGCCAGCGATTCATCGTCGGGGTGCGGTGCCAGCACTACGAATTTCTCGCGGCCTTCGAACACGGCTTGGTCAGGATGGTCGGCGACATTCATCCGAAGACCCCCCATGCCCGATCGTCCTGCCCCAACGCCTGCCGGGCTGTCCGTTGCAGAAAGGCGTCGCGCGCGGCCTGACGCATATAGACCGCAAGGTCGCGGGCCATGCGTCCAGTTTCGGCACCGGACTCGAAATGGCGCAGCCCGATCGACTGCTCGCTCGCGCGGATGGCATCAAGCCCAACTTCTTCAGTAAAGAGCCGCGCCGCGATGGAGGTGGCGACAATCTGCTCAGCCTCGAGAGAGCAATCAACCGAGGCCTGCGCGGCGCGTTCTGCCAGCGCGGCGCCGGCCCAAGCCCGGGTCAACACGGTCATCAGGCGCGCCTGCTGCGCCTCGGTCTGCATCCGGTCCATGGCGCGCAGATCGGTCGCGGCCTGGTCCAGCAAACCGATGGCTGCCCCCGCCTGCAACGCAGCAATTCGCCAGACACCGCCCACAAAATTCGGCTCCTTCAGGTAATCGTCTGGGCCGCCGATCCAGTCCTGCACTTTCAGCCCGGAAAAATCGTAATTGCCCGAGGCTGACGCCCGCATTCCTTGCATGTTCCAGCAAGAGGTGTCGGCACGGTCGGGGTCACGCACATCGACCAGCGCCAGCCGAACGCCGACATCGCCGCCCACGCTCACGAGCGCATGGCTGACCGTGCCAAGGCCTGAGGTAAAACGCTTGGCCCCCTGCAGCCGCGTGCCGCTGGCGTCTAGTGTGACGGGCACAGGCCCGTCCGCACCCCAAACGCCGAGCACGGCGCCCTCGGCGATCAGGGCGTCCACATTGAGCTTCAATGCGGCTGACCCGTAAAGATGGATCAGCCGAAGTGCATTCACATGCCCCTCCCAGAGCCGGCCAACACTGAGGTTCGCAGCTCCGACCTGCATCAGCGCCCGCGCGGTGCAGATAGGGTCGGCGCTGCCGTCATCGCCGAGCAGGCCGGCATTACTCAGCAGCGCGATCGAACGGGAAACAGGGCGCTCGCCGCACTCCTCGGCGTCAGCTGCGGCCCGCAGACCATCCGTCACGTGCGGGGGCAGGGATGGACCATTCAAATTCGGTATTTGCCAAGATGCGAAGGGGCCCGTTTTCATGGCTGCACCTCACGAGCCTTGCCCTGAACGGCTGCCCCAGACCGCAGAAGCCGCGCCCACTGCCGGGCAACTTCGCTAAGGCGGAAAGCCGGATTACCTCTCACCTCCGGCGGCGACTGACGCCATGCGTCAATGCGCTGTAAAATCTCGCTCGGGTCGTCGCCATTCACCCATTGCCGCGCATCCGAGACGATCTCCTCATTGGCGCCGAGACCCCGATGCACGAGGACCGGGGTTCCGACCGCATTCGCCTCGGCCAGCACCAAGCCGAAGGTCTCGGCAAAAGCGGTTTGGGGATAGAACAAGCACGAGGCGCGGCGCATGTGGCGGACCAGCTCCGGGTGGGGTAGCGCGCCGAGGAAGACGACACCCTCCGGCACCGGGCCGGTCTCCCATCGTAGATAGCCCGGATCGGCGACCGCGAGAGTTAGCTTCGGACGGTGTTTACGCAGCGCCGCAAATTGCGCGAAGACCTGCGCCAGCCCTTTATGCGGAGAGCTGGCAAAAAGCAGCCGGTTGGGGTCGCGCGGCGTCGCGTCAGGCCGCAGATCGTTGTCTAGCGGGTTGTAGATCACGTGGAGCGGCGGTGTGGCTTCGTCGCCCAGAAACGCCTGCAACTGGCAGGCATGGGTGTGCGATACGCAGATGACGAGAATACCCGCCTCTTTCAGGGCCGCGCCCATCTTGCGGTTGTGGCGACCCGGATAGACATGCAGCCACAGGAAGATGGCTGTTTCGGGATATCGCTTGCGCAGCTTCAGCGCGACTTTCCAGCGGTTGATCACAATCATGGTCTCGAAGCTGCCGGTCGCGTCCAGATCGGACAGCGGGCAGAGCAGACCGGCGTGCGAAAGCTGCATTTTGGTGCGACCGCTCTGGAAATGGGTGATGTCGAACCGGGTGTGCAAACCGCTGGCAACGCGCAGTACCGTGGCCTCGGTGCCGCCGAGCCCGCCGGTGTCGATATCGGGCAAATCGTAGCCAGCCGCGCTGCACGGGTCGACGATGGCAATCCGCGCTGGCGCGGTTTCATGCCGGATCGATTTCATTGCATTGCCACCTGTTCCGCAGGGCCGGAGAAAATGTTTGTAACCCACGCTGCCGTCGCCTCTGTCATCGGGATGTCGCGGAGGTTTAGGCAAGCGAGGCGACTGATCTGCGCAATCTCAAGGTTAGGGATATCCACCGGCACGGGGTTGACCCTTCTGCCGGCCCGCCATGCCTCGACCTTTGCCCAGACATTTGCCCGGTCCATCCGGCGGCGCGCGCTGTCATAATCGGATGCCGCGGACTGTGTCAGGCTGTCGGGCGTCTCGATCTTCGTCAGGAGCAGTTCCGGCACAATCCAGATGACCTCACCTTCGAGAATCAATCGGTTGCGAAACTCGCGGTCCTCCTCGATGCAATCCGCGAAACCGCCAAGGCGCCGGAACACGTCGGTGCGAAAGAGGCCCGAATTGATATGCGTCCATTCGCCTGGGACCTGCGAACCCATCTGGAGGTTCGGGAACACATCATCGAGCAGCGACAGGTCGCGCCGGATCTCAACCCGCCGACCGTCTGGCAGGATCAGTTCATGATGGGTCAGGACGGCACTCACCTCCAGCTTTTGGCCACCCTGCTTGCCCGCAAGACGCCAGTTCAGGCATTCGTTGGCGCGCACGTCCTGCGCGGTCAGCACGCGAACCTGGTGCAGCACCTTGTCGCGATGCGGGATGTCATCTGAATCGTGGAAGGTGACCGCATCGCCGTCGGTCAACAACAGGCCTACGTTCTTGGCTTGTGCCGTGCCGACGTTTCGCGCGAGCCGGACGTAGTTGAACTTCTGATGCTCAAGGTAGGGCGCCACCGCCTCCGCGGTGACATCCGTGCTGGCATCGTCAATCACCGTTACACGGATGTTCCACCAGCTTTGATCCAGCGCGGCGCGGATGGCGCTGTCGATTAGATGCGCGCGGTTGTAGGTGGGAATTATGATGTCGACGAGTGGGGCGAGCGGATTGGATTTCATGCCATAGCCTCTTGTGTTTGCGCCTTCACAGCGTCGCGATAAGCGCGCAAGCTGTTGCCGGTGAGAACTGCTGCCGGAAGCGGCAGCATCAGTGCCGTAAGCGCGGTAAGCACGATCGGATCCGGCGGTTGCGCGATAGCAAGCAACAGAACGCCGATGATGAAGATCAGCAGTGTGCAGGGAGACAGCGCGCTCACAGCAGGGGTTCTGCTGCCGGTCTTGTCAGTCACGATGAATTTCAGCCGACAGCCGGTCAGTGCATCAAACGTCGCCTTCGCCGATTGTGGGGCCAAGGCAATGCGGCAGGCAAGGGCGCGTAACGCGATCCCCGGAGCCAACCGGTCCCGCCAGCCCCGCGCTAAAACGCGGATGATGATGTCACAAAGGCTCAGGACGATGGCAACGCCTGCCAGCGTCGCGGGAGCCGTGTGGTCCTGTCCGGTCAGCAGCCACGCCATCAGGAGTAGGGACGGTACCAACGCCAGGTTGACCCATGCGGTCAGCTGGGACAAGATCGCGATCCGCTTGGCCAGCGTAAGCGAACCGGCAAGGCCGAAGACGATAGCGGCATGGCGCATCAGCGTCTGAACATTGCCACTGCACCAGCGATAACGCTGTTTTTCGAGGTCGCACAGCGAGAGCGGCAGCAGGCCCTTGCCGACCACCTGATTGATGAAGCGGCCCGAGAAGCCAGCATTGCAAAGCCGCACGCCCAGTTCCGCATCCTCTGTTGTGGCCGCGCCTGACCATCCGCCCGCGGCAACAAGGGCCGCACGCGAGATCACGCAAAGCGTGCCGGTCAAAAGCACAGCCTCGGCGTCGTCGGCACTGGCGGCGTTGGTACGGAAATATTCCTCAAGCTCGGCATCCACGCCCGGCGCTACGAGAGCGGTGCCCATGTAGGATTGAGGAAACTGGACGTAATCTGCGCCAGTCCGCTGCAGGACGACGGCAGCGCGCCCCAGGAAATCGGGCGCGACAACGTAGTCGGCATCCACGGTCACGATATGGGTGGTGCGCGTGTCAGTATGCGCAAGCGCAATGTTAAGCGCCCCGGCCTTGGCACCCTTCACGCCGGTTCGGTGCAGGAACCTGATTCGCCCGGAATGGGTGGCACAGAACCGTTCTACGGGCTTCCAAAGCGCGGGATTGGCGGTGTTGTTGTCCATCACGATGATTTCGTAACCTTCTGTCGGCCACTGCTGATCCAGCAGGGCGCGCAGCGTGGCGATAACAATGCGGGGCGGTTCGCAATGGGTGGCGATGTGAACCGAAAACCAGGGAGTGGCAGGATCCCGCGGCACAGGAGAGGGATGAACGGACAGACAGGCGCCTAATGGCCGAAGCGCCAGGAGGGCGACCTGAACTGCAATGGTGGCACCGCAGATCGCGGCGCCGATTACGGGAATCGCTGCCGCAAGGACAAGCACGCTCAAAGCTATGAAAAGCCGTAGCTCCACCGTTCACCCCCGGGCGTTAAATAGAGATATTAGATTCCAGAAATCAGTGCCTTACAGGATTATTAGAAGCCTCCACGGCAACGCTTCTGGTGCTTTTAAGTTCCCACATGCAGGCGCATTACACGCTCAGACGCAGGACAAGCCTGCCTGAGAAGACGAGGTCCGGCTTTCAACTGGATTGAAAGGCCGTCTGATCAGTCCTGTGGAAACCAGGATGTGTCCATCTCGGCATAGCGATCATGGAAATCGGTAAGCTCGATCATCTCGCTCTCTTTCAGGATGCGAACCTGATCCTGATCGCGCTGGATGAAACCTTCGCGCTCAAGGCGGAGGAAAGTCTTGCTGATATAGACGTTGGTCAGCCCCAGATAGTCTGCGATCTGGCTCTGGGTCATTGGCAGGCGAAAGGTATCGGTCATTCTGCGGTTGGTGATCCGCAGGCGCGCCAGCAGGTCGAGCAGCATGTAGCTGATCCGTTCTTGCGCACTCATCCGGCCCATGGCGCGCAGCACGTCGATCAGCACCACATGGTCTCTCAGCGCGATCGAGATGAGCAACGCGGAAAGCCGTGGCGATTTCCTCAGAATTTCGTCGAGAGAGGATTTCGGGAACGGGCACAGCCACACGTTCTCCACCGTGCGCAGGGTTGTCGTCGCGTGTTTCAGAGCGACATCCGGAAACCCTATGATATCACCCGGATGATGAATCTTGACAATTTGGCGCCGACCATCGGGCAGATCCGTATAGCTGAAAGCCCAGCCGTGCTTGACCACATAGAGGTTCCTATTCTCTTCACCCCCCTGATATATCTCCTGTCCCGCAGGGAAAGTGCGCTGGGACTTTTCCAGCCTCGCAAGCCGCTCTTTGTCCAGATCGGACAGCGGCATGTAGTGAGAAAGTTTGGTAACCAGGCAACTGGATGCTTCGGGCACGACAGAGCTCCTATTCCTGACCTCGAATATGCAGCCAATCGAAGATGTTGAGAACCACGAAAATCAACGCCGTGATGAAAGCCGCTTCTTTAAGATAGCCGAGACCGCAGGCAATTCCGATCGAGCCCACAGCCCAGATGGCGGCTCCGCTGCGGATGCCCTTGAGGCGACCGTTATCGCCCGGCGACATGATCGCGCCGGCACCAAGGAAACCGATACCGCCCACGATACCCTGTATGAAGCGGGTCGGATCGACGGTCATGGCCTCATCCTCCGCCACTCCGCTCAGCGCGAAGTTCAGCGTGACGACCATCAGCGCGGCCGAGCCGATCGCGACAAGCACGTAGGTCCCGGCCCCGAGTGGTTTTCCCTTGATCTCACGGTCCAGGCCGACGACCAGCCCGCCCCCTCCCGCGAAGAGGACGCGCATAATGAATTCGCTGAAATCAATCATTTTCCAACGTGCTCCATGAAGGTTGCCGTAAGCTTGGTTAACAGGTTTAGGGAGCCTGACCTACCCTCTGCTGGTCCCTCATTCATAACGAGAATCTGCAGGTTGGATCTGGGTATTCGGCTTCCCCGTCTGACGCAAGCGCGCCGGGCGCGGAGCCCTCAAATTGCTCAAGCGTCCGGCGCGCTTGCTGTGGCGTCTGGTTGGCGAGGGACGAGTGCGGCCTGACCGTGTTGTAGTCGTAACGCCAGAGGGCCAGCTTGCGCCGTGCATCATCCAGGCTGTCGAATATCTCCTCGTTCAGCAGTTCGGTCTTAGCTAGCAAATGCACCAAATTGCCGACTGGATCGGGGGCGTGAGGTTTGATCCAATGTCGGCATGTCGGAACCTTTGGTAGTCCAGACGTTGGCGCAGAAACGCGCCGAGATCCTCGGCCGGATCAAGGCCTATGAGGCGCAGATAGCTCCAGGCCAAACACGACCTGGCACATGTGAATGCGACGATCGAACTGTTCGCCGCTCCTGAGCGACAGAGGGCGCCTTACATGGTCAGCCATGGCTTCTTCAAAAAGGGCGAGATCGCCGACATCTGCGTCCGCCATCTCGACGTCGACGGGGAGATGACGACCCGCGAACTCGCCAAGTGGGTCATGGCCGAACGGGATCTGGAGATCTCGGATGCCGCCCTGAGGAACTCGGTGGTGTTCAAGGTGGTCCAGGCGTTGCGCCACGCCAAGCGCCGAAAGCTCGTCCGTATGGTGGAGAAGCGTAAAGGGATGTGCTTGTGGGCCGCCGGAGACGCTGTCACGGCTCACGCGTCGTTGCCAGTATCCCTTCCACGCCCGGCTGACCGGCACGGCAAGCGCCCCGCCGATCAGGCGATCGGCCAGACATCCGTTGCTTTCGTCCCGATGATCCTCGAGCCAGGCAGCATGGGTTGCGCAGGCATCGAGATGCCGCCCTTCAACCCTCAGATGCTGGCCGCCGATCATCCGCCTCAGCCGCGAGAAGTAGCTCTCGGCACCATTTGTGTGAGTATCATTCAGACTGTAAGCTTCTTAATGATTGATCCTTTGCATGTCGAAATCGGGCTCCAGAAGGTCCCAGTGCGTGCCCTCATCGGCCGGAACGACCGTGCCGGAAGCGATCTGCTCCCTTACGAAATCAACACTCTGGCCCTCACGCAGGAAGGTCCGTGTGACAGTCCGCCCGTCGCGCTGGCGCAGCACGACCACCACGCGGCGCTTGCCGCTGCGGTTGCCGAGCAGCCGCCGATCAACACGATCCTCCCGCAAGTTGGCGGGCCGGACATGTCCACCAAAGGCAGCTCCGCCCACCTCCACCTCGCCCGCCAGGCGTATATCCCGGGTCTTGGCCGCCATCGCCTCGCGAAGCTTGTGCATCAGCACGAACGCCGTCTTGTGCTGCACGTCCAGATCGCGTGAGAGTTGGACTGCCGACAGCCCCTTGGCCGCGTTCACGAAAAGGCAGATCGCGCCGAGCAGGTCGACGAAGGATAGCTTCCGCGACGCAAAGATGGTGCCGGAGGTCACGCTGAACTGGCGATGGCAGGCCGCACATTTGAAACGCCGGCGGGTCGTCAGATCGTAGATATCCACGCACCCGCAGGCCGGACAAACCGGCGCACCGTTGGTCTCTTGCCAACGCAGCCGGCAGAACCGGCGATAGGCGGCCTCCTCGCCATCGGAGAAGATCACCTTGAGCGAAAGTGTTCGTGCCGCCGCGGAGAGAAGAAAGTGCTGCGTCATGGAGACCTCCAGAGCCATTATGTTCACATAATGTTCTTAAGTACTCGCTCCGTCAATGTCTTGGTGCATTTGATACCTAAGACGTAAGCGTTCGCAGGACATCACGGTCGGCTTAGCTTGACGGTTTGAAGTTCCATGGCAGCAGGTCGTCGATGCGGCTTTGCGGGTGGCCGTTGGCGATGGCTGTCAGGGTTGCCTTGAGATAAGCGAAGGGCTCGATGCGATTGATCTTGCAGGTCTCGATCAGCGAGGCAATGCGGCCCCAGGCGATGCCGCCTTCGTCGTGGCCGGCGAAGAGGGCATTCTTGCGATTGAGGGCAATGGGACGGATCAGGTTCTCGACCCTGTTGGAGTCGATCTCGACACGGCCATCGGTCAGGAAGGTTTGCAGCCCGTCCCAGTGGTTATGGATATAGGCCAGTTTTTCGCCCAAGCGGGATTTGGCGGAGGTCTTGCGGCGCTGCGCCTGCAGCCAGTCGCCGAAGGTGGCCACCAGCGGCGCGGTGCGGGCTTGGCGGGCTGAGAGGCGCTGGCCGGAGGAGACGCCGCGGATATCGGCCTCGACGGCATAGAATTCGGCAATGCGGCGCAGGCCCTCGGCGGCGATCGCTGATCCGTCGCGGTCGAAGACCTCCTTCAGTTTGCGGCGCGCATGCGCCCAGCAATGCGCCACGCGAATGGGCGCGCCGCCCTTGCGCGAGGGTTTGGTCAGTCGATTGTAGCCGGTATCGCCGTCGACCTGCAGAATGCCGTCGAAGCCGGTCAGGAAGGTTTCAGCACATTCGCCCGCGCGGCCGGGGGCGTAGAAGTAGACCACGCCGGGCGGGTCCTCGCCGCCCCAGGATCGGTTATCGCGGGCGAGTGCCCAGAGATATCCGGTTTTTGTTGCTCCGCGCCCCGGATCCAGCACCGGGGCGGTGGTTTCATCCATGAACAGCTTGCCGGATCGCTTCAGATTCTCGGCCAACCGGTCGACGACGGGCTTCAGATGGAATGCAGCCTTGCCGACCCAATCGGCCAGCACGGCACGGTGCAGATCAAGCCCCGCCCGCGCCAGGATCTGGCTCTGGCGATACAGTGGCAGGTGATCGGCATATTTGCTGATCAGGACATGAGCGATGGCACCTTCGGTTGGTAGCCCGCCCGCGATCAGATGTGAGGGTGCCGGGGCCTGCGTCACGCCGTCGGTGCAGGTCCGACAGGCATATTTCGGGCGCACGGTGACGATGACGCGCAACTGGGCCGGCACGATGTCCAGACGCTCACTGCGGTCTTCACCGATCCGATGCATGACACCGCAGCCGCAGGGGCAGATCAGGCTGTCAGGCTCGATTACCTCTTCAATGCGCGGAAGGGCGGCAGGCAGATTGCCAATGGTGCGCTTGGGCGCGGACTTGGTCGTCCCGCCCCCTGCTTTGGGGGCACGGATTTCCTTTTCCGCCTCAACCTCGGCCAGCGCGATGGACAGATCCTCGAACGCGAGCTGCCGCTCGTCCTCGGACGGCTTTTCCGAACGCTTGCCATGCAAGGCCCGGTTCAATTCGGCGATCAGATGCTCTTGCCGCCGGGTGATATCCTTGAGCGCCGCGACCTCTTCCAACAGCGCTTGCACCGCCGCGCGTTGCGCGGACGGGATGGCGGAAAGATCAAGGATTGCTGCGGTCTGCATGCTCGAGAACTATCAGAAACGCTTGACAAAAACACGCAAAACCAAGCGGCTGATTCACTCTGCCGCAGCCGGTGGACGGGTTTCCAGCGCTTTGACGCGGCGCCAGTCCAGACCGGAAAGCAGCGCCTCGAACTGGGCATGGTTCAGCGCCATCATCCCGTCCTTGATGGCGGGCCAGGTAAAACTCGCATCCTCCAGCCGCTTATAGGCCATCACCAGACCCGTGCCGTCCCAATACAAGAGCTTCAACCTGTCCGCCCGGCGCGAGCGGAACACAAAGACCGTGCCGGTAAACGGATCCTTGCGCAGCACCGATGACACCAGTGCCGCCAAACCATCATGGCCCTTCCTGAAGTCGACGGGCTGTGTCGAGACCAGAACCCGCACACGATTGGAGGGAAACATCATGACCGCAATCCGATCGCCAACATGATCTCGGCAATGCGTGCGGCAGGCGTGGCGCTATCCAGCCGGATGGTCATCTGGCCTACAGCAATCTCGATGGCTCCAGTATCTAGCGCTTCGGACTTGCCCGACGGACCTGAAAGAACCGGAACAGGGGCGGAAAGGCCCCGGTCAGGCAGCACGATCGGCGCAAAACAAAGGCCGTCATCCTCGTCTGCAGGCAAAACCAAGCGGCCATCCCGCGCCCGACTGCGCCATTCCGACAGATGGTTCGCCCGAAGCCCATATCGCGCCGCGACCGCGTTAACCGTCGCCCCCGGATTCAAGCTCTCGGCCACGATCCGCGCCTTGATCTCATCCGGCCAGCGCCGCTGCCCGTTCGGTCGGATGTCTACCCCATAGTCCCTGAGAAACTCCAACGTAGTCGCCATCGCGAAACTCCCGCACAATCTCCGTCAGGCGCGAAATCTCAGACCGTGTGAAAACAAGGAAGGTGGGGCACAGGCGCCGCTTACGGAGAACCCGACCAGCGCCGCATCCGTCGCGTCCGTTCCCGTCATTGCTGCCACAAGATTATCTGTCATGGTGTCATCATCATAGCACCCGCCCGCATGTTCGGAATGACCGAAGCCCCGGCGACACGGGGCGATCACGCGAAAACCCGCCTCAGTCAGCGCGGCCGTCTGCTATTTCTACATGTCATGTCCCAGTGGCCGACGCTGCATCACCACAACGTCCGTGCCGTCGCCTTCGACGCGAATGAGCAGCTCCGTTCCGGCTGCTACGCTAACGTGCGAAATCGGACATTGTCCGGCCTGCAGGGTCGCTCAGGCGTTAGTTAGGTCAACGCACCATGGAAAACCGGGGTAGTACGCGCGAGATCGTGCGAACGAACTGTAGCGCCGGATATCAGGTGGAACTGCGCTCATGACGGCCCTCTTTCACTTCCTCGATGATCTTGCCACAAAAGGCATCGAGATCGCCGGGATTGCGCGACGTGATGAGCCCCTGATCGGTGACGACCTCGCTGTCTTCCCACTTGCCGCCCGCGTTTTTCACATCGGTTTGGATCGACGTGTAGGAGGTAACATTGCGACCCTCGATCACACCCGCCTCGACCAGCAGCCAGGGCGCATGGCAAATCGCGGCCAGCGTCTTGCCGCTGTTGAAAAAGTCGCGCACGAAGGCAACGGCCTTCTCATTGGTGCGCAGGATGTCGGGGTTAATCTGTCCGCCGGGCAGCACAAGCGCGTCGAAATCCTCGACCCGCGCATCGTCGAGGGCAAGATCGACGTCGATGCTTTGGCCCCAGTCATCTTCGTCCCATCCCCTGATGGAGCCGCTTTCGGGGGAAATTACGGTGATCGTCGCGCCCGCCTCTTCCAGCTGCCGTTTCGGTTCGAACAGTTCTGACTGCTCGAACCCATTGGTGGACAGAATTGCAATTTTTGCGTCTTTGATGTCGGTCATGTCGAATTTCTCCGTTCGGTTTCGATACGTGATTCCGACATCCACACCGCACGGGGCGTCGGTGTCGCAGTATCAAAATGATCGTTCCAAATATAGAACCGTGTCGATATTGCTCTGGTTCCGAACGGCCGGAAAAAATCAGTCGAGCAGGGCTTCGCCGGTCTTCAGCAGCGTACCGGCTTCTGCCTTGTCCATGCCTGATTTGCGCATAAGCGTTGCGCCATAGGCCAGCGACACCAGCGCACGCGCCTTGGCGCGGATAGCGGGATTCGCTCGTTCGCCACACTTCTGAAAAGCTTTCGATCCAATCGCTCTGGTCTTGGGCGATGGCGCGCACATCCGCGTCGTGGGGCGCAAGTTCGGTGATGCAGTTGGCGAGAAGGCAGCCGTTTTCGCCCCCGCCATTCGCGATCAGCATCAGCATAGCGTGAATAGCCTCGCGCGGGGACCCGGCAGCTTCGGCGATCCCGGCCATCTTCTCCCGGTTGATTTCGCAGTAGTGACTGACAGCTGCCATCAGCAGATCCCGCTTCGAGCCGAACGCATCGGAAAAGCTCGACCGGCTTAGACCTGTCGCCTCCAGCAGATCCCGACCGAAGTCGCTTCAAAGCCGTTCTTCCAGAAAACTTCTATCGCGGCATCCAGCGCCGTCGCGCTGTCAAAACCTTTTGGACGGCCCCGTCGCGCCGACCCGATTGCCCTATCATCGTCGTGTGAAATCAATTTTTTATCCATGCAGCTGCAGTCGATACCGCCTGGTCAAATTACCGCATCTAGAACTGCATAGCGATGACCCGTTTCGACCGCTTAACCCAGACGGTCGGTCAGGCAGGCGCAACCGAGGTCAGCTTTGTTCGCGGTTCGGTCGCTGCTCCTAAGGGTTTTGCTGCGCGGCATGCGAACGACCGAACCCGCAGCTGCGATGCGGCATGAAAACTTGCGGCGCCACAGCGAATATTCCGCTGCTAGCGCGCGCAGCAAGAATTTGACGCTTCTGCAACGGGCTCCTTCCGGACGTTCTCCGCAGCGCAGTATGGGCCCAAACCCGTACGTTTTTGTCACCGGCGCTTACCACCGTTTTTGACCGAAATCTCACGTTTGTAATCTGGGAAGTAAATGTCTAAAGACTTCTGCGGCCTCGGCAGCCGGGACGCAAACGTTACTTGATGGGTCTTTTTCAGACTTCAACATCATGTCGCCCGCACATTCTTACCTGTTGTCGCAACGCGCACAGCAACAGCGCCGTGGCCGGAAAATGATGGAAACGACGCAAAGGTAGAAATGCAACTCAATAGCTTAAGTACGTCACTCATCCTTCTTTTGATGTTGATATTTTTCGGGGGCACCTTCCTGCTCTCGCTTTCGATCGGACGTAAGAAAGAAAATGCCGACGACTACATGACTGCAGGCAACCAAGTCGGGTTCGGTATTTCAGCTGCATCCATGACAGCCACCTGGATTTGGGCCTCGTCGCTCTACGCTTCAGCAACATCCGGCTACACCTACGGAATATCCGGTCCCATCCACTACGGTCTCTGGGGTGCTCTGATGATCTTGTTCATCTATCCCTTCGGCCGCCGTATTCGCAGTCTAGCCCCGCATGCGCATACGCTGGCTGAAATCCTGCATGCCCGTCATGGCCGCTCAAGCCAACTCATCCTTGCGGGGTCGAACCTTCTGGGCAGCCTTCTCAGCCTTACGTCGAATTTCATCGCAGGGGGTGCGCTGATCTCGATGCTATCGCCTCTATCGTTCAGCGCGGGTATATTGATGATCGGGACAGGCGTTCTGCTCTACACCCTCTGGTCCGGTGTGCGCGCGTCTATCCTGACCGACTTTATCCAGGTTTGCGCCATGCTCGGTGCTGTCGTGGTGATTGTACCGGTCGTGTTTTTCTCAGCCGGTGGCCCCGCTATCTTTGCGGAAAACAGTATCAATCTGACCGCGGCGCAGCAGAGCTTCTTCTCCTCTGAAGCGTTCTTCAATCAGGGAGCCCCCTATATCGCGGCCGTTCTGGCCTATGCGATCGGCAACCAGACAATCGCACAGCGCCTGTTCGCGGTGCGCGAGGACAAGATCAAGCAGACCTTCATTACAGCGACGGTCGGCTACGGAGCCACGGTGATCGGGGTCGGCATCCTGGGCGTTCTGGCTCTTTATATAGGTGTCGATCCGATGAACGGTGACACCAATAACCTGATCCCGCAACTGGCGTCGATCTATCTCGGGCCCGTCCTGCTGTGCGTGTTCTTCGTAATGGTCATCGGGTCCCTTGCATCGACCGCGGATTCCGACCTTGCGGCCATGTCCTCGATCGTGATGACCGACATCTATGGTCGCAACATCGCAGCAGACGGTGAAGCCGATCCGCGCAAGATGCTGCTGATCGGGCGTTTGACGATGATAGCCGCGACGGCGGCCGCGCTTTTCTTTGCCAGCGTCCAATTCAACATTCTGGAACTGCTGGTTCTGGTTGGGGCGATCTGGGGCGCGCTGGTCTTTCCGGTCATTGCCAGCTTCTACTGGAACAAGGTCACCAACCGTGCCTTCACCATATCAGTGCTGGCGGCGCTGGCCTGCTTCTTTCCCGTCCGCTTCGGCTGGGTGCCGCTTGAAGGCAGCGTCACCATCGTCACGGACCTCTTGGCGATCGTCGGGATCGGCGTAATCGCCGGACTGATGTTCTTCGGCTTCCTCGGAAGCCGAGCCGGGATTGCTGCGGGCGTCATCGCAAGCCTTGCCGTCCTGCCCTTTGGCATGGGGTTCCTGCATATCTATCCGATCCTGACTGCGTCGCTTATCGCGTATGCCGTCAGCATGATCCTCTGTGTCGCCTTGTCTTGGAACAATCGAAACTCGTTCGACTTTGCAAGAATTCGCCATGAGGCCGGAAGTTTTGACGATACCCCTGCAACAACCTGAATGGAGAAGATCATGTCCCCCACCATTCTGACGATCTACACCTTGATCTGGCCCCTCATCGTCGCAGGCGTCCTCTTTGTACTGGTCAGCGCATTCTGGAAGGAATGGCGCAAAGGCCGCAGCAAGGGCCGCAGTTTGATTTAGAAAAAGGCCGGCGACATCCAGCTCGCCGGCCAGTCCAACAGGGAAGAGGTCAGTCATGAACAACAACCGCCCCGTTCAGACATGGCCAGAGGCCGCGTCGTGTTAACCAGAAGATAAGATATGCCGCTCACGCCGTTGACAGTGGCCTCTTATCTCCCTTAAGCAGACAGTCTGCTTGCGATGGCGTCGCGAAGCACTTCCATCATTCAGTCCTGCACGCCCGGATCTTGAGCCGTAGCAAAGCTACGGCGAGGGAGTTCGAGATGTCTGTTATCGTTCAGGCGCCGCTGCGCCAGTCCTCCCCCCCTCTGCTCGGCATGATCACCATGTCACTTGCAATGCTTCTTCTACCGGCAGGTGATGCCATCACAAAATCCCTGACGAGCACTCTGCCACCGTCACAGATTGCGGCGCTCCGAGCCCTTGTGCAGGCTGGCTTTCTAGCTGGGGCTTTTATGCTGATGCGTCATCGCCTCTCAGGGCGTCCTTTCTCGATATGGTCGTTTCTCTCAGGCCAATGTGTTTCGGTTATCAGCCTGAGCCTGATTGCAGCCTTCAAAACCATGCCCATTGCGACGGCTATCGCAATTTTCTTCATCGAGCCGTTGCTCTTAACACTTCTCGCAGGATTTCTGCTCGGAGAAAAACCCGGACCGCATCGCTATGCTGCGATCGGAATCGGGATGTTAGGTGTTCTTCTGATCCTGCGACCAAATTTTGCAACCTTTGGTCTAACAGTTTTTCTGCCAGTTGCCGCCGCAGTCGCCTATGCGCTGAACATGATCATCACACGTAGGGCGACGCGAACTGCCTCCGCACTGACGTTCCAACTCGGGTCCGCTGCTTATGCTTGCATCACGCTGGTGTTGCTCATGCTGATGACCTCGGATCTACATAAGATGCTCAGCCGCCTGAACCCGCAGATTGCGTTGAGTCTCGCCGGGGCTGGCGTTCTGGCAGCGACCACCTTCCTGTTGATCGCGTATGCCTTCAGCCGGGCCGAAGCCAGCGTTTTGGCACCCTTTCAGTATCTCGAAATTCTTGGAGCGACGTTCATCGGTCTTTTCGCCTTCGGCGATGTTCCGGATGAAGTGACGGTTTTTGGAACGCTCGTGATCCTTGGCTCCGGCATGTATGTTTTCCACCGGGAGAGGCAGGCAAACCTACCTGTGCGGCGCAGCCATACCCGCGCCATTTCCAAGGCAGCAGGTCATCAACCTTTGTGATCTTGTAATCAGGGATACGTGCCAGAGTGTCGGCGAGCCAGGAGTGGGGATCGATGGCGTTGAGCTTGGCCGTTTCGATCAGCGTGTAGGCGATGGCGGCGGCCTTGCCGCCCGCCTCCGAACCGACGAAGAGGTAGTTATTGCGGCCGAGGGCGATGGCGCGCATGCCGCGTTCGGCGGCGTTGTTGTCGAGTTCGAGGATGCCGTGGTCGAGATAGGGGCGCAGGCGTTCCATGCGGGTCAGGGCATGGCGGATGGCGGCCGCGAGCGGGGATTTGCCAGAGATCGTGGTGAGTTGCAGGGCCAGCCAGACCTCCAGATTGTCGAAGATCGGGGCCGCATGTGCCTTGCGAAGTTCGACCCGGACATCCGGTGGCGACCCTCGGGCTTCCTTCTCGACGGCGTAGAGTTGCGCGATCCGGCCGATGGCCTCTTCGGCGATCGGGGAACCCTGCGATCGGTGGATGTCGACGAACTTGCGCCTGACATGGGCCATGCAGGCGACCTCGCGGATCGCTCCGGTCCGATACAAGTCCTCGAACCCGGCATAGCCGTCGGCATGCATCCATCCTCAGAAGCGGGCGAGATGGTCCTTCGGGTGCTGGCCCTTGCGGTCGCCGGAGAACCGATACCAGGCGGCCGGTGGGGCCTGCCCGCCCCACGGTCGTTCGTCGCGGGCATAGGTCCAGAGCCGTGCCGTCTGGGTCTTCCCGGTGCCGGGGGCAAGCATGCTCGCGGGCGTGTCGTCGGCGAAGATCGCCTCGGCCGACAGGACATAGCGGCCGATGGCGTCAGCGAGGGGTTCAAGCAAGGCAGTAGACTTGCCGACCCAGTCGGCCAGGGTCGATCTGTCGATGTCGAGCCCCTCACGGTCGAAGATCTGGCTCTGGCGATATAACGGAAGATGGTCGGCGTATTTGCCGACCAACACATGAGCCAGCCCACCGGCCCCCGAAAGCCTCATCCCAATGGACCAAAGGCCGGTCATACACTAACAATCAAACTGGACCACTCAGGTGGGGCTGATCAGCAGGACATGACCCGAATGTCCGCATGAAAGGAAAGACAATTATGAGCGAAGAACGAGACAGAAAGACCGCAATCTGGCGGGGCACGTTCAACCGCTGTCCCAATTGCGGAGAAGGCCGCCTGTTCACGGGCTACTTGCAGGTGGTGCCCGAATGCGGACATTGCCATGAGCCGCTTGGGACCTACCGGGCGGCGGATGGGCCGGCCTTCTTCACCATGACGATCGTCATGCTGCTGCTGATCCCCGCCATCGGCTTTGGCTGGGTGCTGTTCAAGCCCGATCCGCTGACCTTCTTTGTGGTCCTCACCGTTCTGATTTCCGTTCTGACGCTGGTCTTGCTTCGCTTCGTCAAGGGGGCTTTTGTCGCCTATCTCTGGGCGCATAATGAGCGCGACCGTGGCGCCTGACTTCGGGCCATCCGGGCGGCTTGTCCGGGCCGGACATTAGCCATACACTGAACGCAAATTGCAAGTTTTTCTGCATACAAAGGGTGAAAATATGTGGAAGCCCCGGATCCACTTGCCGAGCGTCGAAAGCCCAACCCCTAGATCAGACGCAACCTGACGCCGTGTCAGGCCGCTGGTGAGTGCAATGCGAACCGCATCCCGTTTGAATTCCGCGCTGTGTGTCGCTGCCATATCCTGTCTCCTTTGGTGAGAGCATCGCTCTCAGAAGACCGGAACGAAACCGCGACAGGTCCAAACCTCGTAGCGTACTTCGAGAGGGGGATTGCCGTCACGCCAATTCAGTCCGGCTAACAGAGCCGGTCGAGTGCAGCTTGATCAGCGTATTCCAGAGCCAGATGACCAGCCCGCCGACTTCCAGGTACACTGTAAGCGGCGGCCACGCCCCATTGAATTGATGTGTTTCTGACGCCTGACGCGCCTGCGATAGGGTCTGCTTGAGCAGATGGAGGTTGCGCATGGCGGATGGTGGTGATGGGTTCATGGGCCGGTGCGAGGTTGTCGAACCGCGGCGACGAGGCAAGCGGCGGTGGCCAGCTGAGTTGAAGGCACGGATTGTTGCCGAGAGCCTTCTGCCGGGTGTCCGGGTTGTCGATGTGGCAGCGCGCTATGACATTCTGCCCCATCACCTGTCAGATTGGCGTCGCCATGCCCGGCAGGGTCGGCTGGCACTCCCTGGTGACCTGATGGACGGGCTGACCACATCCTCAGGCTCGGCGGTGGCAGAACCTGCCTTCGTGCCGCTGTCGATTTTGCCTGAAGCTTCCGATCAGCCGGTGCCCTCAAGAGGCGTTGATGCACAGGGTTGTTCCGGGGTGATGGTGATTGAGGTCGGACGCGATCTGTTGCTGCGGATTCCCGGCGATGTTGCAGTGGAACGCGCGGCCGCACTGGTGCAGGCGTTGCGAGGGGCGTCGTGATTGTCGCTGGCGGGCGGCTGCCGATCCTGATCGCGACACGCCCGGTGGACTTTCGCTGCGGGCATAATGCTCTGGCACTGATGGTGCAGACCGAATTGAAGCTGGATCCGTATTCGGGTGTGACGGTGGTGTTCCGCTCGAAGCGCGGGGACAGGCTGAAGATCCTGGTCTGGGATGGCACCGGCATGGTGCTGATTTACAAAGTATTGGAACATGGCAGCTTCGCCTGGCCGAAGGTTCAGGATGGGGTGATGCGGGCGTCTCGGGCGCAGGCGGAAGCCATGTTCGAAGGCTTGGATTGGCGCCGGACGGTTGCGCGTCGGGTGCAGGCCCCGACTGCGGCAGGATGACTCACCGGGTGAGTTTTGGTGTTGTTTTGTTGGGCTTTCTGTCCCCGATCGGGTAGAAATGCGTATGTCGCAGACCTTCGATCTCAGTCAATTCCCGGACCTGCCGCCCGAGGTGGTGAAGGCCTTTGCGGCGGTTCAGTTCGAGCTTTCGGTCGAACGTGCGGCGCGCCAGCATCAACAGGCGGTGGTGGCCGAGAAGGAGGCCTTCATCACCGAGCTCAAGGAGCTGATCGAGAAGCTGGAAGGCCAGGTTCAGGATTACCGGCGCGCGAAGTTCGGACCGAAATCGGAAAAGCTGGACCCCGCGCAGCTGGAACTGGCGCTGGAAGACCTGGAAACCGCGATTGCCGAGACGCAGGCGCAAATCGCCGCTGTCGAAGAGAAGATCGCGGCCAGCGAACGTGATCCCGAGAAGCGCAAGCCGCGCGCCCCTCGCAAGGCACGGGCGCTGCCCGAAAGCCTGCCGCGTATCGAGCGCGTGGTCGAACCCGACAGCATTGCCTGCCCCTGCGGCTGCGGCGACATGGTCCGGATCGGCGAAGACCGTAGCGAACGGCTGGATTACATCCCCGCGCGCTATCAGGTCATCGTCACGGTGCGACCCCGATATGCCTGCCCCAAGGGGCGCACAGGTGTGGTGCAGGCCAAAGCCCCCGCGCATCTGCTGGAAGGCAGTTGGCCGACCGAAGCGCTTCTGGCGCAGATTGCCGTCTCCAAGCATTCGGAACACATGCCGTTGAACCGGCAAGCCGTGGTCATGGCCCGGCACGGGGTGCCGATCGATCGGTCGGTTCTGGCCAACTGGATGGGCCGGACTGGGGCGCTGATCGCCCCCATAGTCGATCACATGGCCAAGCAGTTGATGACCGACAGCACGCACCTCTATGTCGATGAAACCACCGCCCCGGTGCTGGATCCAGGTAAGGGCAGGACAAAGACAGGTTATCTCTGGGCGGTGCTGCGCGATGATCGTGGCTGGAACGGCCCCGCGCCGCCCGGCGTGGTGTTCCATTACCGGCCCGGGCGAAAGGGCGAATACGCCGCTGAAATCCTCAACGGCTTCAATGGCACGATCCAGGTCGATGCCTATGGCGCCTATACCCATCTGGCCACGCCGAAACGCACGGGCGGCGATCCGCTGCGGCTGGCATTCTGTTGGGCGCACGGTCGGCGCAAGCTGATCAAGGCCATACCGAAGAAGGGATCACCCATCGTCGATGAGGCGCTCTTGCGGATCGCCGCCCTCTACAAGATCGAGGAGGCCATCCGTGGCTCAGACCCGGATCGTCGCATAGCCGTGCGTCAGGAACTGTCCCGCCCGCTGGTCGATGAGTTCTTCGCCTGGCTGGCGGCCCAGGCCGCACGGGTCTCGCACAAATCCGACCTCGGCGAGGCCATGGCCTACATGCTGAAACGTCAGGATGGCTTCCGGCTGTTTCTCGACGACGGCCGCGTCGACATCGACTCCAACCTCGTCGAAAACGCCATCCGCAGCCCCGCCATGAACCGTCGCAACGCGCTATTCGCCGGCCACGATGAGGGCGGAAAAAACTGGGCCCGCTTCGCCAGCCTGATCGGCTCGTGCAAGATGAATGGTGTCGAACCCTATGCCTACCTGCGCGATCTGTTCACGAAACTGGCCAATGGCCATCTCGACAAGGACATCGATGCCCTGATGCCGTGGGCTTACGCCCAGCAGGGCTGGGATGCATAGGGACCTCGTCTCGTAGTCCCTGACGAGCTACCGACCGTCATCCGCTTCATCCCACCGCGACACCGCGCAAGGGCAAAATCAATGGGGCGTGACCGCCGACTTCCAGGTACACTTAATCCGAGGTCAACCGACTGTCGGGCGAAGGGGCAGCACATTCTCCTTCGCACGCACCATGGGAGGCTGCTTCGGTTCCTAGCGGCCCTCTATTCGTTCGCTCTTGCCACAAACGGTGGTAAGCGCCGGTGACAAAAACGTACGGGTTTGGGCCCATACTGCGCTGCGGAGAACGTCCGGAAGGAGCCCGTTGCAGAAGCGTCAAATTCTTGCTGCGCGCGCTAGCAGCGGAATATTCGCTGTGGCGCCGCAAGTTTTCATGCCGCATCGCAGCTGCGGGTTCGGTCGTTCGCATGCCGCGCAGCAAAACCCTTAGGAGCAGCGACCGAACCGCGAACAAAGCTGACCTCGGTTGCGCCTGCCTGACCGACCGTCTGGGTTAAGCGGTCGAAACGGGTCATCGCTATGCAGTTCTAGATGCGGTAATTTGACCAGGCGGTATCGACTGCAGCTGCATGGATAAAAAATTGATTTCACACGACGATGATAGGGCAATCGGGTCGGCGCGACGGGGCCGTCCAAAAGGTTTTGACAGCGCGACGGCGCTGGATGCCGCGATAGAAGTTTTCTGGAAGAACGGCTTTGAAGCGACTTCGGTCGGGATCTGCTGGAGGCGACAGGTCTAAGCCGGTCGAGCTTTTCCGATGCGTTCGGCTCGAAGCGGGATCTGCTGATGGCAGCTGTCAGTCACTACTGCGAAATCAACCGGGAGAAGATGGCCGGGATCGCCGAAGCTGCCGGGTCCCCGCGCGAGGCTATTCACGCTATGCTGATGCTGATCGCGAATGGCGGGGGCGAAAACGGCTGCCTTCTCGCCAACTGCATCACCGAACTTGCGCCCCACGACGCGGATGTGCGCGCCATCGCCCAAGACCAGAGCGATTGGATCGAAAGCTTTTCAGAAGTGTGGCGAACGAGCGAATCCCGCTATCCGCGCCAAGGCGCGTGCGCTGGTGTCGCTGGCCTATGGCGCAACGCTTATGCGCAAATCAGGCATGGACAAGGCAGAAGCCGGTACGCTGCTGAAGACCGGCGAAGCCCTGCTCGACTGATTTTTTCCGGCCGTTCGGAACCAGAGCAATATCGACACGGTTCTATATTTGGAACGATCATTTTGATACTGCGACACCGACGCCCCGTGCGGTGTGGATGTCGGAATCACGTATCGAAACCGAACGGAGAAATTCGACATGACCGACATCAAAGACGCAAAAATTGCAATTCTGTCCACCAATGGGTTCGAGCAGTCAGAACTGTTCGAACCGAAACGGCAGCTGGAAGAGGCGGGCGCGACGATCACCGTAATTTCCCCCGAAAGCGGCTCCATCAGGGGATGGGACGAAGATGACTGGGGCCAAAGCATCGACGTCGATCTTGCCCTCGACGATGCGCGGGTCGAGGATTTCGACGCGCTTGTGCTGCCCGGCGGACAGATTAACCCCGACATCCTGCGCACCAATGAGAAGGCCGTTGCCTTCGTGCGCGACTTTTTCAACAGCGGCAAGACGCTGGCCGCGATTTGCCATGCGCCCTGGCTGCTGGTCGAGGCGGGTGTGATCGAGGGTCGCAATGTTACCTCCTACACGTCGATCCAAACCGATGTGAAAAACGCGGGCGGCAAGTGGGAAGACAGCGAGGTCGTCACCGATCAGGGGCTCATCACGTCGCGCAATCCCGGCGATCTCGATGCCTTTTGTGGCAAGATCATCGAGGAAGTGAAAGAGGGCCGTCATGAGCGCAGTTCCACCTGATATCCGGCGCTACAGTTCGTTCGCACGATCTCGCGCGTACTACCCCGGTTTTCCATGGTGCGTTGACCTAACTCACGCCCGAGTGACCCTGTAGACAGGATGATGTCCGATGTCCGGCCTTGTTGCGCAAATGCGGCGGGGGATTCACTGCGCGAATCCAGCATGATAGCTGGCGGCCATGAGCAGACCGGCGAAAACCCCGTACAAGACCACCAACTGGCATAGCTACAATCAAGCGCTGAGGCGGCGCGGATCGCTGACCGTCTGGTTCGATCCCTCGATGCAATGGGAAGCGGCGCCTTCCGGGCGTCGCGGCCGCCAGCAGGCATACGGCGACGCGGCGATCCAGGCCTGTCTTACCATCATAGTCTTGCTCGGCCTGCCACTCCGGCAAACGACCGGTTTCGTGGCGAGCCTACTGGAGCTGTCCGGACTCGGATGGGCGGTGCCGGACTTCAGCACCCTGTCCCGGCGTCAGAAGACCTTGGACGTGACCATCCCATATCGCGGCTCCAAGGGGGCGATTCACCTGCTCGTCGATATCACCGGCATCAAGGTGGAAGGTGAAGGCGAGTGGCACGCGCGCAAGCATGGCGGCTCCAAGCGGCGCGTATGGCGCAAGATCCACCTTGGAATTGATGAGGAAACGCTGGAGATCCGGGCGGTCAAGGTCACCTCAAGCAATGTCGGCGACGCCCCGATGCTGCCGAACCTTCTCGCCCGGATCTCGGCGAACGAGGACATCGCCACTGTCACGGCTGACGGTGCCTACGACACACGCGCCTGCCACGATGCCATTGCGGCCCGTGGAGCAGCAACGTTCGGGCACTCACTCGGACCGATGGCGTTCATGCCCTCACTCCACCCCGTCGAAACGCCCGGCCTTGGGAGCCGGACACGGCAGGAGCTCGCGCACGCAACGAGATCCTGCGAGCATCGAAGCACCTGGGCCGGGCACTCGGGCGGAACTGGAGCGGGTACCACCGGCGCAGCAGGGTCGAGACGAAAATGAACTGCGTGAAGCTGCTCGGCCAGCGGCTGATGTCCCGGGAATTCGACCGCCAGGTGGCGGAGGTCCAGATCCGGGTGGCGGTCCTCAACCGCTTCACGGCACTCGGCATCCCGGTGACCGTGGCCGCAGGATAAGTGTGCCCGGGGAAAGGGGGATTGCGCTCGCCAGCTGATTTATCCAACAGCGCCATCTCAGACCCCAAGCGCGCGCAGGCCCATCCAGAGGCCCATCACGATCATCATCAGGTTCTCGGTCAGGGAAATAAAGCCAAGCGGCACGTTGGAGTTCCCGCCGACGCAGGCACATTTCAATTCGCGCTTGTCGATGTAAACCGCCTTGAACACGCTGACCGCCCCAATGGTCCCGATGAACAGGGCAACCGGCGCGGAGATCCATGTCAGGACGCCCGCAGTCATCAGGATGCCAGCCAACGCCTCGCCGTAGGGGTAGATCTTGCCGTAGGGCACCCAACGTTTCGCCAGCAGGTCGTAGTTCAGGAACATTGTCGAGAACTGCTCGACGTCCTGAAGCTTCTGGATCGCAAGCACGGTCATGGACAACGAGATGAACCACTGGAAGCTCTGCCAAGTCAGGATCGTCCCATACTGATGCCACGCCAGCCCGAGTGCTAGCAGGGCACAAACTGAAAAAATTGCGATGACAGGGCGGTAGGTCGTGTCGCTCTGTTCTTCCTTAGGCGGGTCGATCCCGAGGAAAATGCGCAGGTCGTCATGACCCCCGATCCGTTCCCCGTCGATGAAGGTCTGCGGCGTCGTCTTGACGTCATGCTCGCGCTTGAAGGCTTCGGTCTCGTCCTTGGTCTTCAGGTGGTGATCTTCCACGGTGTAGCCTTTGCGCTCCAGCAGATCTTTGGATTTCAGACCAAAGGGGCATGTGTGCTCAGGCATGACCATGCGGTAGAGAACGGCGGTTTTCTCGGTATCTTTTGGCATGATCATATTCCTCAATTCGTGCAGGTGTACTGACCGCGGAAACCGGCCTCGTAGTCAGGGCCCGCGCTGATGACGAAATCCTGAAGATTGTCATCCTCCGTATCGCGCACCTGAATCGTGATCGGGTCAGCCGCGAAGCTGTCTTCCCCGCCATCGAGTTGCACAAGATCACCGCTGATCTTGACCAGGGCGGTGCCGTTTCCGGACACGAACACGGACGGGCTCGTTTCAGTGTAGGTGAAGCTGCATGCGGCCCCATCCGGGAAGACCTGGGCAATATCTGCCTGCGTCAGGAACTCCGGATCGACCTTGGAAACGACCTCGCTGGACAGGGCGTCCTGAGCGGGTTTCAGTTCGGCTGCCGGTTCCTCCCCTGCGGGGGTTGCCTCTCCATTCGCCGATATGTCTGCGATCAGATAGCGCATCTCAGCGATTTCCTTATCTTGGGCGTAGATGATGTCATCCGCCAAAGTGCGCACCCTTGGATCGGTGATTTCTGCACGGGACGACGTCATGATGGCGATTGAATGGTGCGGGATCATCGCCCGCATGTAAGCCCGGTCCTGCACCGTCACCTGACTGCGCTCCAGCCAGAACGCCCCTGCGAAAACAATGATGGAGCCCGCGAAGATCGCGATGTTGAGCGTGCGGTTCTTGTACATGCCGAGCATGAAGACCAGCATGACAAAGGCCATGACCGCCCCCATGACGATGGCCATATAGTCGCGTGTTTCCGACCAGAAGATATGGCTGATCAGATAGGTGTTTAGGTACATCAACCCGAACATCAGGACCGTAGACACGGTAATCATCAGGAAAAAGCGGGAATAGGCCATCGTCACCTCAAAGTGCGGTTAAGGGAACAACAACCTTCCAGTGGGTGGATGTTCCCTAAAAGTTGACTTTTTTCGGCCTACTCCTGATGGGTTCTTTCAAGTTGATAGAGGTGGTCGCGAGATTTCGGACCAGTTGCTAAGCTGTAGCGACTGACGAAGGAATACCCCAGATGACGAAGTGGAAACGCTATTCGGCGGAGTTCAAGGCCAAGGTTGCTCTTGAGGCCATCCGTGAATTGTTGACGACGGCCGAGCTGGCCAAGAAATACGGCGTCCATCCCACAATGATCAGCGGCTGGAAGAGAACGGCGATTGAGAACATGGCATCGGCGTTTGGCGGTGCCACATCGGCCGAGCCGGTGATTTCCGAGAAGGATGTCGAGAAGCTGCACGCCAAGATCGGCCAGCTGGTCGTGGAACGGGATTTTTTATCGGAATCCTCCAGTCTCATCCTCGGCACTGGAGGCAGAAAGCGTTGAAGCGGGACCATTTCGATCTCAGTGTCCGTCGCCAGTGCAGCCTGCTGTCGCTGGCGCGCTCCAGCCTCTACTATCACCCGCGCGGGGAAAGCGCCGAGAATCTGGCCTTCATGGAAATCATCGACCGGCAGTTCCTTGAAACGCCCTGGTACGGCTCGCGGCAAATGGCCCGCCACATGCAGCGAGAGGGGTACAGATGCGGGTGATCAGCCCCACCTGAGTGGTCCAGTTTGATTGTTAGTGTATGACCGGCCTTGGGAGTGTCTGAAACTCTGTGTATCTGATCGGGGCCACACGGTTATCAGATACGGTCAGGCGTCGAAACGCCCAGTGAACATTATGGCCAGCTGATTGCGGGCCGCAACCCATTCCCGAACAGCGCGGCCGCCCTTTTCGAAGTTGCGGATAGCCAGAAAGATCAGCTTCGTGGCGGCCTCCTCGGTCGGGAAAGAACCCTTGGTCTTCAGCGTTTTCGGCAGCACACGGTTCGGCGATTCTACGGCATTTGTGGTGTAGATGATCTTCCGGATCGCGGCGCTGAAGGCGTAGAACGGCGTGACCTCGGCCCAGGCCCGACGCCAGGCGGGGCGATGGATGGGTATTTCCCGGCCCACTTTTTCTCGAAGGCATCCAGCTGGCGGGCAGCCTCCTCTGCGGTCGGGGCCTCGTAAATGGGGCGCAGGTCAGCCGCCACGGCCTTGCGATCCTTCCAGCTGCAGAGGTTCATCGAATGCCGGATCAGATGCACGATGCAGGTCTAGACCATGGTCTCTGGGAAGGCCGCAATGATCGCCTCGGGAAAGCCCTTCAGCCCGTCAACGACAGCTATCAGGATGTCCTGAACGCCCCGGTTCTTGAGCTCGTTCATCACCGACAGCCAAAACTTCGCGCCCTCGTTCTCGGCGATCCAAAGGCCGAGGACCTCGCGGCTGCCGTCGCGGGTGACGCCGAGGGCCACGTAAACGGCCTTGTTCTTGACCGTCCGGCTGTCGGCGTCCCGGATCTTCACCCGCAGCGCATCGAAGATCACAATGGGATACATCCGGTCCAGCGCCCGGCTCTGCCATTCCCGGACCTCGTCCAGCACAGCATCGGTGACGCGGCTGATCAGGTCGGGCGAAACCTTCAGGCCATAGACGTCTTCAAGGTGGGCGCGGATATCCCGGACCGTCAGCCCGCCGGCGTAGAGCCCGACAATCTTGTCATCCATCCCGTCGATCCGGGTTTGGCCCTTCTTCACCAACTCGGGCTCGAAGCTGCTGTCCCGGTCCCGCGGGATCGCCACTGGCAATTCCCCGTCCTGTCCCATCAGCACCTTGGCCGATGTGCCGTTGCGACGGTTGCTCTGTCCGGCAGGGGCGTCCTTGCCCTCTTCATAGCCAAGATGCGCTGTCAGCTCCGCGCCCAGCATCCGTTCCATGAGCTTGATCTTCAGCTCTTTCATCAGCCCGGCATCGCCGAGCAGATCTTCAGGGCGATCCACGCCCTTCAGCAATTCGTCCAGGATTTCTTTCGAGATGCTCATTCATGCTTCCTTTCGGTGAAGCATGAACCGGATCAGTCATACACAAAAGGTCGGACACTCTCGTTATGGCCGCCTGCTGCGCAATTTTGGTGGCTGCGCAGGCGGCCATAACCTTCAACGGCGCGCTATTCCCAACATGCTACGGTCTCGAGCTTCCCCGTGGCCAACGCGAGCGCAGCAATCGCCGCATCTGTATCGCCCTTCTCGATCGCGGCGATCGCAGCGTTCGTTTCATCGAGCGCGTCGACCGCCTCCTGGATCAGGGCGGTGCGTTTATCGGCGAATTGTGAATCGGTTTCGGCGGTCACGCTCTCTTCGACTTGCTCCCGGTTGACCGCCTGCGCTTCAGCTTCCGCCTGAGACGTATCCTGAGACCAGGAAGGGCCGGCGCTGACAATCAGCAGGGCCAAAGCTGTTCCCGCGCAAAGACTCCTGAGTTTCATCAGTCTGTTCCTTTCGGCTGTGATTGGTTCTACGGCGGTTTCGCCGCAGAGTTGGCACGATCAATGCCCGGCTCAGCCCTCCTTGACCGCGATTTTCCTGACCTTGGCTTGGGCTTCGGGCGTTTGCGGCAGCTTGATCGTCAGAACCCCGTTCTTGAAGGATGCCTGCGCCTTTTCGCCGTCCACACCGGGGGGGAGCGGGACTGTCCGGTAGATCGCGCCGTAGCTGCGCTCGGACAGGTAATACCCCTTTTTCTCCTCTTGGCGCTCGATCTTCTTCTCCCCCTTCACAGTCAACATGTCATCGTTGACCGTCACCTCGATGTCTTTCATCTCCATGCCCGGCAGCTCGATCGATACTTCGATCGCCTTGTCGGTCTCGACCACGTCGGATTTCGCTTCGCCGCTGCCAAAGGGCCATTCGAAATGACCGACCCGGTTCCAGAAGTTCTCGAACACATGGTTCATTTCGCGCTGGAGTGTCGCGATCGGGTTGTCTTCGCTGCTCTTGGCGTCTGGCGCGCCGTCCTTGCGCGCCCAGGGAATGAGTTCTTTGATCTGCATGATATGGTCTCCTTCGGTTTTCAGGCGCCTTTGACGGGGATCCTTTTTGGCTGCGCTTCAGGGGCTCGGGGGAGCGTCAAAGTGAGGACGCCTCCGCGCATCTCGGCCTCGATCCTGTCGGGGTCGAAATCCTCGGAAAGCGTGAAGGCCCTCTCGAAATCACCCTCGCCATATTGGGCATAGGCAAGTTCCAGGTTTTCTGGCCGCATCGGCTCAACCTTGCCGCGGCTCGTCAGCACGCGGTTTTCGAGTTTGATTTCGACGGCATCGGCGGCGACGCCAGGCATTTCGAGCATCATGGAGACACCCTGATCGGTCTCGACAATATCGATCAGCGGGCGGTAGATGCGGCCGCCGGAGGTCTCCGGCGCGTCGGTCGGCGTCTTTTCGGTGGCTTGCGTGAAGTCGGTGCTCATCGTTCCAACTCCTCTCAGGCTGCCCTGATCTCGATTTTCTTTGGCTTTTCTTCCTCGGGCCGGGAGATGACGATCCGCAGTACGCCGTTCGCCATCTTCGCCTCCACCTTGTCATCCGAGGCCGTGAATGGCAGGCGGATAGCCCGGGAAAACTTGCCATAACCGCGTTCGTTGCGGTGCCAGCGCGCACCTTCGGGAACCTCGGGCAGCTTGCCTTCGCCCGACAGCGTCAGGACGTTGTCCTTGAACGAAATTTCAATGTCGCCCGGTTCGATGCCGGGAAGTTCAGCGGCGATGGCAACGGCCTCAGGGCCTTGCCCGTCATTCACCGCCGGGAACGCCGCGCGGGACGGCGGCCAGAAACTGCGGTCGAGATCGCGCATCATGGAGCGCATCAGCGCAAAGGGATCGCTGCGGCGCAGATATGTCGGATAGAGCATTGCTGGCCTCCTGTGGCTCAACGACGTCGTGCAGGAAAATACTGCTTTCGCGGTTCGATCGCCACGGCAAGAGATATCGATCCCGAAACCTTTTCAATTCTACGCTCACAAGGATACCACGCAGGCATAATTTATGCTAGCATTTCAATCTATATTGGCGTCTGATGGAGCTTCGCGACGGCCTACAGATCCTTGGAGGTCAAATGATGATTGCATCCGACCATGCGTTGATCAGGACGACGATCCATCGGGTCGCCCAGCACATCCAGCAGCGGATCGACGATGAAAGTCGTGAGACCGGTCTGACGAGACAGTCTGGATGGCAGCCGCCCATGTGGACGAGTGCCCGGGTCTCGCGATCGGCGACATCGCGGCGCGGCTGGAAGTCGGCAGTGCGACAGCCGGGCAACTCGTGGACCGCATGGTGCGCGGCGGCTGGGTTGAGCGTTCGCCGTCACCGAATGATCGGCGGTCGCAGATCGTTGTGCCGACGAGAAAGACGCAAAAAAATCTTGCGAGACCTAGATCCCCGACGAGCGGCGTTGAAGGAAGACATCTTACAGGACCTATCAGTCGATGAGAGGCGCGTTCTTCTCGCACTTCTCGAACGCATAGATGCGCGGCTTTCACGCTAGAGGGGGCGAATCGGTATGGAGAGGAAGACTGGATCTTCTCGAGCAATCGGTGCAAGATCTCCTGCAACGAGAGACACTGGGCGAGCCCGATCTTGTGGCAATTGGGTCCAAGGTGAAAGAACGGAAGCGGTCGCTGCGTGACACTGTCACTTGCGCAGATGATCGGCGAACAACCCTGACTGGATAATGAAAACGGAGAAGACGAATGGCAAACGGAGCTTGCGATATTTGCGGTCGCCCGGCGACGGCGCGCGTGCGCGCCTCGGTGAACGGCAGGGTTCAGAACATGGAGCTGTGCGATCAGCACTACAGCGAAATAGCGCGCCGGTCGGGTCGCAGCGCCTCGCCGCTGGAGTCCCTGTTCGGGCGGCGTTCCCTTCTTGACGAATTCTTCGGCGAGAGCGGTTTCGGCAGCCTCTTTGGTGACAGTCCGCTGCGAGGCGGCACGCTCGGCTCTGTGGGTGATGGCGATAACGCTGTCGTCGACGCCACTGTCGGCGAGGGCGCGCCGCGGCGTGGATCGCGGCGCGGCGGCGGCGGGCAGACGATCGCCGACCGGCTGAGCGAACAGGGCAACAAGCTGCTGCAGGATGCCGCACAGAAGGCCGGGGAATTCGGGCGCAGCGAGGTCGATACCGAACATCTGCTTCTGGCATTGACCTCGTCTGACGTCGTCAAGACGATCCTGGAACAGTTCAAGGTCGATGTGGACGATCTGCGGCGCCAGATCGAGAAGGAAGCGAAGCGTGGAGACGCCAAGACAGAAGGCGAAATCGGTGTCAGCCCGCGTCTCAAGGACGCGCTGAACCGGGCCTTCATCGCCTCGAACGAGCTTGGCCATTCCTATGTCGGGCCGGAACATCTGCTGATCGGGCTCGCCGAAGAGGGCGAAGGCCTCGCGGCGGCGATGCTGCGCAAGCTGGGGTTGACGCCGCAGGCGCTGCGTCAGCAGGTGACGAAGGTGGTCGGCAAGGGTGTCGAGGAAGGCCGCGTCGAGACTCCGTCGAACACCCCCGATCTCGACCAGTTCAGCCGTGATCTCACCAAGGCCGCGCGCGAGGGCAAGCTCGACCCTGTGATCGGTCGCGCCCGCGAGATCGAAACGACGATCGAGGTCCTCGCGCGGCGCAAGAAGAACAACCCCGTGCTGATCGGCGAGCCCGGCGTCGGCAAGACCGCCATCGTCGAGGGACTTGCACAACGGATCGTCGCGGGCGAAGTGCCCGAGGCGCTGCGCGACAAGCGGCTGGTCGAGCTCAACATCAACTCGATGGTGGCCGGGTCGAAGTATCGCGGCGAGTTCGAGGAGCGAGTCCAGAAGATCCTCAAGGAGATCACCGAGGAAAAGGACAGCCTCATTCTCTTCATCGACGAGATGCACACCATCGTCGGCGCCGGCCAGGGCGGTGGCGAAGGTGGTCTCGACATCGCCAACACCTTCAAGCCGGCGCTGGCGCGGGGCGAGCTGAACCTGATCGGCGCGACGACGCTCAACGAGTACCAGAAATACATCGAGAAGGACGCGGCGCTCGAGCGACGGTTCCAGCCGGTTTATGTGGACGAGCCCACGGTCGCACAGACGATCATGATTCTGCGCGGGCTGCGCGACACGCTCGAAAGCCACCACAAGGTGACGATCACCGACGAGGCGATCATCGCCGCCGCGGAGCTTTCGGATCGCTATATCACCGGTCGCTTCATGCCCGACAAGGCGATCGACCTGATCGACCAGGCCGCGGCGCGGGTGAAGATCTCGGCCACTGCGCGGCCCGTGGACGTGCAGGAGCTCGAAGCCGAGGTCGCGCAGATCAAGCGCGAACAGGACTATGCCGCCGCGCGCAAGCAATTCGACCGAGCAGCAGAACTGAAGAAGGAGCTGGAGCAGAAGCAGAAGGAACTGGACGAGCTTCTGGAAATCTGGAAGCGCGACCAGGCTTCGGCGACCGCCGAGGTGCGCGCCGATCACGTCGCGCAGATCGTCTCCAAGATCACCGGCGTTCCGGTCACGGAGCTGACCACCGAGGAGAAGGACAAGCTCCTCAAGCTCGAGGAGAAGCTGCACGAGCGCGTCATCGGCCAGGAAGAAGCGATCCGCGCCGTGGCCGATGCGGTGCGCCTGGCGCGTGCGGGTCTGCGCGAAGGTTCCGGTCCGACTGCGACCTTCCTCTTTCTCGGGCCGACCGGCGTCGGCAAGACGGAACTGGCCAAGACGCTGGCCGAGGTGATCTTCGGCGACCAGGATGCGCTGATCCGTATCGACATGTCGGAGTATGGCGAGCGCCACTCGGTTGCCCGGTTGGTTGGCGCACCTCCGGGCTACGTCGGATACGACGAAGGCGGGCAGCTGACGGAGAAGGTGCGCCGTCGGCCCTACTCGGTCGTGCTCCTCGACGAGATCGAAAAGGCGCATCCCGATGTCTACAACATCCTGCTTCAGGTGTTCGACGATGGCCGCCTGACAGATGGCAAGGGCCGCGTGGTGGACTTCACTAACACCATCATCATCGCCACCTCGAACCTCGGTTCGGACATCATCCAGCGGAACCTCACGAAACGCGGCAGCAGTGAGTTCGACGAGGCCAAGCAGAAATCCGAACTGATGGAGGTGTTGCGCGGTCATTTCCGGCCAGAGTTCATCAACCGGATCGACGAGATCATCGTCTTTCATTCGCTGAATAAGTCGGAGATCCGCCAGATCGTCGAGTTGCAGCTCAACCGGGTGAAGCGGACCGCCCTTACCCAGGGCGTCGAACTCGAACTCGATGTGAGCGTCGTGGATCACTTCGGCACGGTCGGCTTCCGTCCCGAATTCGGTGCCCGCGAGCTGCGCCGGCTGATCCGGTCGGAGCTGGAGACCGAGTTGGCTCGCGAACTGCTCTCGGGGCGGATCGAGGACGGCGACAAGGTCCGCGTCGCCTGGTCGGAAGACGAACAGAGGGTCGTGTTCGAAAAGATCGTAAAGGACACCGGTGACGACAGCCCGGACGATCAGGCCAAGGCCGGGATCGAGGAGCCCAGCGAAGTTGCCGAAAACAAGACGGACGTTCCGAAGCCCAGCGGTGGGGATGAGGTGCAGTCCAAGGACGACAAGTCCGCCGAGTGACAGCGCAAAAGACTGGCCCGGCGCGATATCGGTCGCGCCGGGCCATCTCTTCGGAGAGTTATAGGAAGGTCCAAGGCATGAACGTCATTAGATCATTCCGCAATCTCGACCGGCACGGCCAACAGCGCGCGCCTGAGGTCATCGAGGAAGAGGTGCGGCAACTTGAACCGCACCTTGCGCGCTTTCGCGAGGATCTGGTCCGGCTCGAAGTCGTTGCCTCGCAAACGAGGGGCAAGAAGCGCATCAAAGTCAGCCTGCGCCTGCAACTGCCGTCGGGCGTGATCGCGGCGCGGGAAGAGGGATTCGAGATCGAGCCTGTCCTGCGCAAGGCCTTTGCCGACCTGCGCCACCAGGTCGATCGGCATGTGGCGCGCCTCAAGCACGAGCCTGAATACAAGCGTCCCGCCCGCCGGCGCCGGATCGGCGCCCCGCTGTCGCCCGCGCGGGATGCGGCGGAAGCGGACCGGCGCCAGCTCTTCTTTGACCTGATCGAGGATCATCTCGATACGGTCTACGATACCGTCAGGCGCGAGTTGACCTATCTCGAGTGTAGCGGGTCTGTGCCGGCTGGCTACCTGAGCGTTCGCGATATCGTAGATGCGACGATCCTCAAGGGGCTGGCCCGCTTCGAGGATCGGCCTTCGGAGTTTTCCGTCGGCGACTGGCTGAAACGGCTGGCTTTTGAGACCATCGAGGAAGAATCCCGCGCCGCCCGCCGCGCCGTGCCTGAGGATGCCGCCTCCATCGAGGCGGAACCCGAGGCCCCGGCGGAGGATCCGACCGAGGCGGATCAGGCGATGTTCGAGTTCTACCAGCCGGACGAAGTGCTGATGCTGGAGGACCTCATCGCCGACGACGGCGGCACAGACCTCGAGACCGAAGTGGATCGTCATAAGATCGCCATGGCATTGCACCGGGCTATCGCAGATCTTGCTCCGGTCGAGCGCCGCGTCCTGTATCGGATGTACCTGGAAGACGCCACGATCGCGGAGACGGCAGACCTTTTCGGCCTGACCGAGACAGAGGTCGCTGAGATCGCAGAAAATGCGGGCGCGACACTACGCGCGAGGCTTGCCAAAGCCGGGTTGGTCAGAGATCCATCAGGCCGCGCGCCCATCGAACGGGAAATCGCTCACACGCAGCGTCTGCCTCAGCCGATCGAGGATCGCCGCCGCGTGGCCGCCGCCCTAACCGGCGAGGAGGCCGGCTACGACACCTGACATGGAACTGAATAGGAGATCGACCAATGACCACAGCCTCTGAAAACCCGACCGACAAGATGCAGGACATGCTGTGCAGCCTGTCCCGGAATTGGTGGGCATTCGTGTTACGCGGCGTGCTCGCATTGATCATCGCAGTGCTAGCCTTCGTCATGCCTGCGGAAGCGCTTCTGGCGCTCACGCTGGTCTTCGGCGCGTTCGCCTTTGCCGACGGCGTGTTCGGCCTCGTCGCCGCGATACGTAACATCCGCAAGGGCGAACGCTGGGGCTGGCTGATGTTCAGCGGCATTCTTGGCATCGCCACGGGCGTCGTCGTGGTTGTTTCGCCTTTTGTCGCGACGCTTGTGCTTGCGACATTCCTCTGGGCCAGCATCGCATTCTGGTCCGTGTTCTCGGGTGCCCTCGAGATCGCGGCAGCGATCCGCCTGCGCAAGGAAATCGAGGGCGAGATCTGGCTGATCCTGAGCGGCCTCGTCTCGGTCGTTCTCGGTGTCGTCGTGACCTGGATGCTGCTGACGCGCCCGCTCGAAAGCTTCCTCGCGCTCGGCTGGCTGATCGGCTTCTACGCCGCGTTCTTCGGGGTGATGATGATCCTCCTCGGGCTGCGGCTGCGCAAGGCGGATCGCCCGAAGGACGGCACCATCGCCGGCCAGCCCCGGTCGGCGCAGATGTGATGTGCGCTGTGGCAGATGACCGGCGACTTGCCGGCGAGGAGCACGATTTCACCCGATGGGACGAAACGATCTTCGACCGTTGCCTGAGCACCGGCTTCAATCCGTTCGGCAGCGGTCCGACGCCAATCTTCCTGCGGCACCGGGACGCAGAGGCGCCGGACGCCGATGCAAGGCCGTGCATGCCACCTGACACCGAAAATGCGAGGTGCTGATGTCGAAACGCCTGCCTGACTTGGCATTTGCTGCTGCGGCCGCTGCCTTGGGCATCGGAATCCTTTTCGTTTTTCGTTCGATGTATCTTGCCGAAGACATACTGCCTTTCGCGCAGGAGATGACGCTCATCTTCCTCGGCGCTGTCGTGACGATCATTCTGACCGCGGCGCTTCTCAATCGCCAGACCGATCTCGAGCTTCGCAAGGAAGGAAGGGTCATCATCCTCCAGCAGCAATGCGACATTTACATGGCCTGTATCGAGAAGGTCGCAGAGATCGTGGAAGCCGCAAGGCACGATGCGAAGCTGATCGATGAACTGCGTGTTCTCAGCCACAAGCTGGCTGTAGTCGCGAGTGCAGGGGTCGTGTCCAGCTTCGAGCAGGTACTGGAGAGATTGCAGTCCGGTTTTGCTGACGGCACGCTCTCGGACGGGGACGGAGAGGGCGTGATGAATGCCGTCGCCGATCTCACGATAGCGATGCGGTCGGACGTCCTGCACGCTGCTGCCTTTCCTTCGCAGAACACCGAACGCGCCGTTCGCCTGAATTCGAGGCGAATGGAAAAACTCGACGATCTCGAACGTCACCTTCTCGTATCCACCAACACCCGGGAGAACTGATATGCGCGGCCATAATCGCCCACCATTCCCGCCGAAAATTCCCGGAACCGATCTGCCATCCTGGGACGTGCCGACGGCAATCATCTACCGTCCTGCCCGTTCCGCGATGACATCGGCGCCTCGGCCCAACTACTGGGTCCTCGAGTTCGAGCCGTCCCGGCCGCCGCAGATCGAGCCGCTGATGGGATACACGTCCACCGGCGATCCCTATCGTCCGATTCGGCTGAAGTTTCCGGATCGCGACAGCGCCGTGGACTTCGCAGAGCGGCAGGACTGGCATTATGTCGTGCGCGAGGACGCTGGGGGAGCCCGGATGGCCAACCCTTGGGCGGGTGAGACGCGCCACCGGCTGCACAGGGGCGTCGATGCCCCGGGAGCCTTCCGGGTCGCGTTCCGCCCCGATCGCCGCCTCTCAAGAGGCGTTCAGCATGAGAGCACGGCCGACCCGTCTACCAGCGACAGGGAGAGTTTCGATCCGGTCCTCGAAGCCTCGCTCGAATCCTTCCCCGCCTCTGATCCTCCGGCGTGGGCGGGTGTGACAATTGCAAGAAAGACGACGTGATGACGGCCAGCTGCATGCGCTCGGGGAAATGAGATGTTTCCATGGGCCGATACCGTTGCTCGCAGATACCCCCCCGTGGCCGTCTGGTCAGTCGTCGGGATCAGCCTTCTCGCTTTCCTCTACCAGAGCGGCCTGCCGCCGCGTGCGCTCAACCGGTTCCTGTTCGACTTCGCGCTGGTGCCGTCGCGCGTCTTCGGTCAGCTCCGCCTCGTCGCCCCGTCCTACTGGACCCCGTTCCTGACCAAAATCTTCCTGCACGGGGGGCTGGCTGCATCTCATCTTGAACATGTGGACGCTCTGGATCTTCGGCCCCGCCGTCGAAGATCGGCTCGGACCGGGTAGATTCACACTGTTCTATCTGTTCTGTGGTGTGGCGGCCGGACTGGCTCACGCGCTGGCGAACCCCCACTCAGTCGTTCCCGCGCTTGGCGCATCGGGGGCCATCGCGGGCGTGATCGGTTGCTACCTACCCGCACCGCGGCAGCGAGAGGCCCGCCGCGCCATATCCACGCGCTGAACGCTTGCATCAGCCGGCCGCCAAGACCGGCTCGTCAACGAAAGGATACAGGATGCCCACGGTCGCTTGTCGGCAGTGCAATTCCACCAACAGAGTGCCGCAAGTGCGCCTGACCGACAATCCCAATTGCGGACGCTGCGGCGCGCCTCTCTTTCAAGGCAGGCCCGTCACGCTTACAGCGGCTAATTTTGACCGTCATGCGAATGCCGAACTGCCCTTGCTTGTCGATTTCTGGGCCGAGTGGTGCGGGCCATGCAAGATGATGGCGCCCCAGTTCGAGGCGGCGGCGCGCTCGCTCGAACCCCATGTCCGCCTGGGCAAGCTCGACACCGAGGCCGAACAGCAGATTGCGGGCCGCTACGGGATCCGCGGCATTCCCACCATGATCCTGTTCAGTAGCGGGAAGGAAATCGCGAGAACGAGCGGTGCGATGCCTGCCGCGCAGATAGCGCAGTGGGCGCGGTCGCACGTCTAGATTTTACAGGTATTGGCCTTACCTGCGCCATGCCATCAGGAGAAGAAGGAGAAGAACATGCATGGCGTGACCGGATTTGTTGAAAGTGCGGCCTTGTTGGTCTTTGCCGCGTTCGTGCTCGTGACGATATGTTCACGGATCGGCGTGCCCAGTATCGTCGGTTACATTCTTGCCGGCATAGTCATCGGACCTGCCGGCCTCGGCCTGATTGCTGAGAGCGCTGCCCTGAGCAGCATTGGCGAGATCGGAGTGTTACTCCTGCTGTTCGCGCTTGGCCTGGAATTCTCGTTCGAGAAGCTCGTAACGCTCAGGAAGCATGTCTTCGGTCTTGGAGCCGCGCAGGTTGCAGTCACGACGATAACGGTATCGTTGGTAGCGAATCTGATCTTCGATCTCGCGCCCGTCCCCGCTATCCTCATCGGCGGGGCCGTTGCCATGTCATCGACGGCCATGTGCCTCAAGGTGCTCGCAAGCGCGAACGCTCTGGGATCGGCCCAAGGGCGTCTGGCCATTGCAGTGCTTCTGTTTCAAGACTTGGCAGCTGTCGCATTCCTGCTTCTGCACGATTCGATGAGCGGAGCCGCCGAGGGACATGGCGTGATAACGGTCATCGCCAGTTCTACGGCATTGGTTGCAGCTCTGTCCATTGCCCGTGGCCCGTTGCAGTTGCTGGCCCGTTGGGTCGCATCGCGTGGCGATCCGGAACTTGCCCAACTCCTCGCGCTCACTATTGCGCTCGGGTCTGCAATTGTCGCGGCCACCGCCGGCCTTTCTCCGGCACTCGCCGCATTCGCGGCCGGCATGATCATCGGCGAGGGAGACGCGCGCCATGCTGTCGAGAACGAGATACGGCCTTTTCGCGATTTGTTTGTCGGGATTTTCTTTGTCGGCATCGGAACGCAATTGCCACTTTGGATCATCCCGTATGCGTGGCCAGTTGTGCTGAGCTGGCTCGCGATCATTTTCGCGGGCAAGACGCTGATTGTTTTGGTCGTCGCCCGAATATTCGGCGAGTCGCTTCAGACCGCATGGAGGACTGGGATCATTCTGGCCCACGGAGGAGAATTCAGCCTGATGCTGCTGTCGGCTTCCTCGACATCGGGCATTGTTGCGGAGGAATTCGCTGGTCCTCTACTCCTCGCGATTGGCATGAGCATGCTGGCCGGGAGTGTCATGGTCAGATGGGCGGGGCTAAAGGTTTAGTAGGCGCTGACGGGGGACAGGGCGAATGGGTCTACCAGTACCGGGCAGTCGACAAATTTGGCAAAACCCTTGATTTTATGCTGTCGAAGCGGCGCAATAAGAAGGCCGCCACCCGGTTCTTCGCCCGTGCCCTTGAGGTTAACGGATTGCCCCGAAAAATCGTGATCGACAATAGCGGGGCGAATACTGCCGGCATCACCGAGATCAAGCGCATGCTGAAGCGTTTTGGCTGTCCGATTGTGATAGAGATGCTGAGGATCAAGTATCTCAATAACATGATCGAACAGGATCATCGTTCGATCAAGAAGCGGATCCTGCCCATGCTCGGCTTAAAGTCATTCACACCAGCGTCCGCCAGACTCGAGGGCATCGAAGTGGCCAATATGATCCGCAAAGGCCAGATGACGCCCGGGCTCTGCCCTTTTGCCCAATTCGCGGCACTGGCAGCATAAGAAAATGAGAACAACGGCTTCGTTTCATCATCGTTAAAGTTTGTGACAGAGCCCCGCTACATACACTAGATTATTAGCTCAAAGGTCGCTTTATCCGCATAAAAATCATGTTATGCGGCCTACATGACGCTACAATATGATTTGCAATCACATCCGATAAGTCCCGCTTATCAGGACTCTTGGCTTCCGGCGAAAATCGCGCCCTCATTGCCCGCCATGGCCACAGCAAAACCCCCTGCCCTGCCCCTGCCCGCCGCGCTCTCCGAGATGGAGGATGCCGCCCTTGCCGATCTCTACCGGCGCGGGACCCCCGAAAACACGCTGCGCGCCTGGGAGCGGGACCTGATCTATATCGCGGCCTGGAAACAGGCTGCCTTCGGGCGCGATCTGGACTGGCCCGAGGCCGACGCGGTGGCCCTGCGCTTCGTCCTCGATCATTCCGTGGACCTCTCAGACACGGCCGGGCCGGCCCGCTACGCGGCCGCGGCGCTGATGGCCGCCGGTCTGCGCCGGACGCTTGCCTGCCCGGCGCCGGCGACGCTGGACCGGCGTATCGCCTCCTGGCGGGCCTTTCACCGCATGAAGAACCTCACCTCGCCCTTCGAGGCGCCGCTGATCCGGCAGGCGCGCGGCCGGGCGCGGCGGGCCGTGGCGCGCGAGCGGCAGCCGAAATCGGCCCATCCGATCACGCGGCCGGTGCTCGAAGCGACGCTAGAGACCTGCGATGACAGTGTCCGGGGGGTACGTGACCGGGCCGTGCTGATGCTGGGCTTTGCCTCGGGCGAGCGGCGGCGTTCGGAAATCGCCGGGGACTACGAAAGAAGGTCGCTACCCAACTCGTCTCCATCTCTCAGTCGCTGGACTTCATGGCCAGCCCATCTACGATTCCAAAGTAAACGGCAAATACACGTGAGATCCTTGCAGATCCTCTGCCCCTCATGGCCCACGACATATGCCCGCCTTGACTCTCCTAATCGGGATCGAGCTTTCAATATTGGCAACGTAGGACAGTTTCGTCAGGCGGCGGATCAGGAAATCCTCGAATCCCGCCAGTCCGTCCGTTGCCACGCGCAGCAGATAGTCCCGGTTGCCGGTCATCAGCCAGCAATCCACGACCTCGGGAAAGTTCTGGATGGCGGTTTCGAACTCGGCCAGATCGCGGTCGACCTGCCGGTCGAGTTTCACCGAAACAAAGACCGATACCGGAAACCCCAGTGCCGCCGGGAGTGGACAAAACATGGGGGTCATCTTCGTCGTTGCGGTCCGTGCTAAGGTGAGTTCTTTGCGTGTGGGGCTGCCATGGACGTACGGATTACAATTGAAACTACCTTCGACAACGGGGAGAAGCGCACTCATCAGCTTGACGGCATTTCACGACCATACCGGGTGACCTGCCCAGACGGGATCGGGCTGCGCCTCGAGGAAGGGAAGAGGATCGTCGAACAGATCCAGAGAGTAGTCCTTTACGACCAGGTCGATGAAGTCATTCGAGAAAGCCGCGTATGCCCGGACTGCGCCTCGGTTCGTGCCATTCATGACTATCGCACGCGCGATTTCGACACGCTCTTTGGGCGGGTTCGGGTCAAAGCCGCGCGCTTGCGCCGCTGTTCTTGTGATGCCAGGTCAGCTGCGATGCCCGGCGGGCCGATTTCTCCGCTGACCTATTTCTTTCCTGACCGGGCTACCCCGGAGCTGCAGCGGCTCCATGCGGAACTCGGGTCCCGGCATTCCTTTCGCGAAGCCGCGCGGCTGATGAAAAGCTTTCTCCCCTGCCATCCGCCCCATCACACCACGGTGCGTGACCGGTTGGGAAGAGTAGCCACTGCACTCGAGAAAAGTCGAAGGGCATCAGGCGATCCCGTTGAAGCACCGCCCAAAGGTGGTTTGACGGTTTTTCTGGATGGTGCGCATATCCGCTGTCGACCGGAATATCAGCAGCGACATCTGGATCTTGTGGTCGGCAAGATTGAAAGTCGCAATATGTGCCGACGATTTGGCTTGGTCGCCAATGCGACGGCATCGCCAGGCAGCCGTATCCGAAAAGAGCTGTCCGACTATGGATGGAAGCCAGGCCGTCTGTTGACGGTAATCTCTGATGGCGAGCTTGCTCTCCCGAACCTCATACGGAATGCCATCGGTGGCGACGGCCAGGTGAAGCATATCCTCGACTGGTGGCACATCTCGATGCGCATTCGACATGTCGAGGCCGCCGTTCAGGGTCTAGTCCAGATACCGGGTTTCACTGGAATTCCGGTGCTGTTCCAGCGCCCCGCGAAAAGCCTCCGCTGGTGCCTGTGGCATGGCAGAGCACGGGTGGCGGAAACATATCTGAAGGGGCTTATGCACGATTGTACCCGCCTTGCAGAAGAACCACTCGCTGTCCGCACCGCTGCCGCTCGTGTGCAGGCCAGATGCGATACACTGTACACCTATCTCGCTAACAACATGGAATCCCTCGTCGACTATGGCCGACGGTATCGTAACGGGTTGCCCATCTCGTCATCTCGTGCCGAAGGAGCAGTCGATGACATTGCCAATGCCCGCATGGGAAAGCGCAGGAGGATGCGGTGGTCGCCCAAAGGGGCTCACCGAGTAGCCGTCACAAGGGCCGCCGTCCTTGATGGTCGACTGACCGTCGCAAACAGCAGACGGGCCGCATGACCCCCATGTTTTGTCCGCTCCCGATTATCGGACTTCTCGGAATCGTGTGTCTGATCGTCACCATGACCGATTTCCTGATCACGACGGTCGGGACGAACGATAGCAGTCCGATTGCGATACGGATTGCCAAGGTCGCTTTTCGCCTGTTCAGGCGACTGCCCGACACGAACATCAAGCACAAGATCATCGGACCTTTGGTCGTCGCGAGCGTAGCGACATGGTGGATCTTGAGCGTAAATCTGGCCTGGGCAATGATCTTCTACGGGATTTCACGTTCCATAGTGGACCAGGGCACCGGCCAACCGGCAGACCCCGTGGGATTTGTTTCGCATGTAGGCCATCTCCTTTCGACGGTGGGAGGGGGCGCGACATCGCCTGCCAATTCGAATATCGCGCTTCTGGGAGTTGTGGTCGGCGTGAACGGCATGATCGTTCTGACGCTTGCCGTCAGCTTCGTTATGACAACCACGCAGACCGTGGTTCACGGACGCAAGCTGCTGCTGTATCTGGGCGCGGACCGGGACAATGACATGCCTGTTCTGAAGGATCTGGCGGGGCTGACCGCCGAACTAAATGCAGCTCCCTTCGCACTTTTCTTCAGTCATCAGGACCCCGAGATGAGGGTCCCCGAAAGATTGGCCGAGATATTTGACCGCAGGTTCGATGATGCCGCCGTAGATTGGGAGCACCTTGCGCAGGCGCTGCCCTACCTTCGCCGCTACCCGGAAACCGACATGAGGTCGCGCCTGCAGAAGTGGCGAAGAGATTTTTCGGCCAGTCGCATGCCTGCTTCAAAGGAGGGCAACCCTTAGGCGCTCCATACAGGTCGTATGTCACCCCTCATCTTTCGGATATTCAGGCAATTCTTGCAGCTGCCGCCCGACCGCCACCAGCCGCCAGGATTGATTGCCCGATACCAACTGGCGCGCTTCCTCACCGTTCAGTTCAGCGCCTCTCGCAGAAATCACATTGGCGCGGACGAACCGCCCGGTCTCGCGCACCTGCACCTCATGGCCGGGAAACCGCCTGCGGAGGTCTGCGGAAAGCGTGTCGACGATCGGGTGGACATCAGTCGAGTTTAGCTCTCGCGGCGCACCATCCAGAAGCTCCGCCACCGCGATGCGCAAGTTACGCAATCCGTCCCGCAGGATATCGAATGAGATCAGCCCCGCCGCGGCCGCGTCCGCCCACCAGAAACCAAAACCGATGCCGACGATACCCGCGATACCGGCCAGCCCCGTCTTCCAGTCTGCCGCGTTCATGTCGGCATCGGTGAAAAGGATCTTGTCCATTGTCGCGTGCGCCAGTGGCTTCTTCATATGGCCAAGGATGACAGGGGGGATGACGGAATAGACAAGTGCCGCGACCATCAGCCAGCCCAGCCAGACATCCCAGCCAAGGATCGTGACGTTTCCGATGGTGGGGTGTTCCTGCAAGATCAGCGCACTGGCGGCATCATAAAGCAGGAATCCTCCCATGGCAGTCAGTGCCCCGGCCGCCAAGAGAAACGCCAGCGATCCGGCCCGATGAAATCCGAATGGGAATTTGTCTGTTGCCGGTTTGTTTTCGAACTTGCGGGCCAGCAGAAACAGGATGGGCGGCAGCAGGCTGAGGGTGTCCTCGATCCATGCTGTTTTCATCGCCTGGCTGGAGCCCATTGCAAAGTACATTACCGTGATGATCGTCAGCAGCCAGAAGATCGACCACCATTCCAGTCGAGCCGCACGGTGCAGCTTGCGGGCGATTTCATCAGGAATATCGTGATTCATTCCATCAGCCCCCGAATTGCGCGGTTTACCGTGATCAGGAACCTGTTCTCGCCTTTCCGGAGGGCGAGCACCTGATCTTCGGTATCGCCCCCTAAAACCACGTGTCCCACCGGATCAGTCAAGGCAACATCAGCTGCGAAAGGCGTATTCGCGGGAATACGTCCGGCGACGAGGTGAATTTCCCCATTTTCCAACAGCGCAAATAGGGTATGAGGATCGGCAGTCACAAATTCCAGCTCTGCCTGCAGGGCCTCTGCAACCAGCGCGATGGCGTCTGCGTCGACATCATCAAGCGTCTGTGTCAGCGCGCCGACCCTGAGAACGCTGGACCTCACCACTTTCGTCGTGTCGTCTGGATCGGCGGGAAATTTGCACCCCGCCAGCATGGTGAAGGTTAACAGTGCTGTCAGAAGACGCATTATCTGAAGAGACAGAGATGTCTTGGTCACATCAATTCCTATTTTGCAGTCACTCCGCTCACCGATTAAGGATAAAACCACGACCTTTGAGATAGGTTCCCCCCAGCGGAAAAGTAGTTCCACGAAACAGCTTAGACGATTAATGTCCCTACAGGATTTGATCGGGAACCAAAATTGTACTGTGCGGTTCTCCCCTTATAGCTGTTCTTAGCAACTGTATCTTTCAGGGGTGTCTGTGCTCCCATTCCCGTCGGCTTTTGCACAGAGCATTGGCGATGATGACGAGCTTGCGCGCGACGGCCGTGACGATGACCTTGTGTGGTTTCCCGGCTTTACGGAGCCGATCAGCGAACGCTTTGAGTGTCGGGTTATGATGCGAGGCAACCAGCGCTGCCTGGAACATGACATGTCGTAGGGCGCGTCTACCACCGGCGATTGCGCGCTTGCCACGCAACGTTCCGCTGTCCTGCGCCACTGGTGCCAAACCGGTCAGGGCCGCAGCTTCTTCGCCGGTGAGAGCGCCGAGTTCGGGAAGTTCGGCGATCAGCGTTGAGCTGGCGACTGGTCCGATGCCGGGAACGGAACGAAGGATCCGCGCGGTGTCCGCGAGATGCCTGTAGCGCCCCAAAAGCTCTGAAATTCTGCTTTCCAACTCGGTGATCGCAACATCCAACCTCTCCTTCAACTCCACATCGATATCCTCGAACAGCTCTGCCGTTCCCGATTTCTGATGCGCCCGGATCTGCGCCAGAAGCCGCTTTCGCATCTCGACCACCTGTACCCGTCTGGTGGTCAAGGCCCTGAGAAGACGTAGATGTTCGGCGGGAAGTGTTCGTCCTGCCTCGGGTCTGAAGACCAAGAAGCGCGCTATGAGTTCGGCATCGATCCTGTCGGTCTTTGCTCGGGTTCCAAGGCTGCGCGCGAAGGCCTTGACCTGGGCCGGCGGCACTTGGCGGGCCTCGACGCCTGCATCCTGAAGATAGGACCAGAGCCGCCATTCCTGCCCACCCGTCGCTTCGAAACAGACGACGGCTCTCTGGTCGTGAGCGAGATCGGACACCGCGACATGGCCATTATCGGTATTGGGGATGCGATGACGCTGACCGTCCGGAAGGCAGTGAATATCGAGCCAGTCTCGGCTCACATCTATCCCGATGATCCGACCGTGTGTTACCTTCTCCATGCTCTCCTCCTTCTGATACGCGGTCCCACGAGGGCCGCTGGCAACTGTTCGAGACAATGAAGGAGAGGCGGTGCCGACAGGCTAAGAAGCGTGGCCATGCCACAAGGGTCAGACGTCGCGCACCACCCCGTCACGGGTCCTGGCCGGGACACGTGACGGGGTCACGCTAGCAGATCTACGATACAGAAGGGTCAGGATGCATTGATTTCGGTCGCACTGCCTGATTCACGGCTCCGAAAATGGAACTGTGACATGAGCGATCTTTTTTGGCTTAGCGACGCGCAAATGACGCGTCTGGAACCTTTCTTTCCGAAGTCGCACGGAAAGCCCCGGGTCGATGACAAGCGCGTTCTGAGTGGGATAATCTTCATCAACCGCAATCTGAGTGGGATAATCTTCATCAACCGCAATGGGTTAGGTCATGTTGATGGCGTGGATGCCCCCACCTGACGGCATCGCAATGTGCCAATGTGATGCGTGTTGAAGCCATCACAGAAGGAGGGAGCATCCATGTCCGAGGTTACGATTATCGGGATCGATCTGGCAAAGCGCATTTTCCACCTGCACGGTGCCGGTCACGACGGGTCCGTCGTATTTCGCAAAAGGCTTTCGCGTGGCCAGCTGCTTGCGTTCATGTCTCAGGTACCGCGGTGCGTTGTCGCCATGGAGGCGTGTGCGACGGCGCATGGCTGGGGCCGCGCCTTCGAGAAGCTTGGACATGAAGTGCGCCTGATCCCGCCGGTCTACGTGAAGCCATTCGTCAAACGCCAGAAGAACGATTGCGCAGATGCCGAGGCGATCGTGGAAGCTGCGGTGCGTCCGACAATGCGCTTTGTGGCTTTGAAGACCGAAGACCAGCAAGCCCGCGCGATGCTGTTTCGAACGCGGCAGATGTTTGTCGGCCAGCGCACTCAAATGATCAACGCCCTTCGCGGGCATCTTGCCGAACATGGCCTGGTCGCTGCGCGAGGAGTTGCCCAGCTCAAGAAGCTTGCGGACGCCATCGGCGACGTGAACACGCGCTTGCCCGCCACGGTCCGAGACCTCGGCCAGATGTATCTGAACGCGATCGAAGGGTTGAGTGAACGCATTGCGGAACTCGACCGCAAGATGGGCCAAGCTACGAAGGAAGCAGCATCGACGCGTCGTGCTCAAACCATGCCCGGGGTCGGGCCGATCACGGCATTGGCGATTGAAACATTTGCACCTGATCTGACCAGCTTTCGGCGCGGTAGGGACTTTGCCGCGTGGTTGGGGCTCGTGCCCCGCCAGCATTCGACAGGAGGCAAACCACGCCTGGGCAAAACCTCGAAGATGGGACAGCGGGACATCCGAAGGCTCCTGATCTCCGGCGCAATGGCTGTGCTGCAGGCGGTCGAGCGCTATGGCAGCTCAAAACATGGATGGCTTGTTCGCTTGCGTGGGCGCAAGCCACGCATGGTTGCCGCTGTCGCCTTGGCGAACAAAATGGCGCGAGGTCTCTGGGCCATGATGACTAAACAGGAAGATTACCGGAACCCGGCGGCGACGATGGCATGACAGAGCAAAGCTTGCCATCGCGCCTCGGTACGTCGGGCGTGTGAGGAGGTCACTGAACAGTAAGGGCAAAGGATCGACAAGATCCGGGTTGGAGAAAGCAGCATTTGTCGTGGAGCCGAAGAGCTCGCTCTGTTGATTTGCCTCTGACCCGCGCATCGCCATAACGGCCTGCGGCCACGTTCGAGCCGCACCATGAGGCCTGATACATGACCGCATCCGATCACGCGCCTGAGCTGTTCAAATACCACTTGCACGAAAGGGGGCATCCATACATGACAAATGGCGGAGCCATAAGCGGATCGACGTGATGTCGATGAAGCCGAGGAAGCTTTCCGCGGTCTTGTCGTAGCGGGTCGCGACACGCCTGGCGTTCTTGAGTTTGTTGAAGCAGCGTTCGACCAGATTACGCAGGCGATACAGGGAGCGATCGACACCAATCCGCTTCTTGCGAGACTTGCGCATCGGTATCACGGGCAGGACGTTGCGCGCTTCCATGCCGTCTCTGATCTTGTCTGCATCGTAGCCGCGATCCGCGAGCAGCACGCTTGGGCGGGGCAGATTATCCGCCATCACCAGATCGAAGCCGAGATAGTCTGACGTCTGGCCCGGCGTAATCTCTGTCCTCATGGGAAGCCCGTGTGCATTGACGAGGAGGTGGATCTTGGTCGTAAAACCACCTCGAGAACGGCCGAAACCCTGTCGTGGAGTCCCCCTTTAGCGCCCGCTGCCTGATGGTGGGCGCGGATCACGGTGCTGTCGATCATCTGCAGGGCGCTTGGCACGGATCCGCTCTGGTTCAGGGCCTCCATGATGTCCTCCCAGAGCCCGGTCAACGTCCAGCGCCGGAATTGCCGATAGACGCTCGACCATTTGCCGAACTCCCCGGGAAGATCGCGCCATGGCGCCCCGGTTCGGGCAATCCAGAAGATCCCATCAAGAACGAGGCGGTGGTTGGTGGGTTTGCGCCCGTTCGGGGCGCGGACAGCGAGGATGAAGCGCTCAAAGAACGCCCATTCCTCGTCCGACATAAGGTCTCGTGCCAAGCTGGTCTCCATCGCAGATGCCAGCTTGAATCATGCTCAAAGACTGATGTGAATCCCTTTTGTCAACACAACCTAGTCTACGCCCCAATCTGCGCCAAATGTTCTGACGACGGACACCGGAGGACACGAAGGTCTGGTGTATTTCTCTTTAGCACAACGAAACCGCCCCACGTGTCACCAAATGCAGGATTTTGGCCCGCGCGGTCGGGATGAAATTCGACACTCAAGTCTCTTGACCCTGCTTGGGATGCTGGAAACAGCGATGCAAATTTCCACTGACTGAAGATGAGGCCGGGTTGACTGTAACAGGATCCCCAACCTTGTGGGTTGTGCAGATTACGTGATCTCACCCCCTGCCGAAAGGCTTTCACGCGGTGAGCATCGTGAAGAGCGGTAAAATACAGAACCACAGGATAAAGGTCAGCGCCAGAACCATCGTGCCGTCGATGCGACGCGGAATTGCCTCCTTCTCGCGCTCCTTTAAGAAACGTGTCACCAGCCCGGCGGCGTGCAGGGTTATGAGAACGGTGGGAACAGCCCCGTAAATTCCCGGAAGCAAGACGAACTGCAAAAGAATGGCCGTCACCGTTGCGGCCACGACCAAAGCCGCCGCGATCAGGAAAGCATTACGTATTCCGAAACGCACAACAACTGTGACTTTCGACACCGCCTTATCTGCGTCATGATCCGGTACACCGGACAAAATGATCGCAGGAAGAATCGACAGGCCCAGAGGCGCGGCGATCAGCCAGGGTTCGGCACCGGCGATCGACCCACTTTGCAACGCCATGCCAAGGAGGATCGGCATGACGCTGTGGGTGATCCCCACATCCACTTCGCCCAGCGTCCGGTAACTGAGTTTCAGCGGCGGGACGGTGTAGCCGGTGGCCAAAACGGCCAGGCCGATGACAATCCCGGCGACAACCCAGGGCGACGGGCCCCCCACGATCAGGAGACCTGCAACCGCCATGGCCAGCGCGAAGGCCACCCCGGCACCGATCCACAGCCGTTTTCGCGTAATCCCGCCTTGGTGCAGGATCCGGGAACCGCCGTTGAACGGCCCCCAGAACCTGTTGCGCCGGTCGCTTTCGAAATCGAGAAGATCGTTCGAGAACACCGTTGCAGCTTCGAGCGTGAACATGAAAAGATACCCGAGCCAGAAAAGCAGGTGGTTGAACTCTTCGCCGCCCGACGACAGCATCGCACCGATCAGATAGGCGAGAAAGGTCATCGGATAGAATTGCAGCCGCAGCGCGATCATCCAAGGCCGCACCGTCGCCCATGCCCGCCGACCCGGAGGCCGTGGTCCGCGCGCCAGGCCTCGCCCCAGCGCCTCGGCATCCGCCAGCCAGCCTTCGCGCGCCTGTGGTGTCGAATGGTTCACCGCGCCAAAGCGGGTGTGGCGTGTGACCTCAATGCCGCAGAAACCCAGCGTCGCGCGCGACATTGCGTTGCGGCCTGGCGCCTTGTTGATCAGCGTTTGCACCAGGGCCGGCGTGTCCATTGTGGTCAAAAGCTCTGCGGTTCTGCCGGTAAGAAGGCCTTCGAAACCCGTCCCGCCAGTGATTTCCCGAAAGGCCCATCCGGGCAGGAGGATGCGGTCGAGAAAGCCCTTGAGCAAAGCGGGATAGGTTCCCCACCACGTTGGATAGACGAACACGAGATGCTCTGCCCATTCGATGTCGTTCTGTATCGCCTGCAGCGAAGGTTCCAGCGCCTGCGACCGAGGCGAGGCAAAGGTCACGTTCTGATCGAAGTCGAGACTTGCGAGGTCGATGTTACGCACATCGCACCCGGCACCCCTCGCGCCGTCGCGATAGTGTTCCGCGAGCGCCCCGCAGAGGCTGAAGGGGCCGCGCGGGTGACCGAGCAGGATCAGAACTTTCAGTGGATCTGAAGCAAGGGACGGAACAGACGTATCCGACATAGGCTGGCCTTTGTTATGCGTTCGACATCTTGCTCAAGCACGGTCGTAATCATGTCAACACGGCGTAACCAAGCCCAGCCAGCAATATCAGTGCAACCACCAGCAGAATCGTGGTGCGCCCCCCCTGTTTGCCGGTCGATGGCTCTTCCAGGCTGACCGGTCTCGGTTCACTTGCAGCAGTTGGGCCGTCTGCGCGTCCTTCGACCTCTTGACGGTGCGCCATGCGCAGTTCCTCGCGGGTGGGGCTGGCGCCTCCGGCTTCGGCATCAGTGCCCAAGGGTGCCGCCGCCGGGTCGGGGAATCCTACCTTGTCGCTAGCCTTGCCCTTGTCGATATCGTCACGCAACTTCGCTGACGTGTCAGCTGGTTCCCTTTCGGTCATTATTTTTCTTTCTGTTGAGAGCCACGCGGCGCGGATCCGCTTGGAGTCCTGTCGACCTGCCGCGAAAGCCAAGCCTCGTATTGACGCCGAGCCCTCACGTCCGATGATGACACGCACTCTCTGAGGCAAGATTGCTAAAAGGTCGTACTCATGACGATACTTCAAGCGTCTGAAACCACTGGTCGGTTGGCTAAGCGATACTAGAAGTGTAAATTCAGCCAAAGTGCAGCGCGGTTGATCCCCTCGATTTACGCACCCGCAGATTATTTTGGACATGCTCTACGTCAGATACCGCATCGGCGCAGTCTTCGGCGTGACGTTTCGCGTTGCGCGTTTCCACCGTGCCATTCAACGTGACCTCGCGACCGGAGACCGTGACCTCGATTTCCGAAGCATCGAGATGGTGATCGTCGGTTAGTCGCTGGTGGACATCTTCGGCAATCCGCTCATCCGAGCGTTTGTAATTACGTGGGCCTTTGCCCCGATGGCCGGGCTCGCGGCGCCGTTCGGCATCCTCGTCGCCGAACCACGACTGGACCTCCTCTGCCGCCTTATCAAAAAACCCTCGATTGTCGCGGCGACGAGGATCGTCCCGTTCCCAATAGCCACCATGAGATCCGTGGTGATCAGGATCGTTCTGATAAGACCCAGGGGCCAAGCCCGGCTCATAGGACGGACCCGGAAAAGGTGCGCCTGATGGGTCCGTGTAATGTCGGCGGTCGGTATGGTGTCGGTTCATTTCATACTCCTCTTCAAAGCAGGGAAATCCAAGGCGAGACTTGACGCGACGCCTCACCTCTTACAATTACAGAGGAATGATCAGCATGCGTTAAAGCGCTTTAAGCTGTCGGCGAAACTAAAGGTTCTTGGCGACCTGAAGCGGATCGGATGAATAATCTGCGGCAACTTTACCAGCTCATAATCAGATTAGCGAACTCCACATTCTTTCGATCCGGCACCGAGTCGAAGGCGGGGAGCCGGGGATCAAGCTCTCACTGCATCAGAAAATTTCTCCGTCCAGCCAAGACCCGATCTCCCGCTAGGTCGTTTGCGTCACACGACCCGCAATATCGCTTAGCATAACACAACAGAGAACGGTGATCGTGGGGATACGTCAGGTTTCCCGAACGCGAACATGGAACAATTTGCGGTCTCAATCTATATCTTTAGGCACTCCGTCTTCATCATGGCGGCGCATCCATAGGGTAAGGACCGGTATGGCACCGCGCGCACTCTGGAAAGGTCAGCTTCGACTGTCGCTCGTCTCCATCCCGGTCGAGATATTCTCGGCCACGAAATCGGGCGCCCGGGTGTCGTTCCGCCAGATCCACAAACCGTCGGGCAAGCGCATACGGTATGAAAAATCCGTTCCCGGTATAGGGCCGGTCAAGACCGAGGACATCGTCAAGGGCTATGAGGTGGATGACGGCGAATACCTCCTGCTGGATCCGGACGAGATCGACGCGATCAAGCTGGAGACGAAAAAGACCTTCGAACTGGTGCAATTCGTCGATGCCTGCGAGATATCACCGATTTATTTCGACAAACCCTATTACATCATGGCCTCCGACGATCTGGCGCAGGACGCGTATCGTGTCGTGCGCGATGCGTTGCGCGACGCCGGCAAGGTGGGTCTGGGTCAGGTCACGATGCGCGGCAAGGAATATCTGGCCGCCGTCAAGCCCTGCGGCGACGGGCTGTTGATGGAGACGCTGCATTACGAGGACGAACTGCGTGAGGCCGATCAGATCTTCACCGACATCGAGGATGAAAAGGTCGACAAGGAATTGCTGGAGGTTGCCACAACCTTGATCGACCGCAAGAGCGCGCCCTTCGACGCGGGTGCCTATCACGACAAATACGCCGAGGCGATGCAGGACCTTCTGGAGGCCAAGATCAAGAACAAGAAAACCCCGCGTGTGCGGGCAGACGATGACGAGGGCGGCGGCGGTGACAATGTGGTCGATTTGATGAGCGCGCTGAAACAGAGCCTCAAGGACGCCGACGGCAAGAAGAAGAAAAAGCCGTCGAAAAAGGCATCCTGATGGCGAAATCCCCCGACCCTCTGGCCGACTACAACGCCAAGCGGGACTTTTCCCGCACCAAGGAGCCACGCGGCCAAGTGGGCGAGGATCGCAAAAAACGCCGCTTTCTGGTGCAAAAACATGCCGCGTCGCGGCTGCATTATGATTTCCGGCTGGAATGGAACGGCGTGCTGCTCAGCTGGGCGGTCACGAAGGGGCCATCGCCCGATCCGGGCGAGAAACGTCTGGCCGTGCGGACCGAGGATCATCCGCTCGACTACGGCGATTTCGAGGGCACGATCCCAAAGGGCGAATACGGCGGCGGCACGGTCATGCTATGGGACACCGGGAGCTGGGTGCCGCAGCAAGATTTCGAGAAGGGCCTGAGCGACGGCAAGCTTAAATTCACCCTGCAAGGGCAGCGGATGAAGGGCGGCTGGGCGCTGGTGCGGATGCGCGGAAAATCAGGCGAGAAACGCGAAAACTGGCTGTTGATCAAGGAGCGTGACGATTACGCTGGTGACGACCCCGACGGATTTACAAGCGGCGATGCGGTTTCGGTCAAGACGGGGCGCACCATGACGCAGATCGCCGAGGATGCGCCTGCCAAAGCCCCGCCAGATCCTGCCCCGGACCGCAGCCGCAAGCGCCCCGCGTTCGTCAAACCGCAGCTTGCGACGCTGGTATCAGACGCGCCCGAGGGCGATGACTGGCTGCACGAGACCAAGTTCGACGGCTATCGCTGCCTTGCCGCGCTCGGCACAGGCGGCACTCGGCTTTATACAAGGTCAGGCAAGGATTGGACCGACAGGTTTCACGCGCTAGATGGTGCATTCGATTCGCTGCCCTGCGACGCGGCCCTGATCGACGGCGAGGTGATGGCGGCACGAATCAACGGCTCGGCATTTTCTTCGCTGCAAAAGGCGTTGAAACAGGGCAACGCGCTGGTCTTCTTTGCCTTCGACCTCTTGCGCATCGACGGCGAGGATCTGCGCAAGCTGCCTCAGATCGAACGCCGCGAACGTCTGGCAAAGTTGCTGTCGGGTGCGCCCTCCGGCGGCCCCCTGCGGCTGAGCGAACATATCGTCGGCAAGGGTCCAGAGGTGTTCGCCAATGCCTGCAAGGCGGGTGCGGAGGGGATCATCAGCAAACGCATTGACGCCCCCTATCGAAGCACCCGCAGCAAGGCGTGGCGCAAGGTCAAATGCACCCGCCGACAGGAATTCGTGATCGTGGGTTATTCGCCGTCCGACAAGGCCGGGCGGCCCTTTGCCTCGCTTCTTCTGGCCAGCCACGAGGGTGGCGCGCTGCGCTACAAGGGCAGGGTCGGCACCGGGTTTTCCGACGCTGTGATGGAGGCCGTGGCCCGGGAGATGACCGCGCGCAAGAATCCGCCCTGCCACGATGTCCCGGATGACATCGCGCGGGAGGCGCAGTGGGTGCGCGCCGATCTGGTGGCCGAGGTCGAGTTCACCGAATTCACCGGCGACGGCTATGTGCGTCATGCCAGCTTCCTCGGCCTGCGCGACGACAAGAAAGCCGACGACGTGCGACTAGAGGCACCGATGACCGACGATACCGAAACCACCGTTCAGGGCATCCGCATCAGCAATGCGGACCGCCCCGTGTTCCCCGACGCAGGCTGCACCAAGGGCAACGTGGCGCGGCATTACGCGCAGGTCGGCGAACGCATGATCGCGCTCGCCGGACACCGTCCCCTGTCGCTCTATCGCTGCCCGTCCGGCATTTCCGATCCGTGCTTCTTCCAGAAACACGATGTCGGCGGGATGCCCGGTGAACTGTCGCGCGTCAGCATCGAGGAAAGCGACGGCGACAGCGCCGATTACCTCTATGCCACGCGGACCGAAAGCCTGATCGCCGCCGCGCAGATGGGCAGCATCGAGTTCCACATCTGGGGTGCGCGGACCGACCGGCTGGAACGTCCCGATCGGCTGGTGTTCGATCTCGATCCCGACGAGGGGCTGGGTTGGACCGATGTGCAGGAGGCGGCCTTCGATGTGCGCGATATGCTGGCAAGTCTGGGTTTGCAAAGCGGCGCCATCGTCACCGGCGGCAAGGGCGTGCATGTCTGGCTGGCACTGCGGCGCACCCGCGGCTGGGACAGTGTTAAACTGTTCGCCAAGACCTTCGCGCATGTGATGGCGGCGCGCGCGCCCGACCGTTACACCGCCACCATGTCGAAATCGAAACGCCGGGGGCGCGTCTTCATCGACTGGCTGCGCAACGAACGCGGCGCGACGGCAATCGCCCCCTATTCCCTGCGCGCCCGCCCCGGCGCCCCCGTGGCCGTGCCGGTGACATGGGACGAATTGAAGGACCTGGAGGGGGCTAACAGCTTCTCGATGGCTGATATGGCCGCGCGGCTGGAGGCGGATTGCCCGGCGGCGCAGGTCCAGGACAGCTTGCAGAGCCTGAGCGATGGCGTGATCGACGCGCTTCAGGCTTTTGCAGAGAATTGAAAGATACCATTTCCAAATCGACTCCGGCAAAATGCCGCCATCCTGGACACGCGGGGCGGAACCCGGCGGTATGGTTCTCGGTTCGTCCCGCAGTATGAGGAAGATCAAATGGACAATTCCGCACATGCAAGTCTCGTCTCATCCGACGATGTGGACGGGACCGACGTCTATGGTAACGATGGTGCCCACATCGGCACAATCGACCACCTCATGATCGACAAGCAATCCGGCAGGGTCGCCTACGCCGTGATGGGCTTTGGCGGTTTTCTGGGGCTCGGCGAAGACCATCATCCGGTCCCGTGGGGAAAGGCGATCACACTCTTCGGCAACGCCAATACCAAGAACGTCGTTCTGGAAAAGAGTTACTCAGAATACATGGAAGGTTTTACGGACCAGACGACCGGCGAGGCGAGGCGAGGCTTTGTCGATGTCGTACGTGAGCTGGAAGAGCGTTTCCCGGACCCCTCCACCATCGAGAAGGAAGCAGACAAGAAGGCCTTTGCGAAGCTGTTCGGCGAGTATCTCCGTGTTGAGAATATCCTTCAGAATTATGATGAATTCTCCAGCCTAAGAGAGCTTCAGGAGATTGACGAGAGTGACGCCGAAGCGGTGAGAGCGTTCAAGGAACGGCATCATCTCAGTGATGATGAAATTGACGAGCTCAAGAGCATCGAGATGCCTGCTGACCGAAAGGTCCAAGATTACCGTTCAACCTATAATGACATTCGGGATTGGCTTCGCCGCGAAAAGGCGAGCGCCGAGCAGGTTGAGTCAACGATCGACTGGGATGATGTCGTTTTTGAAGTCGATCTCTTGGAGTCCCAGGAAATCAATCTGGATTACATCCTCGAGCTAATCTTCGAGCACAACAAAAAAACGAAGAGCAAATCAGAGCTCGTTGGCGAAGTTCGCCGTGTCATCCGCGCCAGTATTGGCAACCGCGCGAAAGAAAGTCTCATCGTCGATTTCATCAATCAGACAAACCTTGACGAACTGGGGGACAAGGCCGGGGTGATTTAGGCGTTTTTTGCCTTCGCACAAGCCGAGCAACGCCGGGAAGCGGAAGAACTGATAGCGGATGAAAAATTGAACTCGGATGCCGCCAAGCGCTACATCGCGACGTCGGTCAAACGCGAATATGCGAGCGAAAACGGCACGGAGTTGAACTCGATCCTACCAAAAATGAGCCCGCTCAATCCACAATACTTGACCAAAAAACGAGATGTGTTCCACGCATCTCTGCGTTCGTTGAAAAGTTCAAGGGCGTTGGCGGGAAAATTTAGGCGTGTTGATGATCGATGGTCAAGAACCACTGTATACCAAATATGGTTATCTATGCAGGTGCGTCTCGAACGTCCGGTTTCGGGTGGGGCCTTAGTCCGTTTGCGTCCGCAGCGAACTTCCGCTTTCCGCCCTTCGGGTTGCCGTAGCCGTGCCCGCGGGGCGCTTATTGCACAGGCGCAGTGACGATCCTCTACCGCGCGGCTGATGAGGCTCCATCGGCGCCCGGTATCCGCTGCAGGACGCGATACACGGTCGGCCGCGAGACGGCGAACAGCTCCGCCAGATCGGTGATCGAATAATCGCCCGTGTCATACATGCGGCGCAACTCCGTCTGACGGCGATCCGAGAGCTTGGGCTTCTTGCCCTTCAGCTTTCCTTTGGCGCGCGCAACCGCCATGCCTTCCCTGGTGCGCATGCGTATCAGGTCAGCCTCGAACTCGGCGAACGTGGCCAGGATGTTGAAGAACATCCTGCCCATCGGATCGGTCGGATCGTGGACCGATGCTCCCAATGCCAGTTTGACCCCGCGCGTCGCCAACTCGTCGGCGATGGCGCGGGCGTCCGGGACCGACCGCGCCAGCCGGTCGAGCTTCGGGACGACAAGCGTGTCGCCTTCACGGACTGCGGCCAGGGCCTGCGCGAGACCCGGCCGCTCCCGGTTGGTGCCCGTCAGGCCATGATCGGTATAGATCCGGTCTTCCGCCACATCGAGATCGAGGAGCGCGACCCGCTGCGCGGCGAGGTCCTGCTTGTCGGTCGAGCAGCGGGCGTAGCCAATGCGGGTCTCTGACATGGGTGCCTCCTGGTCATGACGAGGCCGCGCACAGAGCGGACCGTGCCCGAATGTAACACTAAAGGCCCCATCAATGATACCATAAACGTACCAATCAAATGAGAATGACTTCCGCCATCAAACGCAGAAATCTACAGGGAGCCGCGCCGCATTCTCAGACCGTCCGGTGAACCATCCCCTTGCGGACGGGAAGACCATCATGACGGAGGGACCGGAGGATGGGGCCGGACAGGGCGGACGCCGCCCGCCGCATGGCCCTGCGGCGCCCGCACCTCCACCATCAAGGGTGGCAGCCGGGGCGGGCCTCCCGATGCGGACCGCGCGCCGCTGGCCGGCCCGCGACCGGGCGGATGGGCCGGCAGGCCCTGCACGTCCGATCCGGCCGGAAGCCGGGACGCGCATCTTCCCGAAGGAGATGGTCGAACTGATCGAGGGTCTGGCCCTTCTCGATCCGCAGCCCTCGGTCGCCAGCATCCATCGCGCCGTTGTCCAAGTGGCAGAAGAAAAGGGGGGCGAGCCTCACATCAGGCCCGATTGCACGAGCAGCGCCATCCCGATCGTCCACAGGGCCAGCCCTGACAGGCAGTAGAGCCCGTTCCAGCGGAAGCCCACGACCGCCGCGGGCCGTCCGACCAATGCGCCGGCATAGACCACCGTCGTCATCAGCGGCGTGAAGCCCATGACGCAGCTCCAGGTTCCCGCAAGGCACAGCGCCGCGGCCGCATCGCTCAGTCCCGGCACGTCCAGTTGCGTCACGAGGCCGCCCAGGACGGAGGCCGTGATGATCGGGTTCACCCCTGCCGTGGCCAGCGCGAACATGGAGAGGTTGAGCAGGACGACCATCTGCCAGGGGGCCCCGATCAGCGCGGCGACCAGCGCCTGCACCCGGTCGATCGGCAGCAGTTCCAGCGCCAGCACCGACAGAAGCCCCGCCGAGGCGAAGACGCCGATCTCGGCGGCGGCCAGGGGAAAGCGCCGGATCGTCCCGGCGGTGGCGCGGCGCATCGCGGCACCCGCGCGGCCCGGACCGCCGCGCCCGATCCGCGCCGCCCAAGCCAGGCTGTAGCCCGGCACGGCGATCAGCAGCGCCTGCTGGAACTGCAGCCCGGTGGCCGCGTGCAGCCCGAAGACCAGCCCAGCCAGCAGCGCCACATGCATCACCAGCAGCGCAACCCCGCCCCGGTCGGCGGCATCCGGTCGAGGGGCTGCCCGCGACGTAAGCGGGATGCGCGGCGCCCCCGCCCAGTCCAGAAACCAGCCCCAAGCAAGGAACAGCGCCGCTGCCAGCAACCCCGCAGGCCCGATGTCGGCGTATTCCAGTTCGGGCATCGCCAGCAGCAGGGCGTTCAACCCAAGCCCGATGGGCGACCAGAGCGGGGCCAGCGCAAAGCCGCGCAGCACGGCTGTCGTTATCCGGCGCAGCCGCCATTCCCGCAAATCCGGGGGCAGATGCGCGCTCGTTTCCTCCAGCGACCGCCGCGTCATGTCCAGCAGCAGCGCGATGCCGCCGAGATTGATCAGGACGCCGAAGACATGGCCGCCGAAGTTCATTGCCAGATAGCGCCGGCCGGGCGGGCGGGTCGTGAGATAGCGTCCGGCGCGGACGACCTCGGGTGCCTCCGAGGCAACCACCCGCAGCGCGCCCAGAAGCGCCAGCAGCGCTGCCAGGAAAGCCATCCGCTCAAGCCCCCGGGACAGCGTCTCGATGTCGATGCCGCACACCATTGCCGCGGCCAGTAGCAGGGCGCAAAGGCCGACGGTCAACCACGTGGCGATAGTAAACTGCCGCCAGCACAGGACAAGAAAGACCGCCAGCGCCGCGCCGGCGGTCAGGCCGATGGCGGCAGAGTGGATGAAGATGCCGGCAAGGGACGCCAGAATGACGACGATGATGCAGCCCTGTGCGACCAACGTGCGGGCAGAGCGTTCCGGCGGGGGAAAAGGCTGCATTCAGGCGGGCGTCCGGGCAGCGGGCGTGCGCAGCCGGCCGCAGTAGAGCCAGGCATCGTGGCCGGAAATGAAGACGACGCCCTCTCCCGCCAAGTTGAACACGACTCTTTATCCTTTCTGCGAAGCCTCCGCGCCACTCTCGCAAATTTTCTCGAGGCGACGCAAGTTTGTTCCAATGTATGGCACAATGTGCTACTAATTGGAACGGGAGGAGAATCATCATGCGCTTTCTGACGACAAGTTTCCTGACCCTCGGCCTGCTCTGCTCGGCCTCGTCCGCGGCGATGGCCATGACGCTGATCTACGGCGAGGCCGGTCCCAACCGCGGCGTGCGCGCCGAGGCCACGCAGTGGTTCGTCGACCAGGTCGCCGAACGGACAAACGGCGAACTCACCATCGACGTGAACTGGGGCGGCGCGCTGTTTTCCGAGAAGGTCGCCGTTCAGTCGATCCGGGATGGTGTCGCCGACATGGGCTCGGTCATTGGGGTTTATTTTCCGCAGGACATGATCGCCTATGGCCTGGCCGACCTGCCGATTCCAAACCCCGATCCTTGGGTGGGAATGAAGGCCACTGACAAGCTGATGCGCGAGAACGCGCAGATCAGGGAGAACCTGGCCAGCCAGAACCTGGTCTATATCGGCACCTATACCACATCGGCCGTGCAGGTCGGGTGCAAGGGCGCGACCATCGAGTCGCTGGACGACGTCAAGGGTCTGAAGATCCGCGGCGTCGGCGCCTATGGCAAGGTTTTCCACGACCTTGGCGCGACCCCGGTCGACATGTCGGTCTACGAGGCGTTTCAGGGGCTGGACACGGGCCTGATCGACTGCACCCAGACCTATCCCTATCTGGTCGAGGCGCTGAAGTTCGACGAGGTCTTCGACAGCTATACCGAGCTGGATTTCGGCCAGATCGGCGCCCTTGGCATCATGATGAACAAGGACAGCTTCGACGCGCTGACGCCCGAGCAGCAGACCGCGATCATGACCGCGGGCGAGGGGCTGGCCGATGAATTTGCCCGCATCCTGACCGACGCCAACGCCCGCTCTGTCAAGATTCTGGAAGATCAGGGCACTCCGGTCCTGAAGATCTCGGACGAGGATCGCGCGCGTCTGGCCGAAGGCGGCAAGAAATATGTCGGCGAGTGGATCGAGCGCGCGAATGCTGCGGGTCTCGACGGTCAAGGGCTGGTGGACGAATACACCGCGCTGATCGTGGAATACACCAAGCAGCGCGACGAGCAGGGCTATCCCTGGGCGCCCAAGGCCAACTAAGCCCCGCCTGACCTGACAGAAGCGGGCGCGCCGATCCCCACGCGCGCCCGTTTTCCGGCCCGACCGCCATCGGTCCCGGCCATCCCTTGATCGAACCCGTCCGACCGGACCCGGAGGTGCGACCATGAAGGCCATCGAACGTATCCTGCTTGAATTCGCGGTCGTCTCGACCCTGGCGCTGACGCTGGCGATCAGCGCCAATGTGATCGGCCGCCAGTTCTTCGGCTGGAGCGTGCCCGACATCGTCATCATCGTCCGCGAGCTGATGATCCCCACCATCGTCTTTCCGCTGGCGGCGGCCACGGCCAGCCGCGCCCATATCGCCGTCACCTTCGTCACCGACCGCATGTCGCCGCGGATGCGGGGCCGGCTGATCGTTTTCGGCTGGATCATCGCGCTGCTGGCCGTGCTGCCGCTGATCTATGCCAGCTGGCGCAACCTTGCCGGATCGTGGCGGTCGAACGAGTTCTATGACGGGCTTCTGGGCATCCCGCGCTGGCCCATGAAGCTGGCCTTTCTTCTGGGCCTTGTGATCATGACGATCCGGCTGGCGCTGGTCGCGCTGGAAGACGCGCTGGAACTGCGCCGCACCGGGACCGTCACCACCCACACCGAAGAGGAGTCCGTCTGAGATGGATCCAGCAACCATCGGACTTGTCGCCTTCGGAATGGTCATCGTGCTGCTGGCGCTGCGCGTGCCGATCGCCTTTGTGCTGGCCGGCGTGGCGACCGTGGGCACTTTCCTGATCTATGCCTTCCGCAGCGGCAGCTTTGCCCCGGAACGCGCCATCAACCCGACCTCGTCCATGGTCGTGAACAGCTTTTTCGAGCTGATCCACTCCTATGACCTGTCTATGATCCCGCTCTTCGTGGCGCTGGGCAACATCGCCTATCACACCGGCATCACCACCCGCATCTATGACGCGGCCAATGTCTGGCTACGCCGGGTGCCGGGGGGCGTCAGCGTCGCCTCGCTGATGGGCTGCGCCGGGTTCTCGGCCATTTCGGGGTCGTCGATCGCCTGCGCCTCGACCATGGGGCGGATCTGCGTGCCGGAGATGCTGCGGCTGGGCTATAACCCGCGGCTCGCCACCGCCTCGGTCGCGGCGGGGGGCACGCTGGGGTCGCTGATCCCGCCCTCGGTGCTGTTCATCCTGTATGGCATCTTTACCGAGACCTCGATCAGCAAGCTGTTTCTGGCCGGCATCCTGCCCGGTCTTCTGACGCTGGGGGGCTATGTCATCGTCGTCTTCTGGTGGGTGTCGCGCGATCCGTCCGCGGCGCCGGTGGACCCCACGCCGCTGGTCCGGGGGGCGCGGCTGCGGGCGGCGGTGTCGGCCTGGCCGGCGCTGGTGCTGTTCACCGTCATCATCGGCGGCATCTATGGCGGCATCTTCACCGCGACCGAGGCGGCGGCGGTCAGCGTCCTGCTGACCATTCTGATCGGCTTCGCCGAACGCTCGCTAAGCCTGCGGTCCATGTGGATCGCGATCCGCGAAAGCCTGATCCAGACCGCCGCCATCTTCCTGATCGCCGCCTGCGCCAAGATCTTCGTGTCCTTCGTCGCGCTGACCGGGGCGGCGGGCATGGTGTCGCAATGGGTGGCCGATGCCGGGCTGTCGCCGCTGCTGCTGATGGTGGCGATCTCGGTGCTGTATATCTTTCTGGGCATGTTCCTCGACCCGGTGGGGATCATCGTGCTGACCTTGCCCTTCGTGATCCCGATGGTCGACAATCTGGGCATGGACCTGATCTGGTTCGGGGTGATCGTGGTCAAGCTGCTGGAAATCGGGTTGATCACGCCGCCTGTGGGCCTGAACGTCTTTGTCATCGGCAACGTCACCGGGCGGGATATCACCGTGGACCAGATCTTTGCCGGGGTGATGCGCTTCCTGGCGATGGATATTGTGGTGCTGGCCATCCTGATCCTGGTGCCCGCCATCTCGACCCTGATCCCGAACGGCTTGTGAGGCAGGCGATGACCGAGCAGAACGATCCCCGCTTTGCGACCACCCTGGCCCGGGGGCTGTCGGTTCTGCGCGCCTTCCGCGTCACCGATGACGGGTTGAGCAATGCCGAGATCGCGCAGCGCACGGGGCTGCCGAAATCGACCGTCTCGCGGCTGACCTTCACCTTGCTTGAGCTGGGCTATCTGGTCCAGTCGTCCCGCGACGACCGGTTCCGGCCGGGGCCGACGCTGGTCGCGGTGGGCCATGTCGCGGCGGCCTCGCTGTCCTTCCTGGTGCCGGCGCATGAGCTGATGCAGGATCTGGCCGACGATACCGGGACGCTGGTCGTGCTGGCGGTGCGCGACGCCGACAAGCTGGTGCTGATCCGCACCTGGCGGCCGCGGCGCGTGGCCTCGATCTGGCTCGAGGTCGGGCAGCGGATTCCCTTGCAGCCCTTCTCCTCCTGGCGGGCCTTCATCGCCGCGACCAGCCCGGCCGAGATCGAGCGCATAGCTGACGAGCTTCTGCCGGACGCGCAGGCGCTGCACGCGATGATGGACCACCGGCCGCAGGCGCATGACGAACTGGCGCAGCGCGGCTTTGTCTCGACCCCCGCCGGCGGCGGGACGTCGGCCGCCTATAACGCCGTCTCGGTGCCCTTCCGCAGCAGCAATCTGGCCGAGCCAGTGGTATTCACCTGCGGCGCGTTGCCGCGCGAGGCCCCGATCGAGCGGATGGAGAGCGCGGTCGGGCCGCAGCTCGCCACCGCCGTCCGCACCCTGGAACGCTTGACAGGACAGGCCCCCGGCCTGATCCGCATGGAGGCCTGACCATGGCTGAACCGACCCCCGTCACCTATCGCCGCGAGGGCGAGATCGGCTTTATCGAGGTCGACGACCCGCCTGTCAACGCGCTGTCCGCGGCCGTCCGGCAAGGGCTGGCCGAGGCCATCGACCGCCTGGCCCAAGACCCCGAGGCGCGGATCGCAGTGCTGTTCTGCGCCGGCCGGACCTTCATTGCCGGGGCCGATATCTCGGAATTCGGCAAGCCGCCGGTGCCGCCTGGCTTGCCCGATGTCGTCGCCGCCATCGAGGCTTCGGACAAGCCCGTGGTCGCGGCGCTGCACGGCACGGTTCTGGGCGGCGGGCTAGAGGTCGCCTTGGGCGCCCATTACCGCGTCGCGGTGCCGGGCACCCGGATGGGCCTGCCCGAAGTCACGCTGGGCCTGCTGCCCGGCGCCGGTGGCACCCAGCGCCTGCCGCGCGTCGTCGGGGTCGAGGCGGCGATCGAGCTTGTCACTTCTGGCCGTCAGATCGGCGCGGACCGCGCGCTGGAACTGGGGCTGATCGACACCCTGGCCGACGCGACTGCCCCCGTTAAGGCGGGCGCGGCCGAGGCGCGGCGGCTGCTGGGTCAGGGCGCGGGGCCGCGCCGTCTGGCGCAGGCCGACGCCCCCACGGTGGACGCGGCGGCGGTCGAGGACGCGCGCCGAAAGGTGGCGAAATCCGCGCGCGGGCAGGTCGCCCCGATGCGCGCGCTGGACACCATCGTCGAAGGTCTGGCGCTGCCCTTTGCCGAAGGCATGGCGCTGGAGCGCCGCGCCTTCACCGACCTGATGCAGACGCCCGAGCGCGCGGCCCTGATCCACGCCTTTTTCGCCGAACGCCGCGCCGCGCAGCAGGACGACCTGAAGGGCGTCAGCCCGCGCCGTCTGGACCGCGTCGGCATCATCGGCGGCGGCACCATGGGCCAAGGCATCGCGGCGGCGGCGCTGACCGCAGGGCTGGACGTGACGCTGGTTGAACGGGATGCGGCCTCGGCCGACAAGGCCGCCGCTGGCATCGGCCGGATGCTGGACGGCGCCGTCAAGCGCGGCAAGCTGGCGGCCGAGGCGCGCGACCAGATGCTGTCGCAGGCCTTCCGCGCCGTCGCAAGCTATGACCCGCTGGCACAGGTCGATCTGGTGATCGAGGCGGTGTTCGAGGATCTGGACGTCAAGCGCGAGGTGTTCCGCACCCTGGACGGCATCTGCCGTCCCGGCGCGGTGCTGGCGACGAATACGTCGTATCTGGACGTGAACCTGATCGCGCAGGCGACCGCGCGCCCGCAGGACGTCATCGGGCTGCATTTCTTCTCGCCCGCCAACGTGATGCGGCTGCTGGAGATTGTCGTGGCGGACTGCACTGCCCCGGACGTGGTGGCGACCGCCTTTGCGCTGGCCAAGCGGATGGGCAAGATCGGCGTGCGCTCGGGCGTTTGCGACGGCTTCATCGGCAACCGGATGCTATTGGCCTATCGCACGGCGGCCGACCACATGGTGCTGGACGGCGCCTCGCCTTACGACGTCGATCAAGCGATTGTCGGCTTCGGCTTCCCGATGGGTCCCTATCAGGTGGGCGACCTTGCCGGGCTGGACATCGCCTATGCCACCCGGCAGCGGAAGGCGCCCACCCGCGATGCGCGTGAGCGGGTGCCGGTCTTCGCCGACCGGCTGGTCGAGGCGGGACGTCTAGGCCGCAAGACCGGGCGCGGCTATTACATCTATGACGACCAGTCCCTGCAGGGCCGCCCCGACCCCGAGATTGCAGAGATGCTGGACGGCATCCGCCGCGAGCTAGGGATTACCCCGCGCAGCTTCACGCCCGAGGAGATCCAGTCTCGCTACATGGCGGCAATGGTGAATGAAGGCGCCAGGATCCTGGAGGAAGGCATCGCCGCTCGCGCCTCGGACATCGACGTGGTGCTGCTGCATGGCTACGGCTTTCCGCGCTGGAAGGGCGGGCCGATGCACTGGGCCGACGCGCAGGGGCTGGACCCGATCCGCGCCGACATCGCCCGCTTTGCCGCCGAAGACCCCTATTTCTGGCAAATCTCGCCGCTGCTGGACCGGCTTGCGGATCAGGGCGGGAGATTTGCCGACGCCAACACTGGAAAGGACGCGACATGAAAGACGCCGTCATCGTCTCGACCGCCCGCACGGGCATCGGCAAGGCCGGCCGGGGCAGCCTGAACCTGACCCATGGCGCGACCATGGGCGGCCGCATCGCCTCGGTCGCGGTGGAACGCGCGGGCATCGACCCGGCGCTGATCGAGGACAGCATCTGGGGCTGCGGCTATCCGGAATACGTCACCGGCGGCAACATCGCCCGCCAGATCGTCATCCGCGCGGGCCTGCCGGTCAGCATCGCGGGTGCCACCGTGAACCGCTTCTGCGCCTCGGGGCTGCAGGCGCTGGCGATTGGCGCCCATATGGTGCAGGTCGAGGGAGCGCAGGCGATCCTGACCGGCGGCGTGGAATCGATCAGCCTGGTGCAGCCGCCGCCCCGCCCTTCGCGCGAGGCCTGGATCGAGGCGCACAAGCCCGACCTCTATCTGCCGATGATCGACACCGCCGACATCGTCGCCGAACGCTATGGCGTCAGCCGCGAGGCGCAGGACGAATACGCGCTGCGCTCGCAACAGCGCATCGCCGCCGCCCAGCAGGCGGGGCTGTTCGCGGACGAGATCATCCCCCTCGACGTGACCCGCGCCGTGCTGGACAAGGCCACGGGCGAGAGCCGGAACGAGGACGTCACCTTCACCATGGACGAATGCAACCGTCCCTCGACCACGCTGGAGGCGCTGGCCGCGCTGAAGCCGGTCAAGGGCGAGGACCGCTTCGTCACCGCCGGCAACGCCTCGCAACTGTCCGACGGCGCCGCGGCGCTGGTGGTGATTGAGGGCGATCTGGCCGTGCGCGAGGGGGTGACGCCGCTGGGCGCCTTTCGCGGCTTTGCCGTCGCCGGCTGCGAGCCGGACGAGATGGGCATCGGCCCGGTCTTTGCCGTGCCGCGCCTGCTGGAACGCGCCGGGCTGACGGTCGAGGACATCGACCTGTGGGAGCTGAACGAGGCTTTCGCCAGCCAGGCGCTGTATTGCCGCGACCGGCTGGGCATCGACCCGGACCGCTTCAACGTGAATGGCGGCTCGATCGCCATCGGCCACCCCTTCGGCATGACCGGCGCGCGCATGGCGGGCCACATCCTGTTGGAGGGCAAGCGGCGCGGCGCGAAATGGGGCGTCGTCACCATGTGCATCGGCGGCGGCCAGGGTGCTGCCGGCCTGATCGAGATTTTCTGAGGGGAACCACCATGGACATGAGCTTTTCGCCCGACGACCAGGCCTTTCGCGCCGAGGTCCGCCAGTTCCTTCAGGACCGCTTGCCCAAGCGGCTGTCGGAAAAGGTCCGGCTGCAGCAGGAACTGACCAAGGCCGAGATCGAGGAATGGCACGCGGTCCTGAACGAAAAGGGCTGGCTGGCCGGGAACTGGCCGCGCGAATTCGGCGGCGCCGGCTGGACCGCGATCCAGCGCCACATCTTTGACGAGGAAAGCGCGCTGGCCAGCGCCCCCCGCGTCCTGCCCTTCGGCATCGCCATGCTGGGGCCGGTGCTGCAGAAATTCGGCAGCAAGGAACAGCAGGACCGCTTTCTGCCGCGCATCCTGAACGGGCAGGACTGGTGGTGTCAGGGCTATTCCGAACCCGGCGCGGGATCGGACCTCGCCTCGGTCAAGACGACGGCGGTGCGCGACGGCGACGACTATATCGTCAACGGCCAGAAGACATGGACCACGCTGGGCCAGCACGCGAACTGGATCTTCTGCCTCGTGCGGACCGATCCCACCGCCAAGGCGCAAGAGGGGATCAGCTTTCTGCTGATCGACATGACCAGCCCCGGCATCACCGTGCGCCCCATCGTGCTGCTGGACGGCACGCCCGAGGTGAACGAGGTGTTTTTCGACGACGTCCGGGTGCCGGCGGAAAACCTTGTGGGCGAGGAAAACAAGGGCTGGACCTATGCCAAATATCTGCTGACGCATGAACGCACGAACATCGCCGGCGTGGGCTTCGCCACGGCGGGCCTCGCGGCGCTGAAGCGCATCGCGCGGGCGCAGCAGGCCCATGGCAAGCCGCTGATCGAGAACCCGCTATTTGCCGCGCGTCTGGCCGAGATCGAAATCGACCTGATGGCCATGGCGACCACCAACCTGCGGATGCTGGCGCAGGCGGCGGCCGGGCAGGTGCCGGGGGCGGAAAGCTCGATGCTGAAGCTGAAGGGAACCCAGATCCGGCAGGCGATCAACGACCTGACCCGCCGCGCGGTCGGCCCCTGGGCGCTGGCCTTTCCGTCCGAGGCGGTCGAGGGCGCGAATGACCACCTGCCCCCCGGCCCGCCCGAGGCGGCAGCCGCGACCCGCGCCTATCTGAACAACCGCAAGCTGTCGATCTATGGCGGCTCGAACGAAATCCAGCGGGGGATCATCGCGAAATCCCTGCTGGGCCTTTAAGGGGAGAAACGCGTCATGGATTTCGGGTTCACCGACGAACAGACCATGCTGGGCGAAAGCCTCGCCCGCACGCTGGAGCGGGGCGGGGACGCCGCCGCCCTGTCCGAACTGGGCGCGGGCCTTGCCCTGATGACCGAAGAGGCGGGCGGCTTTGGCGGCACCGGGCCGGACATCCTGATGGTGTTCCGCACCCTTGGCCGCGCCGCCGCCGTCACACCGCTGCTCGACAGCGTGGTGCTGGGCGCGGGCATCCTGTCCGCCGCGGGCGAGGCCGATCTGGCCGAGGCCGCCGCCAGCGGCGAGGCCCGCATCGCGGTGGCGCTTGACGAACCCGGCCAGCGCTATGACGGCAACGTGTCGACCCTCGCCGAGGGCGAGCGGCTGACCGGCGAGAAATCGCTGGTGCCGGGGGCCGAGGATGCGACCCATCTGATCGTCAAGGCGACCGACGGGCTGTGGCTGGTCGAGGCCGGGGCCGAGGGGCTGGGCCTGCGCGGCTATGCCCTGATGGATGGCGGCCGCGCGACCGAGGTCACGCTGAAGGGCACCCCCGCCCGCCGCATCGGCGACGCCGCGCTGCTGGACCGGCCGCTGGCGGCGGCGATCCTTGCGGTCTGCGCCGACGCGCTGGGGGCGATGGAAAAGGCGGTCGAGTTGACCACCGACTACCTCAAGACCCGCAAGCAGTTCGGCCGGCCGATCGGCTCGTTCCAGGCGCTCCAGCACCGCATGGCCGACCTGCTGACCGAGGTCGAGCAGGCGCGTTCGGCGGTGTGGAACCTGGCCGGGAACATCGACACCGCCGACCGCGACCGTCATGTGGCGGCGACGAAATCGCTGCTGGGCCGGGTCGCGCTGTATGTGGCCGAGGAAACCATCCAGCTACATGGCGGCATCGGCATGACCGAGGAATACGAGCTGGCCCCCCTCGCCCGCCGCCTGCTGGCCGCCGATGCGCGGTTCGGCGACAGCGACCATCACCTCGAACGCTTCATCGCGGCCAGCGCGGCATGAGCGACGGCGGCATCATTCAGGGCGAGACCGGCGCGCAGCGTATGGTCGGCTATGTGCTCGACGTGGGCCAGCCGGACCGCCGCGCCCGCTGCCGGCTGGTCCTGGACGAGCGCCACACCAACCGCCACGGCGTGCTGCATGGCGGAATCGCGGGGATGCTGCTGGACAGCGCGGCGGGCGCCACCGCCAGCCTGACCGTCGATGACAGCGGCCGCCAGCCCTTCCTGACCGTCTCGCTGAACATCGACTTCGTCGGCCCGGCGCGGCATGGCGGCGTCACCGCGACCGGCCGCGTGGTCGGGGGCGGGCGCAGCCTACTGTTCGTCTCGGCCGAGCTGGTCCATGACGACGGCACCCTGATCGCCACCGCCAGCGGGATCTTCAAGCGCGTCCCCGCCGCCGCCCAAAGCCGCCCGAAGGACAGCCCATGACCGCCCCGCAGGCCGACGCCCTGATCGAGGATTGCGGCGATTACCTGCGGGTGACGCTGTCGAACCCCGGCCGCCGCAATGCGCTGGCCCCCGCCATGTATGCCCGCCTGCGCGAGGCGCTGGCGCAGGCCGCGGCGCAGGATCGACTGGGCGCCGTGGTGCTGACCGGGGCCGAGGGTTATTTCTGCGCCGGCGGCGACCTGAACGCGCTGGCCACCCGCGCGGCCATGCCCCGGGATGAACGCCGCGCCCGGATCGAGGATCTGCACGCCACCATCCGCGCCATCCGCGCCTGCCCGCGCCCGGTCATCGCCGCCGTCGAAGGCGGGGCGGCCGGGGCGGGGCTGTCGATTGCGCTGGCCTGCGACCTGCTGGTCGCGGCCGAGGATGCCAGCTTTGCCGCCGCCTATGTCCGCGTCGGGCTGGTGCCCGATGGCGGGCTGACCGCCTCGCTGGCGCGCAGGGTGCCGGCGGGCTTTGCCGCCCGCATGTGCCTGACCGGCGATCCCGTCCCCGCCGCGAGCTTTGCGGCCATGGGCGTGGTGACCGACCTCGTCGCGCCGGGGCAGGCGTTGGCCCATGCCGCCGCCTTGGCCGCGCGCATGGCGCAGGGCCCGGCCACCGCCCAGGGCGCGATCAAAAAGCTTCTCACCGCCGCCCGCGAGGGAGATTTTGACTCTCAACTGGACCGCGAGGCCGAGGCCATGGCCGATGCGCTGGCCGCCCCCGAGGCCGCCGCCGGCCTGACCGCCCGCCTGAACCGCACGACGCCCGATTTCGGCCGCGGCAGCTCTGGCGCCGACAAGAAGGAACCCCGCCCATGACCCTGACCCGCGTTCACGACCTGCTCGACATCCAGCGCTGCACCCGCCCGGACGCGCCCGCGCTGCGCGATGACGGCGGCAGCACCTATAGCTATGCCGAACTGGCCGACGCCGTGGAGGTGCTGGCCACGGAACTGCAGGCGCGCGACCTGCGCCCCGGCGACCGGCTGCTGATCCTGGCCGAAAACTGTGCGGCGCTGGTCGGGCTGCTGATGGCAACGTCGCGCCTTGATGCTGTGGCCGTACCGGTCAACGCCCGCATGACCGAACACGAGCTGCACCGCATCGCGGAACATGCCGACCCGCGCCTGACCGTCTATCTGAACCATGTCTCGCCGCAGGCCGGCACCCATGCCGAGATCGCGGGCGCGGCCGGGTGGGACACGCCGCTTGGCAAGCTGTCGATCGCCGGCCCGCACCCATCCGCCACGCCCGAGCCGGTAGCCGAAGGCGCCGCGCAGACAGCGGTGATCCTTTACACCACCGGCTCGACCGGGACGCCCAAGGGCGTCATGCTCAGCCACGCCAACCTGCTGTTTGGCGGCCAGACCTCGGCCCGGATGCGAGAGATCGCCTCGGACGACCTGATCCTGGGCGTGCTGCCGATGACGCATGTCTTCGGCCTGACCTCGATGATGATCGCCAGCACCGTCGCCGGTGCCGAGCTGTGGCTGTTCCCGCGCTTCTCGGCCCCGGCCGTGGTCGAGGCCCTGCAATCCGGCGTCAGCGTCCTTCCTGCGGTCCCGCAGATGCACGCGCTGATCATGGACGAGGTCAGCAAAAGCGGCAGGGGCCGCCTGCCGCCGGGGCGGCTGCGCTATGTCTCTTCGGGCGCGGCGCCGCTGGACCCCGACTGGAAGCGGCGGGCCGAAGCGTTCTACGGCGTGGCGCTGCAGAACGGCTATGGCCTGACCGAAACGACCGCAGGCGTCACCCTGACCACCAACCCGCACGGCGTGCCCGATGTCAGCGTTGGCCCGGCCCTGCCCGGCGTGGATCTGCGCCTGCGCAATGTCGGCGCCGATGGCGTGGGCGAGATCCAGACCCGCGGCCCGCATGTCATGCCCGGCTATTTCCGCAACCCCGAGGCCACCGCCGCGGCCTTCGATGCCGAGGGCTTTCTGTGCACCGGCGATCTGGGCCGCATCGACAGCGACGGCAATTTGCACATCGCCGGCCGCTCGCGCGAGCTGATCATCCGGGGCGGCTTCAACGTCTATCCCCCCGAGGTCGAGGCCGCGCTGAACGACCACCCCCGCGTGGTCCAGACCGCCGTGATCGGCCGCAAGGTCGAGGGCGGCAACGAGGAGGTCTTGGCCTTCTGCCAGGCCGACGATCCCGCCGTGGTCAGCGAAGCCGACCTGCGCGAGCACGTGGCCGAGCGTCTCTCGCCCTACAAGCGGCCCTCGCGCATCATCGTGACAACGGCGTTGCCGACCTCGCCCAACGGCAAGATCCTCAAGCAGAAGCTGATCGAGACGTTCCGCGATGCGCTCGACACCAAGGAGGAAGGATGAGCACGATCGAACGCGAATCGATGGAATTCGACGTGGTGATCGTCGGGGCGGGGCCTGCGGGCCTGTCGGCGGCGATCCGCCTGAAGCAGATCGACCCGGACCTGAACGTGGTGGTGCTGGAAAAGGGCTCCGAGGTCGGGGCCCATATCCTGTCGGGCGCGGTGCTGGACCCGGTGGGCCTGAATGCCCTGATCCCCGACTGGAAGGACAAGGGCGCGCCGGTGAAGACGGCCGTCACCTCGGACAGCTTCGTGGTGCTGGGGCCGGCGGGCTCGGCGCGCATCCCGAACTGGCCGATGCCGCGGCTGATGTCGAACCACGGCAACTACATCGTCAGCATGGGCAACGTCTGTCGCTGGCTGGCCGAGCAGGCCGAAGGACTGGGCGTGGAAATCTTCCCCGGCATGGCGGCCTCCGAGCTGGTGATGGACGGCGACCGCGTGGCCGGCGTCGTCGCGGGCGAGATGGGCAAGAACCCCGACGGCACCCCTGGCCCGTCCTATGAGCCGGGCATGGAACTGCGCGGCAAATACGTCATGATCGCCGAGGGCGTACGCGGGTCTTTAGCCAAGCAGCTGATCGAGACATACGACCTGTCCGCCGGACACGAGCCGCAGAAGTTCGGCATCGGCATGAAGGAGATCTGGGAGATCGACCCGGCCAAGCACAAGCCGGGCACGGTCGTCCACACCATGGGCTGGCCGCTGGGCAAGAACGCGGGCGGCGGGTCCTTCATCTACCACGCCGAGAACAACCAGGTCTTCATCGGCTTCGTGGTCCACCTGAACTACGAGAACCCGTATCTCTACCCCTACGCCGAGTTCCAGCGCTTCAAGCACCACCCGGCCATCGCGGAGCTGCTGGAAGGCGGCAAGCGCGTGGCCTATGGCGCCCGCGCGATTTCCGAAGGCGGCTGGCAGTCGCTGCCGAAGATGACGGTGCCGGGCGCGCTGCTGCTGGGCTGCTCGGCGGGAATGGTCAACGTTCCCCGCATCAAGGGCAACCACAACGCCATGCTGTCGGGGATCGCGGCGGCGAACGCGGCCGCGGCGGCCATCTCCGCGGGACGCGAGGGCGACGAGCTGGTCGAGTACGAACAGGATGTCCGCACGGGCCTCATCGCCCATGACCTCAAGCGCGTCCGCAACGTCAAGCCCGCCTGGTCGCGCACCGGCATGGTGGGCAGCCTGATGCTGGGCGGCATGGACATGTGGGTCGCCAGCCTCTTCAACCGCAACATCCTGCGCACCTGGAAGCACGGCAAGACCGACGCCGCCGCGACCCGGCCCGCGAAGAACTATCGCCCGATCGACTACCCGAAGCCCGACGGCAAGCTGTCGTTCGACCGGCTGACCAACGTGGCCTTTTCCTTCACCAACCACGAGGAAAGCCAACCCTGCCACCTGAAGCTGAAGGACCCCACGGTCCCGATCCGGGTGAACCTGCCGGAATACGCCGAGCCGGCGCAGCGCTATTGCCCGGCCGGCGTCTACGAGGTGGTCGAGGACAAGTCGGTGCCCGAAGGTGCGCGCTTCGTGATCAACTTCCAGAACTGCGTCCACTGCAAGACCTGCGACATCAAGGACCCGTCGCAGAACATCGTCTGGACCACGCCGCAGGGCGGCGACGGGCCGAACTATCCCAACATGTAAGAAGGCCGGTGCCTCGCGACCCCAAGATAGGCCTGGCATGACCACCGTAATGCTTATTGAACTCGCCTGATGGAGATAGGAGAAACCACCATGAAGATGGACCGCATCGGCAGCTTCCGCTGGGAAGACCCCTTCCTGCTGGAAGACGAACTGACCGAGGAAGAGCGCATGATCCGCGACACCGCGCGGAGCTATGCCCAAGGCCACCTCGCTCCCCGCGTGCGCGAGGCCTTCCGGACCGAGCAGACCGACCGTGCCATCTTCACCGAGATGGGGGAACTGGGCCTGCTGGGCGTCACCATCCCCGAGGAGTTCGGGGGCACCGGTGCGGGCTATGTGAGCTACGGCCTTGTCGCGCGCGAGGTCGAACGGGTGGATTCGGGCTACCGATCCATGATGTCGGTGCAGGCGTCCCTGGTCATGCACCCGATCAACGCCTATGGGTCCGAGGAGCAGCGGCGCAAGTACCTGCCGAAGCTCTGTTCGGGCGAATGGGTGGGCTGCTTCGGCCTGACCGAGCCGGATGCGGGCTCGGACCCCGGCGGCATGAAGACCACCGCGAAAAAGACCCCCGGCGGCTACCGGCTGAACGGGTCCAAGATGTGGATCACCAACAGCCCCATCGCGGATGTCTTCGTCGTCTGGGCCAAGTCCGACGCGCATGGCGGCAAGATCCGTGGCTTCGTGCTGGAAAAAGGCATGAAGGGCCTCTCGGCGCCGAAGATCGAGGGCAAGCTGTCCTTGCGGGCGAGCGTCACCGGCGAGATCGTCATGGACGAGGTCGAGGTGGGCGAGGACGCGCTTTTGCCGAACGCCGAGGGCCTGGGCGGTCCCTTCGGCTGCCTCAACCGGGCGCGCTACGGCATCGCCTGGGGCGCGATGGGCGCGGCCGAGGCCTGCTGGCACGCCGCACGCCAGTATGGGCTGGACCGCAAGCAGTTCGGCAAACCGCTCGCGCAGACGCAGCTCCACCAGCTGAAGCTCGCCAACATGATGACCGAGATCACGCTGGGGCTGAACGCCGCCCTGCGCGTGGGGCGGCTGTTCGAGGCCGGGAAGATGCAGCCCGAGATGATCTCCCTGATCAAGCGCAACAACTGCGGCAAGGCGCTGGAGATCGCCCGCGTGGCCCGCGACATGCACGGCGGCAACGGCATCTCGGACGAATACCCGGTGATGCGCCATATGGTGAACTTGGAAACCGTCAATACCTACGAAGGCACCCACGACGTCCACGCCCTGATCCTCGGCCGTGCCCAGACCGGCCTGCAGGCGTTCTTCTGAGGAGATGCAGCCATGAAGCTTCTTGTGCCGGTCAAGCGCGTGATTGACTAGCAACTGTATCTTTCAGGGGTGTCTGTGCTCCCATTCCCGTCGGCTTTTGCACAGAGCATTGGCGATGATGACGAGCTTGCGCGCGACGGCCGTGACGATGACCTTGTGTGGTTTCCCGGCTTTACGGAGCCGATCAGCGAACGCTTTGAGTGTCGGGTTATGATGCGAGGCAACCAGCGCTGCCTGGAACATGACATGTCGTAGGGCGCGTCTACCACCGGCGATTGCGCGCTTGCCACGCAACGTTCCGCTGTCCTGCGCCACTGGTGCCAAACCGGTCAGGGCCGCAGCTTCTTCGCCGGTGAGAGCGCCGAGTTCGGGAAGTTCGGCGATCAGCGTTGAGCTGGCGACTGGTCCGATGCCGGGAACGGAACGAAGGATCCGCGCGGTGTCCGCGAGATGCCTGTAGCGCCCCAAAAGCTCTGAAATTCTGCTTTCCAACTCGGTGATCGCAACATCCAACCTCTCCTTCAACTCCACATCGATATCCTCGAACAGCTCTGCCGTTCCCGATTTCTGATGCGCCCGGATCTGCGCCAGAAGCCGCTTTCGCATCTCGACCACCTGTACCCGTCTGGTGGTCAAGGCCCTGAGAAGACGTAGATGTTCGGCGGGAAGTGTTCGTCCTGCCTCGGGTCTGAAGACCAAGAAGCGCGCTATGAGTTCGGCATCGATCCTGTCGGTCTTTGCTCGGGTTCCAAGGCTGCGCGCGAAGGCCTTGACCTGGGCCGGCGGCACTTGGCGGGCCTCGACGCCTGCATCCTGAAGATAGGACCAGAGCCGCCATTCCTGCCCACCCGTCGCTTCGAAACAGACGACGGCTCTCTGGTCGTGAGCGAGATCGGACACCGCGACATGGCCATTATCGGTATTGGGGATGCGATGACGCTGACCGTCCGGAAGGCAGTGAATATCGAGCCAGTCTCGGCTCACATCTATCCCGATGATCCGACCGTGTGTTACCTTCTCCATGCTCTCCTCCTTCTGATACGCGGTCCCACGAGGGCCGCTGGCAACTGTTCGAGACAATGAAGGAGAGGCGGTGCCGACAGGCTAAGAAGCGTGGCCATGCCACAAGGGTCAGACGTCGCGCACCACCCCGTCACGGGTCCTGGCCGGGACACGTGACGGGGTCACGCTAGCAGATCTACGATACAGAAGGGTCAGGACTCGTTCTCGTTTCATAGCCAGAACATGACGGTTGCTGCGAGGGCGACGGCGGATAGGAATACCTTCGGGCAGGAGGGGGACCCGCGCAAGGTTGTCGGTAGGGGCGAAGGGGAGGGGGATCACCCGGCCTGCACGACGACGCGAGGCGGAGGAAGGCCGGGGAAACCCCTTCGCCCCGTCAAGCCGACGGCCTTGCGTGGGGGAACCGGCGGTTCCCTGACGGACGCACGGAACGTGCGGCCCGGGAAAGCGGGGGCGTTCGGCTCTGTCCGAATCCCCCCGCAGGACATGGCCCGCCGAGACGGGCCTCAAAGGATCTTCTTCGGTCCAGTTGAAGCCGCCTGACTGGTCAGGTTGCCCACAGGCTGCTGCGCTCGATCCCTGGCGTCTCGCTTGCAGCCTGCTTCGGCCCGTGCGGCGCTGCCGTCCCAGGCTGGACAACCTGCCTGGGATCGACCGTTGGGCCATGATCTCAGCGGTAATGCCGGTGATCGCGTCATGCGGGCGCCTCCCGCCAGGGCCGAGATGGACGGAGCAGGGCGACGAGGACCGACAAAGTCGACATTCGCCTGACTTTAGACAGTGCCCTTACTGGGCGTCATCGATGAGTTTCAACGCGCCATCGGGCAGCGGACGCTGCAATTCTTTCGCGTCAGTGCCATTGAGCCAGGCCGACCATGCATCAGGCTCCATCAAAATCACGGGCATAGCCTTTGGATGCACCGCCTTCACTTCGGCGTTCGGCCCGCAGGTCAGGAAGGCATAGAGGTCGTCGGTCGTTTCGCCATCCCTCACCTTGCGAACCGATTTCCAGCCCCGCGTCTCGATGCCCGCGAAAAACATCTGCGCGCCAGCATCTGCGGGCGCAAACCACTGATTGCCTTTTCCCTTGCCGAGCGGCTCTGCGAAGGCCGTCACCGGCACCAGACAACGGCACTCTTTGCCCAACCACCGCCGCCAATGTGGGCTGGACAGGTTGCGCACATTTGTCACGCCTGGATCTCGCTCGGTCTTTAGGGCAAATTTAGGTGAGGGCATTCCCCAGCGAGCTTTGACCAATTCCAGGCCATCCTCGTTATGCCGAACTATCGCGCCCAGCTGGTCGGGATAGACCTGGCCGGGCTGAAGATTGCCGGCCCGATCAGCCAGCCCGCTGAACAGTTTGCGCATGGCCTCCTGGGCGGTGGTGTTGGAGTATAAATTGCACAATTTCTCACGCCTTTTCGTCGCGCCAGATCCAGCGAACAACCTGCTTGACGGGACGGCGGACCGTCAAGCCGTCCTGTAACTCGGTCGCAGACGGCACAATCCAGTGAATATCCATCCATTCGCGGCGGCGGCATTTCGAGCAAATGAATGGCGGCACTAGCAGATCATGATCCGGGCCAAGAACCTTGATGAGATCATGAGCCCAATAACGGCAGGCACGCCCGCAGCCGGTGCAGGTCACGAGCGCCAGCCGCCCCGAATGCTCGATGTGCCGCAAGGTGCGGTTTCGGAACTTGTTGGCAGATGGATGACCCGCTGGCATGTCCGGAACATACAGAGAACATCCGCTCCGCAGCAAGCGTTTCCGACCCTGATCAGCGCATGACTGGAAATCTACATTGGCAAGGCGTATGATTACATACGATTACATTGGAGCACACCATGCCGCAGCGCGCCGAAACAGAACCCATGACCGTCCGCACAGCCAGGGTCTCGGAGATCGATGCCTTGGCCGCCGCGATGGATCGTTCTCGCAACTATGTGGTCAATCAGGCGATCGATCAGTTTCTCGAAGCCAACGCTTGGCAAATGGAACGGATCGCGGCCGGGGTGGCCGCAGCGCGCGAGGGTAACGTCAGTTCTGCCGACGACGTCTTTGGCGCCATTGCCACCAAGCATGGCTGGCAGGCTTGAAGACACTTCTCATTGCCGAGCCGGCCGGGCGAGACCTTGAAGCCATCGTGGATTATATCGCGCGGGAAAACCCGGCTGCGGCCGAGAATGTGTACAGGCAGATTGCCCGAACAGCCGCGAAGCTTCCGGAGTTTCCCGCACTCGGCCGTCCGGGGCGCTTTTCCGGGACGCGGGAAATGAATGTGGCAGGGTCACCCTATCTCATTGTCTACGAGGTCAACGTCGAGGCAGTCACAATTCTGGCCGTCTTTCACACCTCCCGCAATCTCGCAGCGGCCCTTCGCGATCGTATGGAAGGCAGCTAAGCAGGACGAAGCTGCGGTCTGCATTTTTGCCGTAGGGCGGGCTGAAGCCCGCCCTACAGGCGATGTCAGAAAAGGGCACTCGTTTCGCGCTGTGACGCGGCATTTTCTTATATGCCTACCCACGTCGGAACAGCGGCACAGGCGGCTGAGCAGCTTTAACCGGCATCTTGCTTACCGTGGTGAATAGCAAGATGTTGTTGTGGGAACACGGGTGAGAGGCGATGGCCGAACGCAATGACATATCGGGTCTTTTGGCCTTCATTGGCAGGGAAGGCGACTGGCGGGAACGGCTGCAGGATGTGGTCGCGGAACACCTGATACCCGCGCTGGAAGAATTCGAGCTCGACCAGGAAGGCCTGGCCGACCTCCTGGGCGAGCAGTGGACGGGCGTGCTTTGGGGGTGCGGGTTCGAGGACTTCCTTGGCCAGCGCTATGAGGACGGAAACATCGTCGATCTCTACCTGAAGCGGCGCGGCTGGAAGGAGACGGCGCTGAACCGGGCCTATTTTGCGGCGCTGCGGGATGCGCCGGTCAGCTTGTATGAAGTCAGTAATGTCCAGCCCGGCACGTCGATGACGCTACGCGATCTGTTGTCGGATGCTGCCCCGGTCACAGTGAAGGAGATATCCGCTACACGCACACTGAAGCAATGGGACCGGATTGCCGTGCGCGTGGTGCCCGAGCGAGATCACCACGTTATCTCCGGGGCGTTGTTGCCCTTTCGGGCCGAGACAGTGGATTTCCTGATTTCGGGGCTGCGCGATGCTCTGAAGCTGAAGAAGCGAGATGCACTGCGGCTCACCCGCGATCAGCTTCTGACCTGCGCACCCATCTTTACCACCGCATGGCTATTTATCGAGATCGATCGCGCCCTCACCCCGGCGCAACCGCAGTTCACGAATTCGGACGGGGATGATGTGTTGTTCCACGACCTGCGGTACCTGTTTGCCAGCGGCGTCACGCAAAGGGCGGTGGCAGAGCGGCTGGACCGGGTGAAGGGTTTCCTGCCGCAGGGACCGAAGCTCTGGAGCTGGCTGGCGGAGCGGAAGGGGCGCGGCGGCAAGGCTGGCTATGGCATCATGCTGGACACGCAGATGGAGGGGGTCACCGTTCTGGGCTCCATGGAACTGAAGGGCAAGGCGCTGCTCGTGACCGTCAACTCGACCGAGCGGGCGGACAAGGTCCGGAAGTTGATCCGCGACGCCGCCGGGGACCTGTTAAGATCGCATTTGACCACGATCCGGACGGTTGATCAGATGCGGGCCGACCAACAGCGTGACAGGCCGAGTGAGGAGGTCGAGGAAATTCCACCAGACATCGCGCGCCAACTGATGCGGGATCACATGGACAAGCATTACCGCGAAACGCTGGACGCGCCAATCCCGGCGCTTGGAAGCAAATCACCGCGGCAGGCCGTCCACACGGCAGCGGGGCGCGAGAAGGTGATCGATTGGTTGAAGCTGCTGGAAAACCATAGCGCCAGGCATGATGAGGGTCCGATTACCGAATACGACTTCAGCTGGATGTGGGCCGAGCTCGGATTGGAAGAGCACCGGATGTAGCTTTGGGCAGGGCCTTTGCCCGACATCAGCGGCCCAATGCGGACGTTGTTAGCCATCAGACGATGCAGTGCCGCTTCCCGTGACCAGACCGTGATGCGAGGTGCAGCGAAGTTGCCCTGCAGCCGTTGCTAGGTGAGACGAAGTAGGCGAGCGAAGCTTGCGATCGTTGTATTGCAGCTCTGACGGCGTGCGTGGTCGTGGCGCTTCCGTGACGAACCTGGCCCATAATGCTTCCTTCCATTCCTGAGAAAGGATCGTACCATCAAACCGTGGGATCAAACACCTAGGTCATGCACCCAAGGCAGAGACGGGAAACCTTCAGCCCGCTATTGCCCAGACGGACATAGTTCATTCTTCACCTCCTTGCGACGGTCCGCTTCGACGCGACCGGCTGCACTGTGATTTCGGCATTTCCATTCGGCCAATCCCGCTCACTCGAAGCGGACCTTGACGATACTGAACTCGGTCGTTCGGTCGGCATTGGCAGGATCGGCGAAGATCCGAGGGAAGCGGGAATTGACCACCCAGACCTCGCCGTCTCTCGGCGTCGCCGTGGTCGGCCCATCCAGATCGTCGGGAATGGCGACCGCCTCGATCTGCGCGCTTGTCCAGGCGTCGGCCGAAGCCAGAAGCGTCACATCGCCCGCCATGCTGCCATCATCCGCAGGAAAGGACTGGACGGCGACCAGCTCCGTGGAGCTTTTCAGCAATAGCCCGTCAGGCCCCTTCAGCGGCTGCGGAAGCCTCACCTCTTCCAACGCTTCCGGATCGTTCAGCGGCACCTTCCACAGCAATCCTCTGGAATAATCGGACGCAATCAAAAACCCGTCAGGATGATAGACGATGCCATTCAGATAGGGCTTGGTACCGACAGCTTCAGTGGGATCGGCGGGCATCAGGCGCTCGGACCGGACCAATACGGAAACCGCCTTGGTGGCGTGATCGACCTTGTAAATTTGCGGCTGGAAACTGTCGGTGACGTAGATATTCCCGTCCCGGTCGATCGTCAGGTCGTTGGCAAGGATCGGCCCGCTGGTCAGCGACGAGAAATCATGGACATGCCGCACCGCGCCGGTGTCGAGATCGAACTCGACAACCTGGGCGACCCGCGTCCGGGTGCCGTCCGACGACTTGCTGGAGATCCCGACATCTTCGTTGCAGATGAGGACGCGATTACGTTCCGCATCGACAACGATTCCCAACGTCGTGATCAGCCTGGGATCGTCGGAGAACGTCGTATATTGGCCGCTTGGAGAGACAAGGCCGATCTGCCCGCCGCGAAGAGAGGAGACGAAAAACGCGCCGGCGTCCGCGTTCCATGCGATGCCCTCGGGATAGCCTCCTTGCGGGCCGGGTGAAAACGGGATCGTCAAAGCGTCTTGCGCCTGCGCAACCCCCGCAAGGATCAGCGGAACAAGAACGAGGCAGGCTTTCAGTGAACTGGTGCGCATGGTTTTTCCCTCAGCGAAGCCCGGCGATGGTGTAGCCGCCATCGACGAGGATGTTCTGGCCGGTGACGAAGCGGGCCTCGTCGGACGACAGCCAGACGGCGACATCGCCGACGTCATCGGGCTGACCTGCCCGTTTGGCCGGCGTGTGCTCGACGAAGGGAATGAAAGCCGAATCTTCGGTCCAGCCACTGCGCGCCATCGGCGTGTCGATGATGCCCGGATTGATGTTGTTGATGCGGATGCCCTGCGGGCCGTACTCGAGCGCCACCGCCCGGATCATCGCGTCGAGTGCGCCCTTTCTGGCGGAATAGCTGGACGAGCCGGCAAGCGCACCCTTGGCGAGCCAGGACGAGGTGTTGACGATGGACCCGCCGCCGCCCTGCTTGAGGAAGGCTTCGGCCTCATACTTGATCGAGAGCCACACGCCCCGAAGGTTGGTGGCGATCACCGCATCGAAATCGGCGCTCGTCTGCTCGGCGATGGGGGCGAAGTTGCCAAGGATACCGGCATTGTTGAAAGCCGTATCCAGCCTGCCGTAGCGCTCAACGGTCGTGTCGATCAGGCGGCGCACGTCGTCTTCGTTGGACACGTCCGCTGACACGGCCAATGCTTCGCCACCGGCGTTGATGATTTCCTGAGCTACAGTCTCGATCTCGGCAATGCGGCGTCCGGCGACCACCACCTTTGCGCCGTCGCGGGCGTAGGCGAGCGCCGCGGCGCGACCGATGCCGGTCCCGCCGCCGGTGACGAGCGCGGCCCGGCCACGGAGACGAGGCGCTGGAGTTTGAGAAATGGGTTCGGACATGAAGGACCTCGCGAGCGTTGGCGTTGAACCACGAGCGTAAGCGACTTCATTGTTCGGAATAATCCGCCTTGTATCGTATGCGGTGTTGGGTAAAATTCAACAATCATGAAAACTGGTGATCTTGGAGAACTGGCCGCTTTCGTGGCGATTGCCGAGGAGGGCGGCTTCCGGCGGGCCGCCGCGCGCCTCAACCTGACGGCTTCGACGCTCTCCCATTCCCTACGCTCGCTTGAACAGAAGCTCGGCGTTCGACTGGTCAACCGAACGACCCGGACGGTTTCCCTGACCGAAGCCGGCCATGCGCTGCTAGCCCAGATCGGCCCGGCCTTCGCCAGCATCGAAACGGCGGTCGAGACGATGAACGATTTTCGCGACCATCCTGCCGGGACGATCAGGCTCAGCGTGCCGCGCACAATCGTCGCCCGCGTTCTGACCCCGAAATTCCGCGCCTTCGCCGATCTGTATTCCGACGTCACCCTGGAGATCGCGGCGGAGAACGGTTTCGTCGATATCGTCAAGCAGGGGTTCGATGCCGGCATACGGCTGGGTGAAAGCCTCGACCGCGACATGGTTGCCGTGCGCGTGACCCCCGACCTGCGAACGGCGGTCGTTGCCTCCCCGGAATATCTTTCGCGTTTCTCACCGCCCGAGACACCCCGCGATCTGCATCGGCACCGCTGTATCGGTTGGCGTCAGACCGGGAGCGGCGCGCTCTATCGCTGGGAGTTCGAGAAAGACGGGCGGGCGCTCAATGTCGCGGTGAACGGGCCGCTCGTCCTGGACGATCCGGATCTGATGCTGGGCGCAGCGCTCGAAGGCGTCGGGCTTGCCTATGCCACCGAGCAGTATATGGGCGGCCATCTCGCTTCTGGACGGCTGATCCGGGTACTGGAGGATTGGTGCCCGTCCTATCCGGGCTTCTTTCTCTATTATCCAAGCCGTCGGCAGTCGCCAGCAGCGTTGCGCGCATTGGTCGACGTGCTGCGCATACCCTCAGCGTGAACCCTCGCCGTCGCTTTCGCTCTCGTCCTTGCCATGCTGAGGAGTCTTCGGAAAGCTGGATTGTCGTTGCTCGGCGACCAGACGGCGGAGAAGGGGAGTATCTCCCCGACGATGGGGCGGTAGGTGATGCCGGGAAGCCAGGCCACCGTCATCGCCTCGCTCACCAGCGTCAGGCCCCGGCCGATCGCCACCAGCGGCAGCAGGTTGTCGCGGCCGACGGACTGCACCTGGATCTCCGGGTGCCGGCCGAGCGTCGCCAGCGCCCGCACCAGATGATCGTGGATCTCCTGACACAGCCGTTCTCGGCGCGGCCGAGCGCGCCGATGGCAGCCACTGAGCTACTCCCTGAAAATCGGACAGTGACGTAAGCTACGATCTGCCATCTGCTGGTCTTCAAGAACGAGGAGACCAGAGATGTCGAAGCGCAGGAACCATGATGCGGGCTTCAAGGCCCGTGTGGCGCTCGAGGCCGTGAAAGGCGAGCGCACCGTGTCGGAACTGGCCTCGGAACATGGCGTGCATCCGACGATGATCAACCAGTGGAAGCGCGCCCTTCTCGAGGGGGCGCCTGACATCTTCGAGCGTGGCAGCAAGAAGAAGGCCGAGGTCGACGAAGAGACGGTGCGGTCGCTGCATGCCAAGATCGGAGAGCTGGCCGTTGCCAACGATTTTTGTCACGAACGCTCAAGCCCTGGACCGGCAAGTGAGGCGCGGGATGATCGAACGCCATCACCCCCAGCTGTCGGTCGGGGCGCAATGCCGCCTGCTGTCGATCTCGCGGTCGTCGTTCTACTACGCGCCGCGGGGCGAGAGCGTGGTGAACCTCGCGCTGATGCGGCTGATCGACCGGCAGTTCCTGGAAACCCCGTTCTATGGTGTTCGGCAGATGACCTGGCACCTGCAGAACGAGGGCCATCCTGTGAACCAGAAGCGCATCCGGCGGCTGATGCGGCTCATGTGCCTGATGTCGATCTACCAGAAGCCCAACACCAGCAAGCCCGCGAAGGGGCACAAGACCTATCCCTACCTGCTGGGCGGGCTGCGGGTCGATCGGCCCAACCAGGTCTGGTGCGCCGACATCACCTACCTGCCGATGCGACGAGGCTTCCTCTACCTGGTTGCCATCATGGACTGTTTCACCCGCAAGGTGCTGGCCTGGCGCATCTCGAACACACTTGAGGCCGACTTCTGCGTCGAGGCGCTGAACGAGGCGGACCACCGCTTCGGCCCGCCCGAGATCATGAACACCGACCAGGGCTCGCAGTTCACGTCCTTCGCCTGGACGGACCGGCTGAAGCGGATCGGCACGCGGATATCGATGGACGGGAAAGGGCGCTGCCTCGACAACATCTTCATCGAACGCTTCTGGCGGTCGCTGAAGTATGAATGCGTCTACCTGCATGCATGGGAAACCGGCTCGCAGGCCAAGGCCGGCGTTGGCCGATGGATCACCTTCTACAATCACCAGCGGCCCCATGCAGCCCATGGCGGACAGCCGCCCGCCGTGGTCTACTTCAACCAGATCGAAACCGACCAGCAGGGGCAGAGAGTAGCTTAAATCATTCCCTAAACTGTCCAACCGATGGGGAGTAGCTCACAAGCTCAAGAATGCCCGTCGCGTCGCCACCCGCTACGACAAGACCGCCGAAAGCTTCCTGGGCTTCATCGACATCACGTCGATCCGCTTATGGCTCCGCCATTTGTCATGTATGGATGCCCCCTTTCGTGCAAGTGGTATTTGAACAGCTCAGGCGCGTGATCGGATGCGGTCATGTATCAGGCCTCATGGTGCGGCTCGAACGTGGCCGCAGGCCGTTATGGCGATGCGCGGGTCAGAGGCAAATCAACAGAGCGAGCTCTTCGGCTCCACGACAAATGCTGCTTTCTCCAACCCGGATCTTGTCGATCCTTTGCCCTTACTGTTCAGTGACCTCCTCACACGCCCGACGTACCGAGGCGCGATGGCAAGCTTTGCTCTGTCATGCCATCGTCGCCGCCGGGTTCCGGTAATCTTCCTGTTTAGTCATCATGGCCCAGAGACCTCGCGCCATTTTGTTCGCCAAGGCGACAGCGGCAACCATGCGTGGCTTGCGCCCACGCAAGCGAACAAGCCATCCATGTTTTGAGCTGCCATAGCGCTCGACCGCCTGCAGCACAGCCATTGCGCCGGAGATCAGGAGCCTTCGGATGTCCCGCTGTCCCATCTTCGAGGTTTTGCCCAGGCGTGGTTTGCCTCCTGTCGAATGCTGGCGGGGCACGAGCCCCAACCACGCGGCAAAGTCCCTACCGCGCCGAAAGCTGGTCAGATCAGGTGCAAATGTTTCAATCGCCAATGCCGTGATCGGCCCGACCCCGGGCATGGTTTGAGCACGACGCGTCGATGCTGCTTCCTTCGTAGCTTGGCCCATCTTGCGGTCGAGTTCCGCAATGCGTTCACTCAACCCTTCGATCGCGTTCAGATACATCTGGCCGAGGTCTCGGACCGTGGCGGGCAAGCGCGTGTTCACGTCGCCGATGGCGTCCGCAAGCTTCTTGAGCTGGGCAACTCCTCGCGCAGCGACCAGGCCATGTTCGGCAAGATGCCCGCGAAGGGCGTTGATCATTTGAGTGCGCTGGCCGACAAACATCTGCCGCGTTCGAAACAGCATCGCGCGGGCTTGCTGGTCTTCGGTCTTCAAAGCCACAAAGCGCATTGTCGGACGCACCGCAGCTTCCACGATCGCCTCGGCATCTGCGCAATCGTTCTTCTGGCGTTTGACGAATGGCTTCACGTAGACCGGCGGGATCAGGCGCACTTCATGTCCAAGCTTCTCGAAGGCGCGGCCCCAGCCATGCGCCGTCGCACACGCCTCCATGGCGACAACGCACCGCGGTACCTGAGACATGAACGCAAGCAGCTGGCCACGCGAAAGCCTTTTGCGAAATACGACGGACCCGTCGTGACCGGCACCGTGCAGGTGGAAAATGCGCTTTGCCAGATCGATCCCGATAATCGTAACCTCGGACATGGATGCTCCCTCCTTCTGTGATGGCTTCAACACGCATCACATTGGCACATTGCGATGCCGTCAGGTGGGGGCATCCACGCCATCAACATGACCTAACCTGCGTAGAGGCTCCATCCTGTTGATTTGAGAGGTTTCGAGCGTGCGCCCAATTGCGGAGACGCAAAGCGCGCTCGACTTTCCGCTTTATGATGCATGAACTACGCCCCACCGGTGGAACCGTGTTCATAACGAGAGCCTACCGGTATGTGACCTGCTCGCAATATGCGCGACGACTGTCTGTCAGGTTATCGTCCGGCGCGATCATCCACAGGAGGGGGCACTGCCAATGTCGTGAACGTCCGCTTCCCCGTTATGCCGTAAATGCTATGCCACGCTTGCATCAGGCCGCTCTCCGCCCTTCGCGTCGGGTCAGGCGCCTGTAAGGCTGCGCTGAGGCCGAATGGCTGCTTTCGCGTCTTGAGGCCGCCAGTTCGCTGCGCTGCCGCAAGTCCGCTCTCCGCCGTTCGCGTCGGGTCAGGCGTCCGTGAGGCTGCGCCGAGGCCGAATGGCCGCTTTCGCGTTGTGAGGCCGCTAGTTCGCTGCACTGCCGAAAGGCCGCTCTCCGCCCAGGCTGTGTAAAAACCCCTGAATCTGCTATACTTCCTTATGTTTCGGGGGGATTGGCATGGTGGGTTTCATTGAGGGCGTGAACCGGGATCAGACGGTGCTTTTTCCTGAATGTCTGGGGGATTTGATCAGCGAGGATCATCTTGTCCGCGTCGTTGATCTCTTTGTCGATGACCTCGACCTCGCTGCCCTTGGCTTCCATCGTCATGCCGCTGCCCGGACCGGGCGACCTGGCTATCATCCGGGGGTGCTGCTGAAGCTTTTCATCTATGCCTATCTGAACCGGTTTCCGTCCAGCCGCCGGCTGGAACGCGAAACGGGGCGCAATGTCGAGCTGATGTGGCTGACCGGGCGGCTGGTACCCGATCACAAGACCATCGCCGACTTCCGGCGTGAGAACGGACCCGCCATTCGGCGGACCTGCGCCGAGTTCGTGGAACTCTGCCGCCGGATCGGGGTGCTGAAAGGCGATATCGTCGCGGTTGATGGCAGCAAGTTCAAGGCGGTCAATAATCGCGACCGGAACTTCACCAAAGCCAAGATCGCCAGCCGTCTGGCACATCTCAAGAAGGAAGTCGGGCGTTATATAGAAGAAGCCGAGCGGGCGGACCGGCAGGAAACCGGCGATGCACGCGCGGAGAAGATCGCGCATTTGACCAGGCGTTATCACCGGGTTCGGCGGGAAATGGACCGCATGATCACATTACGCCGGGAACTGGAATCAGCGCCGGACGGGCAGATATCGCTGACCGACCCGGACGCCCGCGCCATGGCGACACGCGCGCAACACAGCGGGCATGTTGGTTATAACGCGCAAAGCGTGGTCGATGCCGAGACCCATCTGATCGTGGCACATGAGGTTATCAACCAGGGCCATGATCGGGATCAGCTTACCCCGATGGCAAACGCCGCGAAGACCGCTCTCAAGCGCGACGATCTGCAGATCCTTGCTGACAAGGGCTATTTCAGTGGTGGCGAAATCCTTGCCTGCCACGAGCAGGGCATCACGGCAACGGTGCCGCGACCGGACACCTCGGGAAGCCGGGCGCATGGGCGTTATGTCAAGGCGGACTTCGCCTATGATCCCGGTGCCGATGTCTATCGCTGCCCGGCCGGAGAGGAACTGATTTACCATTCGACCCTCGAACAGCAGGGCCTGCAGATGCGCCGCTACTGTACCACCACCTGTCCGGACTGTCCGCTTCGAAGCCGCTGTACGACGAATGTGGTGCGCCGGATCAGTCGATGGGAGCACGAGCATCTGGTCGAGGCGGCGGATGCCCGCAGGCGCGATACCTCGGCCCCGATGATGATCCGCCGCTCGACCGTCGAGCATCCGTTCGGGACGATCAAGGCCTGGATGGGTCATACCCATTTCCTGACGCGACGCCTGCCGAACGTCCGCACGGAATGGCGCTGAATGTCCTTGCCTACAACATCAAACGGATGGTTTCCCTTATCGGCATCCGGGGCCTGATGGCGGCGATACGGGCCTGAACGGCCACGGCATGGTCAGATCTGGCAGCCATGGTAATCAGTGACTTTCGTCTGCCCCCAAGAACCGTAAGTGTTTGCCAGAAATGAGAGTTTATACACAGTCTCCGCCCGTTTCACCTCTTCCGCCGATGCCGCAGCAGGCGACGATAACCACCCGTAACCAGAGCCTTGGCGTCTCTGAGCAATCCGATGACGGCATAGCGTGTCGAGTGAACCTGCCATTCATCACGGCTTAGATCACCTGTTCGGAATATACCGCGCGCTATTTCCTTCTGTGTCGCCCCGGATTGTCGCGCATCATAGGCCTGCAACATGCGTTGGATACGGAGGCGCTGTTGTGGCGTCAGCCGCGTATCGGGAGGAATCGCGCGCCGGTGCAGCGATGCCAGCAATCTGTGGACGGCTTCCAATCGGTCGAAGCCTTCCAATCCAAGCGGCACCACGGCAGCAGGAGTCTCAATTCCTGACGATGTCTCGGCATGAAACAGGCAGAGGTGCCCACCTCCGTCGATCATCAGGAATTTTGCCGGTTCACCATCATCTGCCCCGAGAATGGCCTCGTCGGGCGACTGTGCCCCTTCTGATTTCAGCACGTCCGGCGCCTCGACCAGCACAACGCCGCCGGTATCGACCTCTGGCTCCCAGAAGACCAGCGCGCCCGGAGGTGCCAGGGACGGATCGAGCGGGAAATCGCAGCCCCCAGCGGTCGCGCATTTGCGCGAGCGTGGGGGCTCCTTCTTCCTGCGCCTCGTTCAGCGCTCTGTAATCCGCCGCATAGTCGTCATTGCGGCGCAGCCATTCCCATGCCAGATCAGATGCCGTCAGGTCTTCGACATGATCGTAACCTGCTGAGGATCGCCAGCCGGAGGGATCGTGGGGCATGGTCTACCTCGCTTTCAGCGCATGCCGTGATAATGCCAGCTAACATTCATGCGAAAGCCGAAGTTCGGAACCCCATTGTTTCGCAGAGGGTGATGCCGCAGCGGCATCACCGGCCGCTCAGCGCCGACTGTCGCGAAGCAATTCGCGATAGCCTTGTTTGCTGAGCCAGCGGGCACGTGCGAGATGGCTGTCATGAATACTGCGGCAGCGATCCGGTTCCGACCCTGGATCGAGGCCGAACAGGACCTCGACCACCTCGCGCCAGTCCGCGCCATCGCGATGGGCGTCGAGCAGGCGCAGATAGAGCGCCATATGCGCGCGATCATAAGGTGTCAGTGACTCGCCGGTCGGCGGCTCATCCTGAAACGGCTCAACTGCTTCAGGCGTCATGCCGACACTCTGGAATTTTTTGGAACGAACAATATAAGCGCCCGGACAATCGACACCGGAAACCATCTTCAGTGCGTCTAACCGCGTCGGGTTTTCTCATCAGCCAAGCCATGAAGCAACAACACCCCCTGCCCCTTGTCAGTCGATAGCAGAACGACCCCGGCGGTCTCCAGCGCCCGGCGCACCTGATCGCGCGTGCTTTCATAGACCTCGATCCCGCTTTCGGATTCGAGGCGCTTGAGCGCGGTCAGAGATACCCGGGCCTCATCCGCGAGCCTCTCCTGCGTCCATCCCAGAAGCGCCCGCGCGGCCTCTGATTGTCGGGCGGTGATCATGATCACCGCCCATCCGGCCCGGCGCATGCACCAGAACTACGACTATAATCGTCGCTCTGGCAAGGATGCCAATCAAAAATGGCGCTGGCGGGTCAATCGGATGCAGGTCGGCGACCGGCGTCGACGCATCCGATTCGGTTGCGGGCATGGCAAAGGCCCCGACCTTCCGGCCGGGGCCCCTCGCGCTGTCAGTCGCCGCGGCGGCTGTTCGGACGGGACCAGATCAGCGAGAAGCCCTCCCCGTCTTCGCCGTCGAAGAGGTTGGCATAGATCGGGGCGGTGAAGCTCGGATCGTCGAGCTTGAGGCCCAGATAGTCGCGGCCCTCGTTCGAGCGCTTGGACCAGGCGGCGCCGATTTCGGCGCGGCCGACCAGAACCCGGTGGCTGGGGGCGTTCTCGCCGGTGGCGCGGGTATCGGGGATGATGCGTACGCCCTTGGCCTGAACGCTGAGGGTGACGATCTCGCCGGTGAACTCGTTGCCGGTCTTCTTGAAGGTGCCGATGGTAGCCATTTTCAGTCTCCGTTTTTTCCGTTTCCGAGCCCGCACCATTGCGGCCTCGATGGCGATCGACCGGCCGGAGGCGATGGCTGGCGCACCCCGGAACGGGGCTGGACAGCAGAGGCGGAAGTTTCTTGTCCGCGCGAGGAATGGGCGCAGCCTAGGGGAAGAAAGTTGCGCCGCCGCTGTTGCGCCAAAGCCGTCGAAGCGCATGCGCTGTCCTTCGGCCAGATCAGGCCATTGAAGAGGCCGTTTGGAGCGGTCGAGACACGGGGGCTTTAACGGAGGCGATGGCGACCAGACGGCGCGTCAGGCTAGACCGAACGGGTAATTCCGGCGTATCTGTCACCCGCCTGTTCAGGCCCTGCGCATCCGTCCTTCCCGGCCCGCTCAGGGCAAAATGCCCTAACCGGGTTCAGAGTCGGCCCGCGCGTCACATCGCCGACTGTCCTGCGCTTTGACCGGGGCCGTGTCCGGGCCTCTACCTGATCCGAAACCAACACGCCGATATCGCCCGGAACCTTGTGACGGGGACGGCTGATTTTCTGCCAGCTTCTGACCCGCCAACAAGGGCCTGCGGCATAAACCACGCGCGGGGATTCCGTCCGCAGGGTCGGTGGCCGCCATGCCCGCAATGCGCAGAAAGGCGGTGACTCCGACAGCGACCGCACCGATCACCGCGAAGATGATCTGCCAGGTCTCGGAGGGCATCGTCTGCCGGATGATCCCAAGCGTGGCGTAGAAACCGGCCATGCCTGCCGGAGCGACAAAGGCCAGCGCAATCAGCAGCCGCGCCCAGACCGGACGGACCAGAATCAGCAAGGCCTGACCGGCCGCCAGCGTCAGGCCCGCACCGAGAAGCCCGGTGACAATAGCGCCCAGCCAGCCCGCACCCGTGCCATAGGCCCAGATACCCACGTTGACGCCAAGAAAGACCGGCAGCGCAACGACGGCGAGGTTGAACAGCAGCCAGCAAAGGGTCCCGATGGCTGTGATGGAGATGAGGATTCCGAAAATGATCATGGTGGTGTCACCGTGCAAGGAATGGAACAAGCGCGCCTTCCACCACCACCACAGGCGCGGGTTTCAGGATAACAGCCCCCGCGCTTTTGAGCGAGAGGGTGGAATGTTTGTTGGCGGCGAATCAGATATTGGTGATTGGACTCGACATTCAGAGCATCAGAAGTATGCTTATGTATGACGCGCCGCGAAGGAGATATGTCATGGCTTCAGCCGAGCGAATGACCATCACAATGCCCTCGGATATGGCCGAGGCCCTGCGCCAGACCGTGGCCGGTGGTGAATATGCCTCGACCAGCGAAGTTGTCCGCGAGGCCCTGCGCGAGTGGACGCGCAACCGCGATACCGAGCGCCGCGAGCTTGAGGCCCTGCGGGACGCGATCAAGGCCGGGTTGAACAGCGGTCCGGGCATTCCGGCCGATGAGGTCTTCGCCGAGTTGCGGGCGCGTTACGCTGACAAGTCCTGACGTGGTAAAGCTGGTTATCCTGCCCGCCGCGCAGGCGGACCTGATCGACATTGGCGACTTCATCGCGCTCGACAATCCGCCCCGCGCCGCGTCCTTCGTGGCCGAGATCGAGGCGAAGATCATGGAGATAGGCGAGCGCCCCGGCAGCTTCCAGAAGCGCGACGACCTGCACAAGGGGCTGCGCCACGCGCGCCATGGACGCTATCTGATCTTTTTCGTTGAGGACGGTGATGAGGTGCAAATCGTGCGCGTGCTCCAGGGCGCACGAGATTTGCCGGGATTGCTGCGATAGTCTGCAGAATTGGGGCGGCGCTCACGCGCCGCCCTTTGCCAGCCGATACACCGGGATGCCCATCTTGCGGGCTTTGTCGGCCAGGTTTTCCTGAATGCCGGTGCCGGGGAAGAGGATGACCCCGATCGGCAGCACATTCAGCATCGCATCGTTGCGCCGGAAGGGTGCCGCCTTGGCATGTTTCGTCCAATCGGGCTTGAAGGCGACCTGCGGCACTTTGCGGTTATCGGCCCAGGTGGCGGCGATACGCTCGGCACCTTTCGGCGATCCGCCATGCAGCAGCACCATATCCGGGTGCTTGGCATGAACCTGATCGAGCTTGGCCCAGATTGCGCGGTGATCGGTGGTGTCGCCGCCCGAGAAGGCAATCTTCGGCCCGGCGGGCAGCAGCACTTCATTGTCTGCCCGGCGTTTGGCGGCGAGGAAATCGCGGCTGTCGATCATGGCCGAGGTCATCTGGCGATGGTTGACCCGTGAGCCGGAGCGCGGCGACCAGGGCGTGCCGGTGGTACGCAGATAGATGTCGGCGGCGGTGTCGCGGAAGACCTCCATACTATCACGGCGGGTAATCAGACTCTGGCCGATGTCGATCAGGATTTCCAATTGCACGGATTTGACCTCGCTGCCATCCTGTTCGCGCTGAAGGCGCTTCTGGGCCTGCTCGTTATCGTCGAGTTTGCGCTCGATCCGGTCTGCGGCGCGGTGGAAGGTATTGACGGTGGACCACATGATCTCGTCGAGATCGGCATCCAGGCTGGTATCGGCCATGGTGGCGATGAGTGCATCGAAGATATCGGCGACGGCGGTCTGGATGGTATGATCCTCGGGCGTGGTCCGGGGATCGGCTTCGCCCTCTGCGGGGTGGTAGCCATAGAGTTCGAGGGCGTCGGTGACATGGCCGGTCGAGGATGTGCTGTGATCGGGTTCGAAATTGTCATGGGCATACATGGGATGTGTCCTTCGGCTGGACCGCGACCGTCGCGGCCTTCATGGCGACGACACGCCCACGGGCGATCCGGCCGGGCAGCCCGAGCCCTTGGCGAGAGCCTTGATGGCAAAGCCCGGCTGATTTGCTTCGCGCTGTAAAGGCGGGCCTGCCCGCCGACGGAAATCAGTCGGGCGCCGCCATTGCCGGGCCGGAGCGCTTGTGGGCCGCTCGCCCCCTGAGAAGGCCAAGGCGCGGTCCCCTGCCGCTGGGGGTAATCACCTGTCGCATGACGGGACCTATCCCCGATCACATTCCCCGTTCCGGCCCCGTCACGAGATCATGAACCCGCTGACATCCTCGGGGGAGATCTGTACACGAATCTTCGCCCGCAGCGCATCCAGACCGACGCTCATGAGATCGTCGTTGAAATCCCCCAGCATGGGCGAGAGCGTGATCGCCTCGATCCCGGCCTCATAAGCCCGGTCCACCAGCCGATCCCGCGCGCTGTCGCCTGCCGGATCGTTGTCGCGGACGATATAGAGCCTGCGCAGATGCGGCGGGAACAGGATGGCGGCGAGATGCCCGGCCGAAAGGGCCGAAATCATCGGCATCGTCGGCAGTGCCTGACGCAGCGAGAGGATGGTCTCGATCCCCTCGCCTGCCGCCATGACATCCCTCGCACACCCGAACCGAACGCCGTGCCCGAGCAGATTTCCCATCGCCTTTCGCGGCGGATCGACAGGTGCTTTCCCGGAGCCGTCGCGCTTGAGCCAGGTGCGATGTGCCCCGGTGATTATGCCGTCGAGGTCAGTGACGACGGCGATCATGGCGGGCCATGTCTCGGTCGCTCCATCGCCCTCGGGCCGCCAGTAGCAATTCGGATGGAAACGCAAATTGGCGGTTTCGCGCAGATCGGTAATGCCGCGATTGCGCAGATAGGTCGCTGCAATTGAGCCGGCCAGCGGTTGCGTCATGCGCCAGAGGCGGCGGGCCGCCTCGGAGGAGCCTGATGGTGCTGGCGGTTTTCCGGACCGGCGGGACCGTGGCCCCGGTTCGGGATGCTGCAGGCTGAGAAAGCGCCGGGCTTCCTCGGCAATATCGAAAAATTCGACCAGCCCGAGGCTGTCGCGAATGACATCGAGCAAATCGCCATGCTCCCCGGTGGCGGAATCTGTCCATTTCCCCGCCGCGCCCTTGCCGGCCTCCGATCCGGTCAGACGCACGAACATCGAACGTCCCGGCGTGTTGCGCACATCGCCGACCTGCCAGTAATTGCCCTGCTTGCGCCCATTCGACAGATAATGGCGGCACACAGCCTCGGCCTCACGGCCAAGACGCTGCGCCAGCTCCGAAGCGTTGAGACGCGCCATTACGCCGCCTCCCGCTCGGAGATGTGCACGATCGGGAAACGCTCGAGGAGTTTGGCCGTGACCTCCGGGCCTACTGCCCCGACCGGCACGAAGAAACGCAGCTTCCAGGAAATGATCTCGCTGAAGAGGCCATAGGCCCTGAGCCGCTCGCGCATCGCATCGGTGAAGCCGCAAAGTTCGATCCGGTTTGCGCCCATGACACGGGACCGGCGCAGTTGCAGCCCTTCGGCAAGATCGAGGATCGTGCGGGTTTCGATCAGCGCGGCATAGGCCGCATCGGGCGTGATGCTGGTCGCACCCCCCATCGCAGAAGCGGTTGCAGCCCATGCCGGCGACACGCGGCGACCGATGATCCTCTCGCCCTCGTCGGTCTGAAGCCGATAGACGCGGGCGGAATCCTGCGGCAGGCGTTTCCAGATCGGCAGCAAAAGCCCCGTCACCATATGCAGGATGCTGTCTGTGAACTCCGGGACCTCGGCCAGTTCTGCCTCCCAGGCGGCGGTGAATGTGGCCTGCTCGGCCTCGACCCAATGAGTTTCATCTATCGCCCGCACGGAGATATTCATCGCTTCCATGGGCCGGATCAGCCGCACGCGCCGCTCGATCTCGCCATCATCCAGCATGATGCTGGTGGTCGGGATCTGCACAGCGGCGCGACCAGATCGTTCATTGACGAGCAGCCTCGCGCGCGGGTCATCCAGTTCCGCCAGCGCCGCTTCCAGCACCACCGGCTGATTGCGCTTGCGTTCGGTCAGGGTCAGAAGCCAGGTTTCCGCGCCCGTGCCAGGATGGGTATGGATTACTTGCCGGTCGGTGACGATGAAGCTCTCAGCGTGCAACGTCTCCAGCCCCATGTCATAGGCGCCGGAGGCCATCGCCCCGTCGATTCGAGCTTGCAGAAGCTGCTCGAAGGCCGAGAACAGGATGCCCTGCAACTCGCTGGTCAGGGCCAGCAGCCGATTGAGGAAGGTGGTGATCGGCGGCAGATCGTCCTTGATGCCATTACTGTCCATCAGCTTCAGACCGGTGGCGGATTCAAACCGCTCCAGCGAGCATCCTTCGACCTTGCCGCGCACAATGAGAAGATAGAGCTGTCGCAGCGCGTCACGGGCATAGGGACTTTCCAGATTGTCCTCAGGGCGGAAGAGGCCCTGACCGCCGGTCTGTCGCTGACCGCGGGTGATCGCGCCCAGCGTATCGAGGCGGCGGGCAATGGTCGACAGGAAGCGCTTTTCCGCCTTCACATCTGTGGCGATGGGCCGGAAGAGTGGCGGCTGCGCCTGATTGGTGCGGTTGGTGCGCCCCAGCCCCTGAATGGCGGCGTCGGCTTTCCAGCCCGGCTCCAGCAGATAATGCACCCGCAGCCGCTGGTTTCTGGCGGAAAGTTCGGCATGATAGCTGCGCCCGGTGCCGCCGGCATCCGAGAAGATCAGGATGCGCTTCTGATCATCCATGAAGGCCGAGGTTTCGGCAAGGTTGGCGGAGGGAGCCCGGTTCTCGACCGCCAAACGCGCCGCCGGACCTTCACCCTTGCGCACGATCCGGCGCGAACGTCCTGTCACCTCGGCCACCATATCGGTGCCGAAACGCTGCACGATCTGATCAAGCGCGCCGGGAACGGGCGGTAGGCTGGCAAGCTGCTCGATCATCTCGTCACGCCGGGCGACGGCTTCGCGGCTTTCGACGGGCTGGCCATCGCGGAAGACGGGCCGGGACGAGAGGTTGCCTTCGCCATCGGTGAAAGGCTCGTAAAGCTGGACCGGGAAGGAATGCTGCAAATACGAGCCGACATATTCCCGTGGGGTAATGTCCACGGCAATATCGTTCCATTCCTCGGTCGGGATCTCTGCCAGCCGGCGTTCCATCAGCGCCTCGCCGGTCGAGACGATCTGGATCACGGCGGCATGGCCTGCCTCCAGGTCGGATTCGATGGACCCGATCAGGGTCGGCGTTTTCATCGAGGTCAGCAGATGGCCGAAGAAGCGCTGCTTGGTGCTCTCGAAGGCCGAGCGAGCGGCGGATTTCGCCTGCCGGTTCAGCGTGCCTTCGCTGCCAGTGATGTTGGCGGCTTCCATGGCTGCGTCGAGATTGTTGTGAATGACGGCGAAAGCCCCGGCATAAGCATCATAGATGCGGCGCTGTTCGTCGGTCAGGCGGTGCTCGACCAGCTCATACTCCACGCCGTCATAGGAGAGCGAACGCGCTGCATAGAGGCCGAGCGATCGCAGATCGCGGGCCACCACCTCCATGGCAGCCACGCCGCCGGCCTCGATCGCCTCGACAAACTCGGCGCGGGTCTGGAACGGGAAACCCTCACCGCCCCAGAGCCCGAGCCGCTGCGCATAGGCGAGATTGTGAACCGTGGTAGCGCCGGTCGCCGAGACATAGGCCATGCGCGCATCCGGCAGCGCATGCTGAAGCCGCAGCCCGGCACGTCCCTGCTGCGAGGCGGCGACATCGCCGCGTTCGCCCTTGCCGCCACCGGCATTCTGCATGGCATGGCTTTCGTCGAAAATGATGACCCCATCGAAACCCTCGCCCAACCAATCGACGATCTGGCGCACACGCGAAACCTTTTCGCCACGCGCGTCGGAGCGCAGCGTGGCATAGGTTGTAAACAGGATGCCCTCCGACAGCGTGATCGGCTTGCCTTGCGGGAAGCGCGAGAGCGGCGTGACCAGCAGCCGCTCCATGCCGAGAGCCGACCAGTCGCGCTGCGCATCCTCGATCAGCTTGTCGGATTTCGAGATCCAGACCGCCTTTCGCCGCCCGCGCAGCCAGTTGTCGAGGATGATCCCCGCCGATTGGCGTCCCTTGCCCGCACCAGTCCCGTCACCAAGCATGAAACCCCGGCGAAAGCGGACAACGCCCGCAGCATCCTCGGGTGCAGCACTCACTGTGTCGAAGGTTTCGTCCACGGTCCAGGCACCGGCCAGATGATCAGCATGGGCTTCGCCGGCATAGATCACGGTCTCCAGCTGCGCATCCGACAGACGGCCATGGATATCGGCGGGGAGCATCGGCCGGTAGGAGGGCTTGGGCGGCGCAACTGAGGCCATGGCGGCGGATTGCACCAGCCTGGTCGGATGCGGCGCAGCGCCCGGAATGCGCAGCGATTGCAGCGCATATTCCTCATAGATCGCGTCGGAGAGATGCGCGCCGTCAGGCGGCGTCCAGTCCACTGTCTCATAGGCGAGCTCCACGCCCCCGGGATCGTGGGCCGTAGGGGCGCCAGGCCGGGATGCGGCACGGGCGAGATAGCCCCGCACCGTCTTCGGCGTGGTGGCCGAAGCGGAGGCGACCGCCGTTGGCAGCGCCACCGGCAACCGCATTGGCACTTCAGCTTCGATCCAGCCGAGCAGCGTCGCGATATCGGGCGCAATACCCTTTGATGCCTGGAAAATGGCCGGATCACCGGCGGGAAGCTTGTCGATCACTGTCAGTCGTGTGTCGAACGTCGTGCCGTGTTTTGCATAGACCGCACCTTCGATAGCCGCGGTGAACACCACGCGGCCGCGCTTCTGCAAACGGGTGAACGCATCGCGCCAGGCCGGAGCATCGGGGCTGAAATTTGCGCCAGTGATCGTGACCAGCCGCCCTCCCGGCGCAAGCCGGGCCAGCGCCGAGGCAACATGCCGGTAGGCTGCATCGGCCACACGGCCGCTGACATTGGCCATGACCGAGAATGGTGGGTTCATCAACACCACAGACGGCACCGCGACCGGGGACAGATGATCATCAATTTGGGAGGCATCGAAACGGGTGACAGAAAGGGCCGGAAAGAGAGAGGACAGAAGATCGGCGCGGGTATCGGCGAGTTCGTTGAGGATCAGCGAACCGCCCATGGTCTGCGCCAGGATCGCCAGAAGGCCGGTGCCCGCCGATGGCTCCAGCACCCTGTCATCAGGTGTGATCGCAGCTGCTGTCAGAGCGGCAAGGCCCAATGGCAGAGGGGTGCTGAATTGCTGGAAGGTCTGGCTTTCTTCAGAACGGCGGGTCTGGCTCGGCAACAGTGCCGCGATCTTCGTCAGGTGATCCAGCCGCGCCACAGGGGATTTCGCCTTGCTAAACAGCGCCTTTCCGTATTTGCGCAGAAACAGGACGGTGGCCATCTCGCAGGCCTCATAGGCCAGCTTCCAGTCCCAGGCGCCGCTGGCATCAGATGCGCCAAAGGCCTTTTCCATCGCATCGCGCAGGATCGTGGCGTCGACGCACTGGCCGCGTTCAAGATGGGGCAGCAGGAGATTGGCAGCAGCCAGGATCGCGGGCGCAGCCGCCAGCGGCGTGACCGGATCGGTCACGGGAGACGAAATATTCATGTCGGAAAACCTCGGGAGAGCGGGAACAGGAAAGACGGGCAGCGCTCTCTCTGGGCTGACCCGGCTTACCCGACCCCGGCGAAGCTCTGACTCTGGAAGGACAAGCCCAGACAGACCATGCGCCCGGATTGACCCGGCGCAGCCCGCGCAAGGGATCGTCGCCCGAAGGGAGGAGACTGCCGCGCAGGCTCCCGTCGTTCACGACCAGAGCCTGGTCACGGCTTGCCGGGAGGCGCCAAACATAGCGTGGTTCCAAGGCCCAGTGAACCCTATGCTGTCAGGCACAAAGCAGGGAAATCATCCCGAGCAGCACGCGACTGTTCATCGAATCTGACTTCATCCGAAACGACGCCCGGCTTCGGTGAAGGTGTATCTGTTGGCAACGATGGCCCCATCAACCACCTCATCCGAGGTGAGATAATCGTATTCCCGCTCAAGCTGGCGGTACAGCCAGCGGGCCAGATCACGCAGTGCCTCGATGAGCAATCCCTCGGCATCGACGGTCATGTCCTGATATGTTGGACTGTCTCTCTCAACCGAAATCGCCATGCAATATTCGTGGTAATAGCGACCCCGATGGCTGAGATCGGCGCAAAGCTCGTAGAAATTGCGCCGCTGAACGGCCTGCAAAGCATCGGCGATACGGTGTAGTTCCGCGTCCTGCGGCGCATATTCCCTGATCCGGCGCGGCGCGCCCTTTCGATAGGAATACCGCGATTCAAAGCAGGCGCCATCCCCTTGCGACCAGAAGCCCGTAAACCAGATGCAGGGGTCTTGACGCATGCCGCCACCCATCAGGCGAACGGATCGGGTCTTGAGATCAAGGCCGATGATTTCCGCGATGCGTTGGAAATCTTCATAGACGGCATCAAACCAGTCATAATCAAACCCGCCTTCGCGATACCAGGCGCGAGCCGCATCCTTTGCCGCGTCGGACAGTTCATCAAGGCGGTAGACTGTCGTTTCGATGACCTCACTCATAAGGATCGCCTCCGGCCAGCACGGTGGCAAGCCAGCCATCGGTGTAGATCCAGTCCACCGTCTCGCCGGTGGCCAGATCGAAAACATGGGCGCCGCCGCCGAACCCGTCGATTCTCGGGCGAGAACAGGTGCAAGCATATTGCATCCCCCATAATCCGGTCAGGCCGAATTCGGCGGCGCAGCGTTTGACGAACTGGATGACATGCTCGGGATCGCCACTGCCATCGTCGCGCATCCAGAGCTGCGTGCCGCCATGCTCGGGCTGGATCGACAGCAGAAAGCCGTCCGAGGGCGGGTCTTCGGCGGCGTTTTCATCCGCCAGTGCATTGTAAAGTTCCAGCGCGCGGGCAACGTGTTCGGGCGTGCCCACGTCCAGCAGGCAGGAGAAATGGGTGAAGTAATCGGCCATGGCGGCCTCCATGTAAGGCGAAGCGAGAGAAGAAAGGGGTCAAGCGGCCAGCGGCTGGCGCAGCAGCGTGGCGGCGGTTTCCCGCCAGAGCGGATCGACCAGTCGGCCATCAAGCGCGGCGGCGCGGAACCGCAGGGCCTGCGCCTCGGCGGGCGCATCGCGATCCAGCGCCACCATGGCCTGCGCCCGCAACTGGCAGGCTTCCTGCACGACATGACGGGCCTCGGCATCCGAGGCGACCGGATTGCACCAGACCAGCCCCGCAAGCGTGATCCGCCCGGCAAGGCAGAGCCGCTGCTGGCCATCCATGAGGATCAGAAGGTTTGGCGTGAAACCCGGCAGGAGATCGGCGCGGATGCCGCCCTGCTGCCCCCGGCGCAGGGCGCAGGCCATGACCTCCCCAACCGCGCGGAACCGGCCGAGCAGGATGGAGGTCTGAACCGGCCAGACACCAAGGTCGGGGTCATGCGCAAGGGCTTCCCCCGCGCAAGACAGGCTGAATGGACAGCCAGCGGCCGTCACAGGCGTCACGCCGATTTTGATACGGGAAACATGGGTGTTCATGGCAAAAGCCTCCGCGACGGGCGGCGGAGGCCTTTCCTCCACCCTTGCAACCCGTCACGGAAACCCCGGCCTGCCACTGCCTCTATCGCGCCGCCATCGCCGGATCGACCAGCGCCTCGATCTTTTGCGTCCGGCCCATCCACGGCTCCGACCGGATGGCGCGTGCCCAGTCCGCGAAGCTGGGAATGAAGCCCAGATCCTCGCGCACATGCTGCTTGCCCACCCAGCGGGTCGGGATCACCCGGCCCGTGGAGAGGCTGAGTATCGGTCCAAAAATCGTCTCCAGCATGAACACGCCCTCGGCATGATGGCGAAGCGCGCGATGCCGGAAATCCGCTGTGATTTCCTTGCTTTGATCGAACCACGCATGCAGAGACATGAAGTCATAGACCTCGCCGCCCCATTTCTTCACCGAGGACAGGGAATGATGATAAGGATGCGCCATCTTTCCGTCCTAAGAAGGTGTGTTGATGGGAGTCGGCGGCAGTGTAGCGCTCGTTATAGTCGAGCGTGATTTCCCGTTCCGCCACGTCGAAGGTGAATTCGCCATAGGTGCCGTCGTTGTTCTCCCAGCCGCCATGGGTTTCCGCGAGGAAGTCATAGGCAAGCTGTTCGACGGCCTCGGCGACCGTCATGGCCTGTTCAACGATCGCGTCATCGCCCCAGCTGGTGGTAGCGATGATGATCTGCGCCTCGGGCAGGTTCACGGTCTCGCCGCCGGTGAGCGCCGAGATATCCTCGACCTGGCCGCTGTCGCCATAGCCATCGAAGGTGACGATGACCTGCGTGACGCCGACGGCAACCAGCGTATCGAACAGGGCGGTCTTGTTGGCCGGGCGGAGGATGGCGGCGCGGGCCTCATAGGCGGCGTGATCCGCCTGAACGCGCGCCATGGAGGCGGCGAAGTCGAACGGTTTGGGATCGGTCATGCGGGATCTCCGGGAGAGCGGTGAAAGGATGAACCGACCGGCGCTCTCTCAAACCGATAGGCTCGCCCCCTCCCGACCCGCCTTTTCCTCTCGCGGCCCCGGCGGAATCGCACCGCCGGGCGCGGGGATGAGGCGCTGTTGCGCCTCACTCGAACGGATCTATTTCCAGCCGAACCATGTCGTCATCGCCATCCCATTCGGCGGCTGGGCATGCGGCATGGGTGCCGTCCCCGGCCTGGAACACGACGATCTCGACCATCAGCGTGGCGGCGAGGCTGGCGGCGAAGGCGGTGACATCTGCGTAGGACATTTGTTCGGCTCCTGTCTTGGAGGCGGAGGACCATCCCCCGCGTGACAGGCGCCCGATGTGTCTGACGGGATCTGCAATCACCCTCGGGTCCCCGAGGGCGGCACGCTTGCGTAGACCGACCCCCTGCGGGTTGACTGCAAAGAAACGGATCAGACCAGGGTTTGCGATTGGACGCGGGGGAGGACATTTGCATCAGACAGGAGTCGGATGTCCGCAGATGCCGCCGCGCCAGCCGTGCCGCCCTGCCGGCGCTAGACATGTGTTTCCCTCATGCCGGGGAATGGAACCAGAGGCCCTGCTATCAGGATGGCGTTGACATGGTGAAGCTGGAAATTGATCCGCGAGACGGCAACCTGCAGCCCGCGCGCCGTTCCGGCAGGCATCAATCCCAGAGCCCTTCGGCGATCTCTCGCGCGACCATGGCGCGGGCCTTCATCATCACATCGTCACCCGAGGTGTCGATATGCCCGTAGAACCGCGCCCGACCGCCATGCGCTATCCAGTCGGCATAGTAACAGTATTCGCGGGCATTGAGGCGAAAGGCGTGTAAATCTGCCGCCCAATGGGGTTTCGGCTCGATCACGACCGTGACGTCATCCCGGGTTTCTTCCCAAGGCAGGGATCGCTCAGCAGGCAGATTGCGGCGGTCATCGCGGAATATCTCATCAATGTCGATGGATGCGGACATTGGGGTTCTCCAAAGAAAAAGCCCGGTCACGAGGACCGGGCGAGTGTCGGAAACGGAACGGAGGGGGCGGTCATTGTCGCCCCATCTTGCCCTATTCGGCGGCGACGGCGTGCTGCGGGTCGTCTTCATCCTCCTCGCCGTCACCGGTGAGGAAATCCGGCAGATCTTCGGCTTCAACATCGACAGCATCCGCCGCACCGGCCCCCACATCGGGATCAACCATGCGCAGCGGTTCGGGCAGCCAGACGGTTTCGGCCAGCAGACGTTCGGCCTCCTGCGCCATGTCGCCCTTCTTCAGGTGGTCTATCAGTTGCGCCGCCCGTTCGCCCGCGCCCTCGCGCACCGCCTCGATGATGCGTGGCTTGGTCACCCGACCGAGATAGTTGCCGACGGTCGGCCGCCAGCCCACCGCTACCATGTCGAGCCCGGTCGCGCCCGCCAGCCGGTCGGCCTGTGATAGCCGCACGTCGAGACCATGCTGACTGACGCCCATGCCGCTATAGGGGTTCGGCTTTTCATGCAGCGCATTGACGCCGAAGCTGACGCAATGGGCGAGCAACTCCATACGGGTGCCATTGTCCTGCCCCTCAAGCCAGTCCCAGAGCGCGGCGTCATCCGCCGGGATGTGATCACCCCAGCGTTCCTGCCGCTCCTGGATGGACTTTGCCGAAGCGCTCTCGCCCAGCCCCTCGGCCTGAACGGGGAAATGCACCTCGCGGATATGGGCCTCAAGGCATCCCTTACTGGAATGCGGCAGGAAGCAATCGCTGACCAGCCGGTGCAGCAGCGCGGTCATGGCAACATGCGGATATTGCGCAACGGCGTCGCGTAGGGCCAGCGTGCGATGCGCAGTGAGTTCGCTGACAAGACGGTCCGGCAGCGGTTTGATGGCATCGGTCTCATCGTCCTCGTCGGCCTCCGGCACTACGCCGCCCACGGTGATAACGGCGCGTTGGACGCTGCCGGGCTCATCACCTTCGACAGGCAACCCATCGGCGCCATCGCCCTCCCCGCCTTTCACCACCTCCTCCTCGGGGCGGACAAAGCCACGCTCGACGGCAAGCCCACCATCATGGCAAATACTGACAAAAACACCGGCGCGGGCCATCTGATCCGCGTCATAGCGCATGGGCCGATCCTCGAAGGCATCCAGCGCTTCCTCGATCTCACCCAGGCGCGCATCCACCTCATCGGGGAATTCGTCGGCCTCGGCATATTCCGCCTCGAGCGCGTCGAATTCGTCGCGCAGCTTTTCGCGTGCGGCACGCTCCGCATCGCTCAGGTCAATGGTGGTGCCGGTCAGACGGCGCAGACCATTGCTGTGGCCAGAGGGGAAATCCGCGGCGACCTTGATCCACTTCCAACCCTCGGCGGCGATGGTCTCAGCCTCGGCCTTCAGCTTCTCGCTCACCAGCCGGTCGAGCAGCACCGGATCCTGCAGCCAGCCGCCATCATCCTGCTGGAAGAGATCGCGCAGCACAGTGCCGCCCGCCGCTTCATAGGCCTCAATGCCAACAAACAGCGCCCGTTTGTCGGCGGCGCGGACCCTGGTTTCGGTCAGCAGACGGCGGATATGATACGGTTCCTTCTGCCAATTGTCCTTGATCGCATCCCAGACCTGTTCCTGCCGCGCCTGATCCTGGGTGACAGTGAACGCCATCAGCTGCTCCAGCGTCATGCCGTCCTCGGCATAGACCTCCAGCAAGGACGATGCGACCGCGGCCAGACGCAGGCGCTGTTTCACCACCTTGGCGTCGACGAAGAAGGCCGCGGCGATCTCCTCCTCGCCCATGCCCTTGTCTCGCAGGGTCTGGAAGGCGCGGAACTGATCCAGCGGATGCAGCGGCGCGCGTTCGATATTCTCGGCCAGCGACACCTCGTCGATCAGCACATTGCCGGCCTCCGAGACGACGCAGGGCACCGGCGCGGTCTTGTTCAGGCGTTTTTGCTTCACCAGCTGCTCCAGCGCCCGGAACCGCCGGCCCCCGGCAGGCACTTCGAAAAACCCGGTCTCCTTGCCCTCGGCGTCGAGTTCGGGCCGCACATGCAGCGACTGGATCAGCCCGCGACGGGCGATGGAATCGGCCAGTTCCTCGACCGAGATCCCGGCCTTGATCCGCCGGACATTGGCCTGGCTCAGCACCAGTTTGTTGAAGGGAATATCGCGCGCGGACGCGAGGGTGATTTTCTGAGTGGCATTAACCATGGGGATTGCTCCGCGACGTGCGCCGAAAGCCTCTCTCTCGGCAACCAACCCGTCGCGACGCACAGCGCCGCCCTCTTCCTCGAAAGTGAGCGGCGCCGGATCACGGGGGCAGCGGTTGAGGATCAGGGCCTTCCGATATTCTCATCGGAAGGCCTTTGACCGGCGCGAGCATAAAGCAACTGCTCAGCGCCCCGGATACTGCCGGTTTCCCGTGCGGCCTCAGCCCAAATCGAAATCGGAAGGTCGCTGGCGAAATGCAGGTCCCGCTCGATCCCCATGCCGAAGGGCAAGCGGATGGAGCGCAATTCGTCAAAGGACCAGAAACCCAATTCGGGATAGCCGAGATCGGCAAGGCCGAACATGACATCGCCCCCGGCATCCAGTTCGGTGGCGAGCCACACACCCGCGCCGAAAGGATTGAAGAATTTCACCACCGGGACGTGGTCGGTGTCGGGTTCACGGCCATTGGCGAGGAGGCGGTCACGGTGTTGGGATGTCAGGAGGATCATGCGGCTGCCCTCCCGTCAGCGCCGACGTTAGCCGTCTCGCCATCCGCTTCGGGCAGATGCTCCAGCAGCCAATTCGCCGCCTTGCTGGCTTGCGACGCGGCGCGGACAATGGCGCGATTGTCTTTGCTGAGCACCTCCAGCCAGGATCCGATATAGTCGGCATGGCGGAAGGTCGGCACGATACCGAGCGACGCACAGCAAAAGGCGGCGTTCATCTCGGCAACCAATTCTTCGAAGGCGTATGTCTTTGTGCCGAAGCCACCGGTGAGATCACGACCCAAACGAGACGCATGGCCCGAGGCATGACCCAGCTCATGCAGCGCTGTCCGGTGCCAGTTGATCGGCTCGAAATAAGCCTGCGGCGGTGGCACCTGCACATAGTCATGTGCAGGAACATAGAAAGCCCTATTGCCGCCGATGCGGAAATCGATGTCGATGGCTTTGATCAGCGCCTCGACCCTTGGTTCGATCATGCCGGGCGGCGGTGGCGGGGCCTGGGCGGCGATGTCCTCAGGTAAACCTTGGCATTGGGCGGCGTTGAAGACAATGAAGCGTTTCAGGAAGGGGATGCGCCCCGGTTCCTCTCCAGTCTCGCGGGCGCGGCGCCTTTCCTCTTCGGGCGTGAAACGGTCTGCATAGACGACCGTCGTGCCGCGCTCGCCCTTGCGGACATTGCCGCCAAGCGCCAGCGCCTGGCGGAAGGTCAGCCACGCCTGCGTCGGATAGCCATGCTGCACCACCGCGCCCCAAAGAATCAGCACGTTGATCCCGGAATACTGCCGGGTGGTCGCCGCATTCCTTGGCATCGCCAGTGGCGCCTTCGCCGCCGCCGTCCCCCAAGGCTGGACCCAGGGTAGCCGCCCCGCCTCCAGCTCGGCGATGATCTTGTCGGTGATATCGTCATAAAGGTTGCTGCGCGCACCGCCGCGTGCAGCGCGGGTCTGTCTGGCCATCGGAATATTCTCCGCGACGGGCGCCGGAGGCCACTCCCCCGACCCTCAACCCGTCACGGAACACCCCGCCAATCTCGAACTCTCACAAGGGACGTTGCCGAGGGAATCCCTTGCTTGAAGTGGTCGGCTGAGACGCCAGGCTCGGCCCCAGGGGAAGTGCCCGCCTCCTTCGTTCATCTTCCAGATCGCGATATTCAAAGCTTCAATTAGCGGGTCTTCGACCTCCGATCAGTCGATTAGAATAGATTCAGTTGCCGAAGACTCGGGGGCAGCATGTTCAAGCGGTTTGTAGGGCGACTGACAGAGGAAGCCCTTTCGGATGGGCCTTTGTTTCTAGTTGTTAGGCCACACGGCGGGCGGGCAAAACCACGCAGCCCGATGCTCTCGAAGGCCATAGGTCCTGTGCGTTTCATCACGAGGCCGTAGACCGTCCGATCCTCAACGGTTGCTCCAAGGCATAGGCGCGACCGGTCCCGCTATCGGGGCTACCTGACCACGAGAACGCCACATTGGAAGAGATCGTAGGCACAGAATTGCGGCAGCGCGACCCACAAGTGATTATCGGCAATGCCAACCCGTCCAGTCATCTCAAAAGCCGACACGCAAGTTGCGCCGCAGCTCGCCAGAGCACGATATTTTACCATTAGGACGTGAACATCAACTGCACACGAGACCAGATAAAGTACTGTTATTAAAATAAAATATGCCCAGTCCATCATCGGCGCAACCGAAAGCCGCGCCGAATCGCGGACGTGATCAGTTGGTATGTTGGACGACGTTTGCATGTCAGCGCCTGTAGCAAAGCCCGATGGCAGAGTCACCATCGCCTGGCTTTCTACAGGCGCAGGCATGGCGGCCGATCAGGCGGCAGCCTGAACCGAGGGCCGCAGCGACGCGTGAGTCGTTGCCGCAGCAATCGCGGCATCCGCCGCCTCACGGCCCTTCTTCAAAAAGTGGTCGCTAAAGAAACCAATATGCTCAGCAGTCGGCTGGAAATGGTGCGGCGTCAGCGAAACCGACAGCACCGGCACGCCGGTTTTAAGCCCGGCCTCCATCAAGCCGGAAACGACCGCCTGTGCGACGAAATCGTGGCGGTAAATGCCGCCATCGACGACCAATGCGGCAGCGGCAACCGCATCATAAGCCCCGGTCGCTGCCAGCTTTTGCGCCAACAACGGCATTTCGAAAGCACCGGGAACGTCGAAAACCTCGACCTCGGCGCTCTGGTCCAGTTCGGCCAGACGCGCGCGGAAGCCCTCTAACGCCTGATTGACGATATCTGCATGCCAGCCAGCCTTGATGAAGGCGAATTTTGGGGATTTTGTCACAGCTCTGGTTCCTTTCCACATGACAAGATCCCAGAGCGTCAGAAACGCGCGGGGCCAGCCCCGTTCGTCCCATTCTCTACCATCCGGACTTTAACCGTCGGCCCCGGAATTTCACCGGATCTGCTGACCTGCTCCGAAGAGCAGCGCTCGCGGGCTTTCACCGCCGGTGGGGAGTTTCGCCCCGCCCTGAGAATAAACCAGAAATATGAAGCTGGATGGGCCATGTCAACGGCAGCGCCTGTGGGGACGTAACGTAGGCGCGGACTATTCCGTCGCCAGAAATGCCTCGACAGCCGCGCGACGCGGCATCGGGCCGACAGCCCCATAGCCCTGCGTCGTCAGCGCCGCCGCCGCGTTCGCGTATCGCGCGGCCTGGAACGGCGTGTCGCCTGCGGCTATCCGTGCAAGGAATGCGCCGTCAAATGTATCGCCCGCCGCCGTCGCATCTACTGCCTTTACCTTGCGCCCGCTGATCTTGCGCCGCTCATCAGCGGTCGCCACCAGCGTTCCATCAGCACCGAGCGTCAACGCAACGATTTCCGCGCCGAGCGAAAGGTAAAAATCAACAATCGCGTCGGGTTGGGTCAGGCCGGTCAGCTGCCGGGCGTCATCAAGTCCCGGCAACGCGATATGGCAGCGCGACATGGCGGCATGGGTCACGGCGCGTGCACGCTCCAGCGGCCAAAGCTTCAAGCGCAGGTTGGTATCATAGGAAACCTTGCCGCCCGCCGAACGGACCGCCTCGATTGCCGCAAATACGGCGTCTGCAGCGCTGTCAGAGATGGCCTGACTGATGCCTGAAACATGCAGGATCTTGGTCGTGCCCAACGTGTCAAACGGCAGGTCTTCCGGGCGCATCCTGCTGCTGGCAGAGCCCGCGCGGAGATAGCTGAACTCATGTCCCTCGGGCCCGTGCGTGACGAAATAGACGCCTGTATGGGCGTCGTCGACTTGCCTGACCGTCGAGGTATCGACCCCTTCTGCCTTCCAAAGCTGCATGAAGGAATCGCCGAACGTATCCGCACCGATAGTCGTAATATAGCCAACCTTGGCGCCTTGCCGCGCCGCTGCAATTGCGCAGTTCGACGTGTCACCACCATGTCCCGAAAGATAGCATCCATCAGCCTGTTGGTTAAACTCAAGCAATGGCTCCCCAAGGCAAAGAATGTCCTGTGACATCGATGACGATCCTCCAATCATTCCAGCCCCTTATAAGCACTGGAACCCTCTGCGCCAGCCTAAGTGGCGGAATTCCGGCGACGACAGCCGCAGATTGACCCGCGCTTAAGATTTTCAAACTAGCTTCGGCACCATGCGATTCTTGCTGGCGATTTCGCTGATAGTTTTACCCGGACTGGCATGCGCGGTTGAGCGCGATCCATCGGCACTTTGCGAGTGGGCAGCGCAACAAGCGGCGGTGGAAAGTGGCGTCCCTCCGGATATCCTTGCTGCGCTGACACTGACAGAGACAGGCCGCAACCGGAAGGGCGTCACAAGACCATGGCCGTGGAGCGTCAATGATGCCGGCACGGGCAGTTGGTTCGACGACGCGTCAAGCGCGCTGTCTTACGCAGAAGCCGCAGTTTCGGGCGGAAAACGAAACCTGGATATCGGCTGCTTCCAACTCAACTACCGCTGGCATGGGATGCATTTCGGGTCGCTTGACGAAATGTTCGATCCCCTGAGCAATGCCCGCTACGCCGCGCGCTTCGTCGGACAATTGAAACTGGAGATGGGCGATTGGCGCAGCGCTGCCGGTGCGTTTCATTCCCGAACGCCCGCACATGCCAAGCGCTATCTGGCGAGATTCGACACATTTCGGGCAGGCCTGCAAGCAACCGGCCTGACGGGTGCTTGGGGGCAGCCGGAAACCTACAACCGTTTCACATCCGTAATTCACCCATCGGGGCAGCCGAGTCCGCGCGGCCCGCGTCGCGCAAGGCAACCCGATGGGCGGATGCTGCTGGGGGCGCCGCAGGGAACTGGGCGCACCGGGATGCCCGGTTCGCTTGCGACGCTTGCCGATGCTCGTGCAACGCTGCTCGTCGATGGCCACAGCCTTATCAATGGGGGGCGAGGTCCGCTGTTTGGGCCCAAGGCGCGGGCTGTGACCCTTCCCCGTGACCGAAGGACAATGCGGTCTCATCCCGATTCCGAAATACCGCAAATAAATGAAGAGGCGTTGCGTGAGTTGATGGCCGCCCCGCCACAAGGCAGTTCCTACCCTGCCGGAATTCCGGATGGCGGCAGGGCCAGAAACGATCTTGTTATGCTTGGCGAGACGCCACTTTGATGGGGTGTCTTAAGGCGAGGATGCGCGACATAAGACGGGCCGAACAGGCAATCGGTCAGTTACGAGTGGACATGGTCGCCGCCCTAGTTCCGTAAGGGCGACAGCCATTCACATCAGCTGGATCAAGCCCGCCAGTCCGGCGCAATGGACGCGGCGATAGAGGCATCAAGCGCCTCGAACTCGTTCAGCCCGATGGTATCGTACAGCTCCTGCCGGGTCTGCATCTCGTCCAGCATTGCCGTTGTCGCACCATCGCGGGCCAGCGTTGCATACAGCTTTTCCTGCGCCTTGTTCGCGACGCGGAGCGAGGACACCGGCCAGATCACCATATCATAGCCAAGATCCTCAAATTCCTGCGCCGTAAGCGCCGGGGTCCTTCCGAACTCTGTCATGTTGGCCAGAAGCCTGACGCCGGGCAACGCGGCACGAACTTCCTTGAACATCTCGACCGAGGTCAGCGCCTCGGGAAAAATCGCATCGGCCCCGGCCTCGACATACATCTTTGCCCGCGCCACAGCGCCTTCGATCCCCTCGCTTGCAGCCGCATCGGTTCGGGCAATGATGCGCAGATGGCGACGCGCCTTGGCGGCTGCGGCGACCTTGGCGGCCATGTCTTCGGCGCGGGCCAGTTTCTTGTCGTTCAGGTGGCCGCACTTCTTCGGCAGAAGCTGGTCCTCCAGATGCACTGCGCCTGCGCCCGCATCTTCGAACGTGCGGACCATATGCATGACGTTCAGCGCCTCGCCATAGCCGGTATCACCATCGACCAGCAGCGGCAGTTGGCTGGCGCGCGCTATCTGGCGGATGAAGAACGCAACCTCATCGACCGTGATGATCCCCAGATCCGGCAGCCCCATCGACGCAGTCATCGCCGCACCCGAAAGATACAGTGCGTCAAACCCCGCCGCCTTTGCCTGTAGCGCCGACTGACCGTTATGTGCACCCGGAAGGCGTAGAATGCCGGGCGCGTCCAGCAATTCCTGAAAGCGTTCGCCCGCCGGACGGTCGGGATATTCGGCCCCGATGAGATATGGCATTTTCTGTTTCCTTATCTGGTCGCCTGAAGCGATAAAGTTATGCCCGGCAGTCGCGCCAGCGGCAACCGGGCGTCCGGCTGCCTTAGCAAGATAGTCAGCCCCGCTTCGTCAGTGGCACGAACTCGCGGTTTTCTGGCCCGGTGTAATGCGCCGAGGGTCGGATGATCTTGCCGTCCTCTCTCTGTTCGATCACATGCGCACCCCAGCCAGAGGTTCGCGAGATCACGAACAAGGGCGTGAACATCGCCGTCGGCACGCCCATCTGGTAATAGGACACCGCGCTGAACCAGTCGAGATTGGGGAACATCTTACGTTCCTCGTCCATAACGGTCTCGATCCGCTCGGCAATGTCGAACATCCGCGTATCGCCGGCCTCATCCGAAAGCTGTCTGGCGACGCGCTTGATGACTTCGTTCCGCGGGTCGGCGACGGTATAGACCGGATGGCCGAAGCCGATCACGATCTGCTTTTCAGCGACACGTTTGCGGATATCCTCTGCCGCCTCATCGGGCGTCGAATAGCGCGACTGGATTTCCAACGCGACTTCATTCGCGCCGCCATGTTTCGGCCCACGCAGTGCGCCAATCGCAGCGGTGATTGCGGAATACATGTCCGAACCTGTGCCTGCGACCATGCGGCCCGTGAAGGTCGATGCGTTGAACTCATGTTCTGCATACAGGATCAGCGAGGTCTGCATCGCCCTGACCTGCGTGTCAGATGGCGTCTTGCCATGCAGCAACCGAAGGAAATGTTCGGCGATGCTGGTCTCATCCCCCTCCACTTCGATGCGGCGGCCGTTATGGCTGTAATGATACCAATAGAGTAGCATCGAGCCTAAAGACGCCATCAGCCGGTCGATAATGTCCCGCGCACCGGCTGCGTTGTGATCATGCGCCTCTGGCAGTGCGCAACCAAGCGCCGAAACGCCCGTCCGCATGACATCCATCGGGTGCGACGAGGCGGGAAGCTGTTCCAGCACCACCTTGACAGAGGCAGGCAGACCGCGCAGCCGCATCAGCTTGGCCTCATAGGCTGAAAGCTGCGCTTTGGTGGGCAGCTCGCCGTGGACCAGCAGATGCGCGATTTCTTCGAATGTCGCGGCTTCCGCGATATCGAGAATATCATAGCCGCGATAGTGAAGGTCGTTGCCGGTTTCGCCCACGGTGCAAAGCGCAGTATTGCCAGCCTCGACCCCCGAAAGGGCCACGGATTTCTTGGCTTTCTTGGCCATCTCTTCCTCCCTTATTTCTTGTAGTCGAATATCCCTGTCGGACGCGGGTCGCCCAGCTTTCCAGCCTCTACCACAAAGTTCAGCGCCGCCAGATCGCCCGCCTTCAGATCGCGCAGCGCTTCCGCAGCCTGCAGGAAGCGGGTCTGTTCCGCCCCGGACAGGATGCCCTCGGACAGCGTCAGGAACTTGTTCTTGTAGTTTTCACGCACAAAGGGCCGGGCACCATCCGGGTGGGCGTCGGCAAGGGCAAGCTCATCCTCGATCACGCTGCCATCCTTCATGGTGATGACGACGCGGCCCCCGAAGGCTTTTTCCTTCGGGTCCTTGGAATGATAGCGGCGCGTCCATTCCTTGTCTTCCGTCGTGGTGATCTTGTGCCACAATTCGACGGTTTCCGGGCGGTTCGCGCGTTCCGGCGCATAGGATTTTTCGTGATGCCAGCCGCCATCTTCAAGCGCGACGGCAAAGATATACATGATGGAATGGTCCAGCGTTTCGCGGCTGGCCTTCGGGTCCATCTTCTGCGGGTCATTCGCACCGGTGCCGATCACATAATGGGTGTGGTGGCTGGTATGGATGACGATGTTGTCAACCTTGGACAGATCGCCCACCTTCGGCCCCATCCGGCGGGCCAGGTCGATCAGCGCCTGGGACTGGTATTCCGCCGAGTGTTCCTTGGTATAGGTGTCCAGAATGGCCCGCTTGGCCTCACCCTTACCCGGCAGCGGCACGTTATAGATCGTGCCGGGACCGGACAGCAGATAGGCGATAAAGCCGTCTTCGCCTTCCCATGCCGGGGACGGCGCGCCTTCGCCGCGCATCACGCGGTCCACAGCCTCAATCGCCATTTTGCCAGCAAAGGCGGGGGCATAGGCTTTCCAGGACGAAATCTCGCCCTTGCGCGACTGGCGGGTGGTGGTGGTGACATGCAGGGCCTGTTGCACGGCCTGATAAATCACCTCGGTCGGCAGCCCCAGAAGCGTGCCGATACCGGCTGCGGCTGACGGGCCGAGATGGGCGATATGGTCGATCTTGTGTTCATGCAGGCAGATGCCGGTGACCAGATCGACCTGAATTTCATAGCCCGTCGCAAGACCCCGGATCAGATCGGCGCCCGATTTTCCGGTATGCTGTGCGACAGCAAGGATCGGCGGGATGTTGTCACCGGGATGCGAATAATCGGCTGCCAGATAGGTGTCGTGGAAATCAAGTTCCCGCACCGCCACGCCATTTGCATAGGCTGCCCATTCCGGAGAAATCGTCGTGCCGCTGTCGACGCCGAATACGGTCGCGCCGGGGGTATAGGGATGCGCCATCGCCTGCGCACGGGCCGAGGCAACCGGACGGCGGGCCACTGACGCCGCCGCGACCGAGGCATTGTCGATGATGCGGTTGATGATCATCTCGGTCACGTCGTCGTCGACAGCCACATCATCGGCGGCCACCTCGGCGATTTTCCACGCAAGCTGATCATCACGGTCAAGCTTTTCGGCTGACTTATAGGTGCGGACTTCGTGGGTGTTCATCGGGGACCTCCTGTAAGGCAAGGGCTGGCGGCGGACCTTTGCCGGTCACGCGGGAGCCTTCGCAAAAATTGCACGGGCAGCTTCCCACATTGCGTGACAGCCAGTAAAGGTTGAAGTTGTACAGAGTTGCAAAGCCACCCGCTTCACGCTGCGAAGATTGCGAAGGTCCGAATGCGAAATACCTATCAGGGCGGCCAGTTGCGCCGTCTGCGCGAGACGCATGGCATGACACAAGCCGCCCTTGCCAAGCTTCTGGGACTGTCGCCCAGCTACCTTAACCAGATAGAGCGGAACCAGCGTCCGCTAAGCCGCGCGGTCCTGCAGAAGCTGGATGATTCGTTCGGGGCCGAGGCGCAGCCTTTTCACGATGCCGGTGACGGTCGGCTTGCTTCTCGGTTGCGGGCGGCGCTTGCAGATCAGGGCGCGGCGCCAAGCCTCGCCGAGCTTCATGATTTCGCGGACAACTCGCCGGCGCTTGCAAAGCTTATTCTGGATATGCGGCGACGGTTGCGCTCTGCGACCGAACGGGCCGATCTGTTGGCGGAACAGGTTTCCGGACAACCGGGCACCCCAATCGCGCCGACCGCGTTCGAGGCCGTGCGCGATTATTTCTACAGCCGCCGCAATTACATCGCCGAACTCGACCGGGCGGCGGAACCGCTTGGGACGCTGCTGCCGATCAACACCCGCGCCGATGCGCTGACAACCTATCTATCAGATCGGCACGGCATTCGGGTCGAACAGCGCAACGGAACGGACTCCCTTCGCAATTTCGATGCGAATGCCCGTGTTCTGCATGTGTCTTCACACTTAACGGATTCGCAGCAAGCCTTTCAGATGGGCACACAGCTGGCATTGCTGGAGGAAGCGAAAACCATCGATCGCCTTTGCGCCGAATCCGGCCTCTCGGAAGAGGACCAGACTTTGCTGCGCATCGGGCTTGCGAACTATTATGCCGGCGCGCTGATCCTGCCCTATGGCGAATTCCTGGCAGCAGCCGAGGCCGCGCGATACGATATCGAACTGCTTTCACACCGCTTTGGTGTCGGGTTTGAGACGACCTGTCACCGGCTTTCCACCCTGCAACGGCAAGGCGCTACCGGGGTGCCATTCTTCTTCATACGCGTCGATCGCGCCGGCAATATTTCAAAAAGACAATCCGCGACGGATTTTCACTTCTCTCGTTTTGGCGGATCCTGCCCGCTCTGGACGATCTATGATGCATTCTCCCGACCCGGCGAGGTCTTGCGCCAGGTCGCCCAAATGCCGGATGGCAGGCGCTATCTTTGGGTCGCCCGAACCGTCCAGCATGGCGGCGGCAGGTTTGGCGCGCCGGTAAAAAGCTTCGCCATCGCATTGGGATGCGACGTCGCCCATGCAGATCGTCTGGTCTATGCAGAGGGTCTGGACCTGCTGGGCCCAGAGGCCGCAACGCCCATAGGACCCGGCTGCAAACTATGCGACAGACCGTCCTGCCCGCAACGCGCCTTTCCCATGATCGGCCAGCCGGTCAGGGCGACACCCGGCCGCACCAGCTTCGCGCCCTATTCGTTCGACGCGTCGTCCTTGCCGTAGAACATCGTCCCGATTTCAATCGGACCACGCCCGACCTCTCGCCGATGGCGGTTGGTATCACGCAGGCTGTAAACACAACCACAATATTCCTGCATGTAGAATTCTTCGCGCTTCGATATTTCAATCATGCGGTTCGCGCCGCCGCCCTTGCGCCAGTTGAAATCCCAATAGTCGAGCCCGTCATAGGGCTTTACCGCACGTTCGCCGCAGCCATTGATCTGCTTCATGTCCTTCCAGCGGGAAATCCCCAGGCTGGAGGTCATGACAGGAAAGCCGTGCTCATGCGCATAAAGCGCCGTGCGCTCAAACCGCATGTCGAAACACATGGTGCAGCGGATTCCCCGCTCTGGCTCCCACTCCATCCCTTTGGCGCGGGCGAACCAGTTGTCGCTGTCATAATCCGCATCGACGAATGGAACATCGTGCTGTTCAGCGAAGCGGATGTTTTCATCCTTGCGCAGAAGGTATTCCTTATGGGGATGGATGTTCGGGTTATAAAAAAAGATCGTATAGTCGATCCCCGATGCCGTCATCGCCTCCATCACCTCTCCCGAACAGGGGGCGCAGCAGGAATGCAGCAGCACTTTTTTCTCGCCTTTAGGCGGGGTCAGGACAGGGCGTTCGATTTGTTCCGACATGGCGGCAGCCTTGCAAATGCGAGGGATCAAGCGGGCTACCTATCGCAATATTGCCCGAAAAAAAAGGGGAAGTCGTTTTTGCGGTCAGAGCGTCACCTGACAGGTTGCAACTGTGACCAATTAGCAAACAAACCGTATTTCCTGCACAGCGCAGGTCGCGTTTTGTCTTGAAGCATCCGTCAGAGATGAAACTCTGAACCGATTATCGTCCGACCCCGGCGGCCAGCGGTGCCAGCAACTGACTGAGGCCCGGCCGCTTCCACCAAGCTTGACGCATCAAGGTAACGGTGAGGCATGAACGCATTATTACGCTCGTTTCTTGAAAAATATATGACCAAGGGCAGCCTGACCGTCATCAGCAGCTCTGGCGAAGAATTGGTCCTGGGCGACGGAACGGGCGCGCCCGTGAAGGTTCGCTTCAACACTGCCCGCGCCGAACGCGGGACTGCGACAGACCCCGCCTTGAAAGTAGGCGAATATTATATGGAAGGAGAGATCGACCTGCTTGAAGGTTCGATCTACGATTTCATCATGCTGGGCTATGCCAATGCCGGGCGTGGATTGATGCCGGCCATGTGGATGAAGGCGTTTGAGCGGCTGCGGATCGTTGCCCGCCGCCTGCATCAAATCAACACTTTGCCGAAATCGCGCGGTAACGTGCAGCGCCACTATGATCTGTCGGCAGAACTGTATCGCCTGTTTCTTGATCCAGACATGCAGTATTCCTGCGCCTACTTTCCAACGCCCGACACGCCTTTGGCGGAGGCCCAGCTTCTGAAAAAGCGTCACATCGCGGCAAAACTGGATCTGTCGGACGGGTGCGAGGTGCTGGATATCGGCTGCGGCTGGGGCGGAATGGGCCTTTATCTTGCGCGGGTGGCGGGTGCGAATCTCACGGGCGTGACCTTGTCGGACGAACAATTGGCCGTCGCACAGCGAAGGGCCGCGTCAGAGAGCCTGACCGAACGCGTCGATTTCCGCATTCAGGATTATCGGGAAATCGAGGCAGATTTCGATCGCATTGTTTCTGTTGGCATGTTCGAACATGTCGGCATCAACCACTTCGACACTTTTTTCCACAAAAGCGCCGAGATGCTTCGGCATGACGGGATCATGCTGCTACACACAATCGGTCGCGCCGATCCCCCCGGCGCAACAAACCCTTTCCTGCAACGCTATATCTTCCCGGGCGGGTATATTCCGGCCCTGTCGGAAATCATGCGCTCGGTCGAGAAATCGGGCCTTGTCGTCACCGATATTGAGGTGCTGCGGCTGCACTATGCCGAGACGCTGAAAGCATGGCGCAAGAATTTCATGGCGCGGCGTGAAGCGGCAAAGGAGATCTACGACGAAGCATTCTGCCGCATGTGGGAATTCTATCTCGCCGGCAGCGAAGCATCCTTTCGCGAAGGCGGGATGGTCGTCTACCAGCTGCAACTGGCGCATCGGGTAGATTCCGTGCCGGTCACGCGCGACTATCTGGAAGCGGCAGAGGGTCGGCTTGAAGAGCTTGAAAGTCAGCGCGGCATCCCCGGCCCCGCGTGGCCGGAAGACCCGCCGGCGTTGGATTAAGCGTCAGGCAAAGCCGTCGGGCATTCATAGCGCGCACTGGTTACGACTACGCACGGAATCAGACGAAAAAGGGCGGACCAATCGGCCCGCCCTTTTCGAAGTGTGGTCAGATGTCAGTCTTTGGCATCGTCCGATTTGTCGCCGGTACCACGGATCGTGGGCACGACCTGATCGCCCCATGCGCCTGCACCGTTGTGAAAGCGGGACACGCGGATCACCTCGACCGAAACGCCTTCGTTCACGGCGCGCTGAACCGCGTCATTCAGGCGGTGGACGGCCTCGGCCACACGGTGGATTGCGCGGGTTTCGCGGTCACCTTCGGGAAGGTCGATTCGCTGGAATTCGGTGTCTGCGTTCATGTCTCGCTCCTCCTTTAAGGGGTCCCCGCCACATTAGCCGCGGGGACCGGAAGTTTACAGCGCCTTATTCGGCTGCGAACTGGTTCATCGTGTTTGCGTGGCCGCCCGCTTTCAGCGCACGGTCGCCGCCGACCATTTCCTTGAACGTGTCGCCAAGGTCCGAACCGACCTCGTGCTGGTGCTTGACCGCCGAGATACCGCGACGGATTTCCTCGCGCTGAACGGTTTTGACATAGGCCAGCATCTTGTCGTCGCCGAAGTAGCCGCGCGACAGCTCGTCCACCGATTTCGCGGTCAGGTGGAAGGTCGGCAGGGTGATCAGGTTGTGGAACACGCCAGCCTGGGTCGAGATGTCGTGCTGGAAGCGCTGCAGACGCGCATCGGCTTCCTGACCCAGTTCCGAGGCATCGAATTCCGCCTTCATCAGCTCATTCCCTTCCGGGTAATCGCTGGCCTGGATCTTGCCGTCATTGATCCACTCATCCCGGACCTGCTTGCGCAGGTTCAGCGTCCAGTTGAACGAGGGCGAGTTGTTATAGACCAGCTTGGCATTCGGAACCGCCTCGCGGACTTCGTTCACCATACCGGCGATTTCGGCCACGTTCGGCGTGTCGGTTTCGATCCAGAGCATGTCGGCGCCGCCCTGCGTCAGGTTGGCGATGCAGTCTTCGACAACACGCGCCCGGCCCGAGCCCTTCTTGAACGGGAACAGACCGTTCGGCAGGCGCTTCGGCTTGACGAATTCGCCATCCTGCATGATCGCAAGCTCACCGTCGCGGACCGGGTTCTGGTCGCTGATCGCCTCGGTATCCAGCCATTTGATGTATTCTGCGGCCAGATCGCCCGGCTCCTGGCTGACCGGAACCTTCTGGGTCAGACCTGCGCCAAGGCTGTCGGTGCGCGCGACGATCACGCCGTCATCGACGCCCAGCTCCTCGAATGCCAGGCGGCAGGCGCGCAGCTTTTCGATGAAGTCCTCGCGCGGCACGGTAACCTTGCCGTCCTGGTGGCCGCATTGCTTGGCGTCCGAGACCTGGTTTTCGATCTGAAGGCAGCAGGCACCGGCCTGGATCAGCTCTTTCGCCAGCAGATAGGTCGCGTGCTCGTTGCCGAAACCGGCGTCGATATCGGCGATGATCGGGACGACATGCGATTCGAAATTGTCGATCTTCTCGATCACGGCATTACGCGCTTCGTCATTGCCCGCAGCTTTCAGTTCCTTGAACAGGTCGTTAATGGCGACTTCATCGGCCTGACGCAGCGAGACATAGATCTCGCGGATCAGATCGGCGACGGCAGTCTTTTCGTGCATCGACTGGTCCGGCAGGTGGCCCCAGGTGTTGCGCAGACCGGCGACCATCCAGCCCGACAGGTAGACATAGGCGCGCTTGGTGGTGCCACGCAGGCGCTTGACCGATTTGATCATCTGCTGGGCGTGGAAGCCCGACCAGCAACCCAGCGATTGCGTGGACAGCGTCGGATCTGCGTCATAGGCGGCCATATCTTCGCGCATGACGACGGCCATGTCGCGGGCGATGTCCAGATGGGTGTCATAGCTGTTCTGCAGCTTCAGCTGAACGATGTCGTCGATGGTGACACCGCCAGCGGTTTGACCTGAAGGATAGCGCTTCTCCAGATCGGCGCGAAGCTCGGCATAGGTTTTACGGTTGGTCATGATCACTCCTTCCATGACAAATGCGAAAATTCCGGGACCGAACGGCAGTCGCTTCCACCGCCAAACGCAGTGAACGAAAACTCCGCTTTCGTCTGCATCTGAGGTGTCCGCATTTGCGCTGCCTTTCGTTACAAATCAGGTGGCGATTCCGCCCTCTCACATTTGTCACTCTAGTAATGTCATTCGCAAAGTGCAGCATATCTTTACAAAAATGGGGTAATCATGTCACATTTGTCAGATTAGTTACTTTTGTAATGTAAGGATTGTAACATGGCGCCGCGCAGCGAAAAGCTGATCATCGGCCAACGGCTGAAGGTTTTACGTACCACGCTGGGGCTCACTCAGGCGCAGATGGCCGACCAGCTTGGCGTGTCTGCAAGCTATATTACGCTGATCGAAGCTGATCAGCGACCCGCCTCGGCAAAGCTGCTGATGCGGTTGGCGCAGGTCTATGACATCAATGTGGCCGAGCTGGCACCCGGAACTGATTCGCAGCTTGCTGCCGATTTCGAAGCGGTGCTCAAAGACCCCTCGCTGGAGACAGAGGGCGTCGGCCGCGCCGAGATCGAAGCAGTTCTGCAAGCCTCTCCGCGCATTGCATCTGCTCTGGTCAAACTGCAAGGCCGGCTGAGCGATGTGCTCATGCGCGGCCAGGTAGAGGCCAATCCCCTGACCGACCGCAACAAGGTCGAGGCTCTTGCACAGGTCGCCAAACCGGTCGAACTGGTCCACGACTGGTTTTACGAAAACCGCAACTATATAGACGAACTCGACCGCGTAGCCGAAGGCGTGGCCGAAGAACACAGGTTGCATCGCGACGAATCCGGCGTGCGCCTGAATGGCCTGCTTGCCGCGCATAACATCCGGGTTCGCAGGCTTCCTGCCTCTGTCATGGCGGGAACGCTGCGCCGGTATGACCCCCACCGCAAAGAGTTATTGCTGTCCGAACGGCTGGACGTCGCAAGCCGCCGCTTTCAGATCGCCGTCCTCATCGCAAGGCTGGACTATCAGGACCTGATTGATGAGGTGATGGGCAATGCGTTTGATGGCGACGCGACGCGCAGTCTGGCCCGCGTCAGCCTGTCGAATTATTTCGCCGCCGCGATGCTGATGCCCTATGGTCCCTTCCTCGCCGCATGTGAGACAGAGCGTTATGATATCGACGTTGTCGGCCACCGTTTTGGCACCAGCTTCGAACAAACGGCCCACCGCATGACGACATTGCAGCGACAGGAAGCGCGGGGGATACCTTTCTTCTTCGTACGCGTGGACCGAGCCGGGAACGTGTCGAAACGCTTCAGCGCCGGACGCTTCCCCTTCTCGCGCTTTGGTGGAACCTGCCCACTTTGGAATATTCACAGCGCGTTCGAGACTCCGGGCAAGGTCACGACGCAATTGATACGGATGCCAGAGGGCGCGCGTTACTATTCCATCGCGCGAACTGTCACGCGCGCGGGCGGCAGTTATACCGATCCGGCTCCCAGGCTGGCCGTTGGGCTTGGCTGCGATGTCGCCTTTGCGCCAAGGCTGATCTACGCTGACAGCGCCGATCCAGAGCGGACAGAGCCAACGGATATCGGCCTGAATTGCTACCTCTGTGAAAGGCAGAATTGCGCGTCGCGTGCTCAGGCGCCGATCAATCGCAATCTTGCTGTGAACGAACTGGAACGCTCGGTCGCGCTGTTCAGCTTTGATCCGGAATAGGCTTGCTTACCCGCGCAGCTCTTGTGTCACGGGGCGGCGCAACGCTAGCGCCGCAGGCAGCAGCGCGACAAGCATCGAAAGCGAGAAGCAAGCGGCAACAAGATGAAGTTCAGCCCAGCCCAGATGTGGCTCGATCAGCAGACCTGACCGCGCGGAAAGCACGGCCGACATAGCCCTGACAGCTATGATGGCAACCGCCAGACCAAGCAACGATCCCAGACCCAGCAGAATGGCGGCGTAGGACCATAGCAGCGCAAATATCATCCGAGCCGGGGCGCCGAGTGCCTGCAAAAGTGCCAGCCGTCGCGCGAACAAACGCGACAGGATGATCAGGCCGGTCAGAACCGCCGCCGCAACAAGAACCTGTGTGACAATCGACAGAACCGACATGACTTCCCGAATACTGCCGAGAAGTCCATGCAGTCGGGCCAGTACAGCACCGGGGAAGAATGCCATTGTCCGGTCAGTCGAGAAAGCCGACTGAAGGCCATATGCGGCCGCCAGATCCGGCGTGCTGATCAGCGCCGCAGGGGTTCCCGGAAAGAACTCCGGATCAAATGGCGGTCCGAGTGTTTCGTCCTCTGCATCGCTGTGCCCATTGCCCAAGCCGTGGGTCAGCCACACAGATTCGATCGCGGTCACAATGGCGTCGTCCCAAGGGCTGCCAGTCGGGGCCATCCGCCCGACAACCGTAAGGTGCTCGCCAGCATGTGCGTCGTGTTCTGCCGCTTCACCCGTGCCATGCGCGGGTGAGATCTCATCGCCGATCTTCAGTGGGACTCGCGCACCTACCACCACCTGTTCATGCGTCGAAAACATCCCGCCCTCAGCAAGCTCGCCTGACAGATGGGTCACAAATTCGGCCGTGGTTCCGACGATGCCGTGACCCTGCCAACTGTCGCCATAGGCAATGGGTGCTATCACCGCGCCATCAACCTCACGAACTGCCGCAGTCAAGGACTTCCAATCGTCGCCACCCAGAAGCGGAGCAGCGGTTGGCTGCAGATAAACCGTGGAAAGCAGCATCGAGACTTCATCGCCGGGTGCGGTGACGACAAGGTCGAATTTTTCCGCAACACGCGCCGTTGCCTGCCTTAGCCCAAGTTCTTGCGCGATCAGCCCTGCGCCGATCCCGACCGACAATGCAACTAGCAGGATAAATGCCAGATTCGTCCATCGATAGCGGACCAGAAGGCTGCGCAAAATCGTCAACAGCGCCAAGCCCCTGCATATGACGAACCCCAGAAGCAGCGACGGGGCAAGGATAGCCAATGCCAAAATCAAATCCTGCGCCAAAGATGGCAGTGAGATCCAGAAATCGCCGATCATGCTGCGTGCAGCCTTCCGTCACGGATTGTCAGCACCTGATCCATTGCAGACCAGACGTTCTCGTCATGGCTGACCACGACGACAGTCCTCCCATCGCGCCGCGCTTGATTGCTCAGGTCCTCAATCAGCCGGTCCGCTGCGGCGCGATCAAGGCTCGCCGTTGGCTCATCCGCCAGCAAAACCGGCGGGTCATGCGCAAGCGCACGTACGACCGCGATGCGCTGCCTTTCGCCACCTGAAAGCAAATCTGCCCTGCGTGCAGATAGACCGGCGATGCCCATTTCCTGCATCATCCGGTCAACCCGCGCCGCCAGAACGGCACGCTCGGGACGGAATGCGGTTGAGATCAGCGCATTTTCCCGACCTGAAAGTTCCTCGAAAAGCAGGAAATCCTGAAAGATCATTCCCAGATTTTCGCGCCGGAACTGTGTGCGTTGCGACTGTGAGAGCCGGGTGAGATCATACCGCCCCCAGGAAAGCTGCCCCTTCGCAGGCACCAGCCCGGCCAGAGCGTGAAGAGCAGTTGTTTTTCCTGCGCCGGATGGCCCCCGGATCGCCGTCAGGCTGCCGGCGGCCAGTTCCAACCGCGGGATTGTCAGCAGCACCCTGCCCTTGGCGCTGACGCTCAGTTCGCGCACATCCAGCGGCAGGCTCATACCCGTTCATAAACCGCATCAACCAGCCGCACGCGACTGACAAACCCCAGATCCTCGTCACGATGCGTCCCAAGTTCCAACACGCCGGTGACACCGATTGGAATATTGAACGCAAGCACCTTCACAAGCCGTTTGGTATAGATAGCGACGATATCGGTCGGCCAGTCAGCGGCGCTGCTGCAGAACGGACAAACCGACATCGGACGCCGTGTCAGCACAAAGAACTTGCTTTCCGCGCGCAAAGGCGGCGCCATGAACCCTTCAACCGTGATCCGCTGACCTTTAAGACCTTCGGCGAGTTCGGAAAAGCTGCGATCCTTGTTATAGAGGTCGCGCAGCAGAATGGGCTCATCCGATGCGAAGGCCCGACCCGCACAGCCAAACGCCGCCATCGAGAGTATCGCATTGCGTCGGGTAAATGGATGCATAACCAACCTGTAAAAAAATGAAAGCGGGGCGGGCCGCGAACGGCCCTGCCCCTTGTTTCTTTGCCAAAGTTACTCGGCAGTTACTGCTTGATACATGACGTGGAAGATCAGGTTCTGCTCTATCACGCCGCGGAACAGATGCGACCACGGACCGTCGGCCAAGACGGCAACATCCTCGCCCGAGTGGGTTTCTGATGTCATCGGGATCAGTGCCTGCTGAAGATAGTCGATATCCGTTGCCTCTTCCTGCGTCAGGTCGGGGCGCGAGCCACCATATTCCGGCGTTGCGGGCTCTTCCGCTGCTTCCTGCTCGGCCGAGTCGTCGGCCTGCCCATCGACATTTGCGTGATCGGCAGTAGCCTCTTCCGGTACGATCTCATGCATGACCGAACCCGCACCGTTCAGGTAGCCAGCGACGGTGTAGGGCTTGCCGTCCAGACCGATATTCGGCTCTTCTGTATGGGCGTTTCCGTTGTCATCCACCTGATAGCAAAGACCGGTGATCGGCGTGCCAAGGCCGCAATATCCGTTGAAAGCAATCGCGTGTTCATGGTCGGCGGTGACGATAATCAGCGTCTCTTCCATATCGACCATCGAAACCGCTTTTTCGATCGCTTCCGCGAAGGCGGCGCCATCGGTTACGGCGCGGTGCAGGTTGCCGTCGTGATTGGCGTGGTCGACACGGCCACCCTCAACCTCCAGGTAGAAGCCCTCTTCGTTGTTCGAGAGGTTGTTGATGGCCATCTCGGTCATCTCTGCCAGTGAAGGCTCGCCGCTGCGGTCTTCTTCATACATCATGTGGCTGGCTTCGAAGAGACCAAGAACCGGTTTCGTCTGATCGGCAGCGGCGGCGGTCTCGTCATTCCAGACATACTGCCAGCCCTTGCCTTCGATTTCCTCGATCAGGTTGCGGTCATCGGTGCGCCGACCGTCATTGCCTTCTTCATCGGTGATGCCGTTGGGCAGGAAGTGACGGCGGCCACCACCCATGACGAAATCAATCGTGCCGGCGTCGACCGCGTCGACCAACTGCGCCGCGATGTCTTTCTGTGCGCAGTTCTCTGGCAGCGCGGTATTGTCTTCCCAATTGCGGTTGGCCGTTTTGGCGTAGACGGCAGCCGGGGTCGCATGGGTGATCCGCGCCGTCGACACGACCCCAACCGACTTGCCCATATCGCTTACGATTTCGGCGAATGTCGTCAGACCCGCATTCGCGGCGGCATCGCAGCTGTCATAGGCACCTGCGTCGTCGATGTTGATCGTGCCATTGCGCGACTTGATGCCGGTGTTCATGGCACTGGCGGTCGGTGCCGAGTCGGGCGTCTGTCCGTTGGTGGTATAAGTTTTCACCAAAGCCAGGTTCGGAAACTGTTCCTGCGGCAGAACATGATCCTCGCCCGAACCGCCGGCCTGCTGACCAACCCACAGACGTGTGGCATAGTTCGTGCCCACACCGTTACCGTCTGCAACGAACAGGATGACATTCTTGGCGCGATTGGTGTTGGGCTGGACGGCGGCCAGTTCATCAATGCGCGCCTGCGCGTCGGTGAACCACTGGCTGTCCTGCTGGCTGATCGATACCTGCGCAGTTGCCGCAGAAGCAAGCAACATGGAAGCGACGCTAAGGGGGATAATGCAGTTTCGCATGAGAAGCTCCGATTGTTTCGGGCTGGTCATGGCAGAGGAGTGTAAACCTTCATTAACGTTTCTGTGCAGCTATTGTGACAGCGCGGAAGGGCGCCGGTTGCCCTGCACAGGCATAGGCGGCGCGCACCATGTCCGTTCGGTCAGCCCCGATTGTGCGGCTCATCCCAGTCAATGACCGGATTGATCGGGATGATCCTGTGGGGGTTTATCGTATCGTGGCTGTAATGATAGTGGCGCACGATGTGATCGAAATTGACCGTCTCTGCCACGCCGGGGAGCTGATAAAGCTCTCGCGTCCAGCCCCACAGGTTGGGATATTCGCGCAGCCATTTCCGGTTGCATTTGAAATGCGTGTGATAGACCGGGTCAAAGCGAAGCATGGTCGTGAAAAGCCGCCAATCCGCTTCTGTCAGCCTGTCGCCCGCCAGATAGCGGTTGCTTCCCAGCAGGTCCTCCAGCCAGTCCAGGCTATCAAACAGCGGAACAATCGCCTCGTCATAGGCTTCCTGGCTGGTGGCAAAGCCTGCCTTGTAGACCCCGTTATTCACCGTGTCATAGATGCGGTCATTCAATGCGTGAATCTGATCGTGCAGTTCTTCGGGGTAATAGTCGTCATCATTTCCCGTCAGCCCGTTGAAGGCTGCGTTGAACATGCGGATGATCTCGGCGCTTTCGTTGCTGACGATGGTATTGCGCTGCTTGTCCCAGAGCACAGGCACAGTCACACGGCCAGAGGCTTTCGGATCAGCGCGAAGGTATACGTCGCGCAGATGGGGCAGGCCGAACAATGTATCGCCGGTTGCGCCAGGGAAATCGGTCCGAAACTCCCACCCTTCCTTCAGCATGTCCGGATGCACGGCGGAAATGTCGATATGTGGTGCCAGACCTTTGATCTGCCGGAAAATCAGGGCGCGATGGGCCCAGGGGCAGGCATAGCAGACATACAGATGGTAGCGCCCGCTTTCGGCGGCAAAGCCACCCTCGCCGCTTGGCCCGGCCGAGCCATCAGCCGTGATCCAGTTGCGCCAAGACGTCGTCGTGCGCTTGAAGCGTCCGCCAGTGCTTTCGGTGTCATACCAGACGTCATGCCAAACGCCGTCAACGAGTTGTCCCATATTTCAACCTTCCGTGTGAATGCCGTCTAAGGATCTTCGCCCGGCTTCGTCGTGAACAGATCGGACCATTCGGGATGGCGCTGATACTGCGCACGGATAAACGGGCAGACCGGAACGATACGAAAGCCATTCTGGCGCGCATCATCCAACATATAGTCAAGCAGCGCCTTCGCGACGCCCTTGCCGCCCAGTTCATCGGGAACACCCGTGTGATCCGCGCTGATGACCCCGTCACCACGATGGGTAAAGGTGATCTCGCCCTCTGCATCAATGCCGTCAAGCGCGGCAACGTAACGGCCCCGGCGGTCGCCGTCTTCTTTCGTGATCGTAAGTTCGGTCATTGAAAAGCCTCTCCTACCATTGATCTGATAACAGAATGTGCCAGACCGTCCGTTCGTTCCAGCCAGCCATCAACGAACCCGGTGTTCGTTTGAGAGGAACGGGGTCAGACCCGTATCCGACCGGACAGCAGAACCACGGGTATCATGCCGATGAAAACGATCATCAGTGCTGCGATCGAGGCATCTTCATAGGTGCCCCGCGCAGCCTCTCCGTAAAGATGCGTAGCCAGCGTCTCGACGTTGAGCGGCCGCAGCAACAGTGTGGCGGGAAGCTCTTTCACGCAGTCGACGAAGATCAGCAGACCGGCCGCCGTCATGGAGGCGCGCGACAGTGGCAGATGTATCTGTCTGAACACGCCCGACGGGCTACGTCCAAGGCTGCGGGCCGCATGATCGAAGCTGGCGGGCACGCGGGTCATGCCAGCCTCTATCCCGCCGGCGGCAATCGCCAGAAAACGCGCGACATAGGCGTAGATCATGCCTGCCCCCGCACCCAGCAAGATCAATTGCGGTGCATCCGCCATGAACCAGCCGAGCACCGCCGAAATTTGCCGGTCGGCGAAAATGATCACCGGCAGCAACCCAATCGCAAGGATCGTTCCGGGCAGGGCGTAGCCTAGTGTCGACAGACGAACAGCCGCCCTTGTTACCGGGCCGGAGGAAAAGCGCGGCGCCACGCTGACCAGCATCCCAAGACAGACCGCAATGACCGTCGCCGACATCGCCAGAACCGCCGTCTGCCAAGTCTCTGTCCAGATACGTTCGGGAATGCCGGCGAATTGATACCTGCGCCATGCCTGATGGATCAGATAGGTGGCGGGGGCGACGAAGCCGATCAGGACGGGGATCAGGCAGACTGCCATCGCAGTCAGTCCGGCCACACCACCCAGCTTTACCCGCGCCAATGGCACCTGCCGTCGTGACCCGCTGGCATAGACCTGCCCGCTTCGCGCCGCACGCTCCATCACCACAAGTGCGATCACAACCAGCAGCATGACAAGCGCAATCTGTGCGGCCCCCGGCAGGTCGGTCCGGTTCAGCCATGTCGAATAGACCGTGACTGTCAGGGTGCGGACACCCAGAAACTCTGCCGCGCCAATGTCATTCAGCGTTTCCATCAATGCAAGCGCCATACCCGCCGCAATCGCTGGCCGCGCGAGTGGCACGACGACACGCCAGAAAATACGCAGCGGTCCCGCGCCAAGCGTGCGGCTTGCCTCCAGCATGTTCGCCGCCTGCGTCGCGAAAAGGGCACGCACGGGAAGGTAAACATAAGGATACAGCACAAAGCCCAGCAGGATGATGCAGCCGGTCATCGACCGGATGTCAGGCAGCCTGAAATCCCGCGGGCTGGAATAGCCCAGCACATTGCGGATCAGCGACTGAACCGGACCGATGGGGTGCAAGATGTCCAGATAGGCGTAAGCAACGATATAGGTCGGCACCGCCAGCGGCAGCAGCAATGCCCAGCCCAGGACGCGGCGACCGGGAAAATCGAAACCGGCAATCAGCCACGCCGTTACGGTCCCCAGCAACGCCACGATAATCCCAACGCCGCACAGCAGAATCACTGTCTGGGTCAGCGCATTGGCAAGCACATTGCGGAAAAGGTGCGACCACAGCCCGACGCTGCCCTGAAGGGCAAAACCGAAAAGCGCAACGACCGGCAGAACGACAATCGCCGCGATCAGGACTGCGATCAGGCGCCATCCACTGCCCGGCGTCAGGGACATGGGTAACCTCCTCAGGGGCGTATCACCGCGCAAGACAGCGCGGAGATACGCATAGCGGAGCCGGGATCAGTTGTCGAAGCCGACTTCGTCGGTCAACTCGCTGGCCGCCTTACGCTCGCGCGCGATTTCGGTCAGGTCGGTGGAATCGATCTGCAATTCGCCGAACTCGCCGACAAGCGGGTTCACCTCGACGCCGGCTTTCACCGGATATTCGAAATTGGCATCGGCATAGATCTTCTGCGCCTCATCCGAGACCAGATATTCCAGAAGCTGAACGGCCTGATCCTTGTTCGGCGCATATTTCGCAACGGCCGCACCCGAAATATTGACCTGCGTTCCGCCGTCTTCGAAGGTCGGCAGGATGAGCTTCATCGCCTTGGCCCATTCTTCCTGCTCGGGCCCGCCTGCGCCGCTGCGCATCAGTCCGACATAATAGGTGTTGGCAATGCCGATATCACAGATACCGCCCATGATGTCGCGCGCAACGTCACGGTCGCCGCCACCGGCGGTCCGGGCAAGGTTTGCCTTCACACCCTCAAGCCACGCCTTGGTCTCTTCAGCGCCATGATGCGTGATATAGGCCGCCGTCAGTGCGATATTATACGGGTGCTGGCCCGAACGGATGCAGACCTTGCCCTTCCATGCCGGATCGGAGAGCTCTTCATATTTGAAGCTGTCCAGTTCCAGATCTTTTGCCGCGTAAAGGGCGCGTGCGCGCAACGACAGGGCGAACCAGTTTCCGTCCTTGTCACGCAAGTTCGCCGGAATTGCCTCGTTCAGGACGGCGGAATCGACGGGTTGCGTCAGATCGCGGTCAACCAGATCAACAAGGTTGCCGATATCGACGGTCATCAGGATATCAGCGGGCGAGGCCTCGCCTTCCTGCTCCACGCGCTCGGGCATCCCGTCCTTCAGGAAGATCGTATTGACCTCGATCCCGGTTTCCTCGCTGAAAGCGTCCAGCAGCGGCTCAACCAGCTTGGGCTCACGCGTGGTATACAGGTTAATTTCATCCGAAAACGCGGCCAGCGGCGCCGATTGAAAAGCAACGCCGAGACCGGCTGCGACCAATATCTTGATATTCACGTATTTTCTCCTCTGACTTTTTTTCTCTTCTATTAATCCTACAGAATAAGTAAAGATTGAATCTGAACGTCTAGCCAGTTGCCACGACCGAAATGAAACAGATGGAAATGCTATCCCCAGCAAGGCTCTGTAACGCGCAAAGCGTTGTCCCGATGCTGCAGATCAAAAACGCAGAGCGGCGGTTTGCCGCGACTCCAGCGGTTCAGGGGCTATCCCTCGACGTCGCCGGCGGTGGTGTGACCTGCCTGCTGGGCCCGTCTGGCTGCGGCAAATCCACGACGCTGCGCCTGATCGCGGGTATCGAAAAGCTCGATCAGGGCGAAATCCGTATTGACGGACAGGTCGTCAGCGACGCCAGCTTCACAACGCCGCCAGAGCGTCGGCCCGTTGGGATGGTGTTTCAGGACCTTGCCCTGTTTCCCCACATGACCATCGCGCAGAATATTGCCTTCGGTATCCCAAAGGCAAAGCGGGCAGAGGTTCAGGTTGGCCAATTGCTCGACCGCGTGGGGCTGACCGGATACGGCCAGAAGTATCCGCATATGCTGTCTGGCGGCGAACAACAGCGTATCGCGCTGATCCGCGCGCTCGCAGCACAGCCGAAAATCATGATGCTGGACGAGCCTTTCTCAAGCCTCGATCAACGCCTGCGCGCTGAAATGCGAGAGTTCACGCTTGATCTGCTGCGTGAAAGCGGCACGACTGCAATTCTGGTGACGCATGACCCGGATGAGGCCATGATGATGGCCGACCGCATCGCTGTGATGGACCGGGGCCGCATCCTGCAAGAGGGGACCCCCCAGAACCTTTACCACCGGCCTGCGGCACTGCCGGTCGCGCAACTCCTTGCAGATCTGAACATGCTGCAGGGCAATGTCCGCGACGGTCATGTCGAAACCAAGCTTGGGATGATCCCGGCACATGGCGTGGCTGAGGGCAGCAATATCACCTGTGCCATCCGGCCAGAACACCTGCGTCCCTGCCGGTGCCGCCCGCAGACGGGGAATGCACAGGTCCTGCGCGTTCATAGTCTTGGGCGCGAAAGTGTTATCGAACTGGGGCTAGCCGGTCACGCCCACCGACTACGGTGCAATGCGCCGGGATCGAGCGACCTTGTGCCGGGTGAAACGGTGGGTCTCAGCTTCGATCCGGCACATGTCATGATGTTTGCGGAAAACAGCGGACTGCGGCTTAGCTGAATAGGCAACCAACAGCAGCGACTGCGCCGCCCTTTGGCTGGTCTGGTAAGATGCTTCTGCCTCAGCGAAAGCTTGAACCGCTGAAGCAGAGTGGGCCCGTCACATGCCCAAGGCGGCTTTATACATATCCAGAATCGCCTCTTCCTCGGCAATATCGTCCCGGTCGCGTTTGCGCAGGGCGATGACCTTTTTCATCACCTTGGTGTCATAGCCGCGTGCCTTCGCCTCGGCCATAATCTCCTTCTGACGCTCCGTTACGTCTTTTTTCTCTGCCTCAAGCTGCTCATACTGCTCGATGAACTGGCGCAACTCTTCGGCTGCAACGTTGTAGACCTGATCGTCCTGCATGATTTCCCTCATTCTCGGCGCGGCAGACATAGGCCGTCTTGCCGGGTTCTGCAATCGCGGCTATGCCAGCCCGGAAAGAGGACGGCATGGATATATTTGATATTGTGATCTGGTGCGGCGCTTTGCTGACACTGCTCGGGCTTACCGGTATTCTGTGGTGCATCTTCACTGTCTGGCAGGCGCGGCGCAGCGGGCTGGATGAGGTGCAGTTCCGCGCACGGATGCAGCGGGTGGTTGCCGTCAACATGGCAGCCCTTGGCGCGTCTGTCATCGGCCTGATGGCCGTTGTCATCGGGATCATGCTGGCGAACTAAGTCGTTCGATTAGCTGTCGACAATTTGCGACAACCCATCCTCGACCTTCGCTGCCGCCTGATCCAGATCGCGAAGGTCCGCCAGACTGACTCTTCCGGCCTCCTGGGACGCATATCGGGCACGATGCTTCGCGTAGCGCGGATCGTAATGGGCCCGCATCAGGCCTTCGGCAAGCTTCTTCCAGTCCCGCGTCGCTGCCAGTTTCTGCCACGCTTCAATTCGGTCGACCGCGTGTAAGGGGGCGAGTTTACGTATGATCGCCTGAATACGATCAGTGTCATGCGCGATGTCGGCATAATCACTTGCCGAATAGGCGGCTCTTGCCTCAAGCGGGACCTCAAGGGTCAGGCGGCGGGCTTGCGCGATGCCGTGCCACACGGCCCGAGGCAGCGACAGCTGCCCGATCCGAGAGCTTTCGGCTTCCAGTAGCACGGGGCGCGACAGATCAAGCGCCTCCATCGCGCTTGCAAGCCGACCCTCAAACATCTTCTGGCTCGGCTGATCGCCCATTGCACCGAAAAGGCTGCCCCGATGGTTCGCCAGGTCTTCCAGATCAATGACCTGATGCCCGCGTGCAGCCAGCCGGTTCAGGATCGCTGTTTTCGCGCTGCCGGTGTTGCCGTCGAGCACAAGAACCTGGGAAGGAAACCCCTGCTCCTGAACGCGTCGGACAACCAGATTTCGCCACGATTTATACCCACCTTCGACCCGGGCGACGCGCCAACCAACTTGCGACAGGATTGTGGCCATCGCGCCGGACCGCTGCCCACCGCGCCAGCAATAGACCACAGGCCGCCATCCCCCCGGACGGTCCGCCAAGGGCCCTGCGATGTGGCGGGCAACGTTGGCTGCCACCAAGGCCGCACCGACCTTCCGCGCATCGAAAGGCGAAACCTGCTTGTAGATTGTTCCGACCTGAGCACGTTCGTCATCGTCGAGCACGGGAAGATTTATCGAACCCGGCAGATGATCCACGGCGAATTCCGACGGTGCACGGACGTCGATAACGTCATCAAAACGGCCCGAAACGGCGTTAACCGAATCGAGCCGCAGCGTGGTTCGACCGTTCAATCGGAAACTCTTTCCCGATCAGAAAACGTAGACCGGAGTGCCAACCGGCACCTGCTCGAACAGAGCCATGACGGCATGGTTACGCATCCGGATACAGCCATTCGATACCGCGCGACCGATCGACCCCGGCTCTGTCGTGCCGTGAATCCGGATTGCGGTATCATTGCCGTTGGCATCGTAGAGATACAGCGCACGCGCGCCCAACGGGTTGCGCGGACCGCCGGGCATACCGTCCTTGTACTGGCCGTATTGTTCCGGTTTACGCTCGATCATGTCGGGTGTCGGCGTCCAGCTTGGCCATTCGGCCTTTCGACCGATCCGCGCCTTGCCCTTCCAGACCAGTTCCGCCTGACCGACGGCAACGCCGTAGCGGATGGCGCGATCCGGCGCAATCACATGGTAAAGAAAGAAATCGTCAGAAACGACGACGATGGACCCGACCTCGAAACCTTCGCGGATCGGAACTTCTGTCGGCTCATACTGATCGGTCTTTGCTTGAGACAGGGCCAAAGAGGGCGCTGCGATAAGGGGCACTGCAAGCCCGAAAACCTGACGACGGTTCATGGAAAATCATCCTGTAACTGCTCGTTTGCGCCAATCTACAGGGATCGCTGCCGCAACTCAATCCCGGCTTGTCGCCGGGGGCTTGACGCGGGCCATATCAGTTCACATGTTCGCGATATGGAACGCGCCGCCACCCATATGCGCCCAGTTGCGCCACGCAAAGCCGCCACAAGGCCCGCACATCTGTGCCGTGGTCGTGGTGGTCGCGGCTGTCGCTGTCACATGGGTGGCGGGCGTTTCAGGATGGCGGCAGACGCCGTGATCGGCCAAAGTGCGGGGCTGCCGCCCCTGCTGTTGCATGCCAGCTGGCCCGCGACCGATCCACACATCGTGCTGCCACAGCACCCGCAGGCCCCGCCTGCCCTGATCTCTGGACCTTTTGCGATTCAGATCAGATCAGGACAAAGAAATGAGCACCACTGCTGACTTAGCTGCCGGTCACAACCGGCAATCGCCCGCATCCGGGCAAAACATTGAACTCTCGCTTTCTGGATTAAGCTGCGCCTCATGCGTGGGGCGAGTGGAACGTGCGCTTTCGGCTGTGCCGGGCGTATCAGAGCCGCAGGTCAACCTTGCCACCGGGCGGGCGCAATGCGGCTGACAGAACCCACAGCCCTTCCATTGGTGACCGAAGCCCTGCAACGCGCCGGTTATCCGGCCATTGACCAGACAACCACGCTGAATGTCGAGGGTATGACCTGTGCCTCCTGCGTCGGGCGGGTGGAGCGCACCCTGTCCGCGGTGGATGGTGTGGCAAGTGCCGAAGTGAACCTTGTCACCGGCCGTGCAGAAATCACCCATAGCCCGGCAGTGACTGCGGATCTGCTTGCGAAAGCTGTCAGTGACAGCGGCTATCCTGCGCGCGCGCTGCAGGCCGATACGGGCAAAGCCGCGGCTTCGCACGATCATCATGAGGATGACGCCGAAACACTTCGTCGAGCCTTCATTACCTCGCTTTTGCTGACGCTCCCCATCTTCATCGTTGAAATGGGCGGCCATGCGGTCCCGGCCTTCCATCACTGGTTGGCCGGTGTGATGCCCAATCAGATCCTATGGATCATCGAGTTTCTGCTTACCACCGCGGTGTTGGTCGGTCCGGGGCGCATATTCTACCGTCATGGCGTCCCGGCCTTGATGCGCGGCGCGCCAGAGATGAACAGCCTGGTTGTGCTGGGGGCATCGGCGGCTTTCCTTTATTCAGCCGTGACCACTTTCGCACCGGGGCTGCTGCCCGAAGACGCACGGCACGTCTACTATGAAAGCGCGGCCGTGATTGTGACGCTGATCCTGCTGGGTCGCTGGCTGGAGGCCCGCGCCAAGGGTCAGGCGGGTCAGGCGATCCGGCGGTTGATGGACCTGTCGCCCGATTCCGCGCAAGTCGAACGCGACGGTTCGGTGCAAGACCTTCCGGTGGCTGATATTCGCCCCGGCGATATCGTCCGCCTGCGCCCCGGAGAGCGTGTGGCCGTAGATGGAGAGGTTATCGAGGGGCAAGGCACCGTCGATGAATCCATGCTGACGGGCGAACCCGTTCCGGCAACGAAGTCCGCAGGCGCCCCGCTCACCGGCGGGACGGTTAACGGCAATTCGCCGCTGCGCTACCGGGTGACCGCAACCGGTGCGGATACGCGGCTGGCTGGCATTGTCCGGCTGGTCGAGCAGGCGCAGGCTGGCAAATTGCCGGTTCAGGCGCTCGTTGATCGGGTGACCCGCATTTTTGTGCCGGTCGTGATGGTTCTTGCGTTGCTGGCCTTCGCGCTCTGGATGATGCTTGCGCCTTCTCCGGCCCTGCCGCAGGCCGTTGTTGCTGCGATATCAGTGCTGATCATCGCATGTCCCTGTGCGATGGGTCTTGCGGTGCCAGTGTCGATTCTGGTCGGCACCGGACGCGGGGCGCAGCTTGGCATTCTGTTCCGGCGCGGCGATGCCCTGCAACGGCTGTCAGAGGCCAGGATCGTGGCGTTTGACAAAACCGGTACGCTGACTGAAGGTCGCCCGAAACTCACCCATATCGAAGCGCCCACGCAGAAACGCGAAGAGGTTCTGCGTCTGGCCGCAGCGGTCGAGGCCGGTTCAGAGCATCCGCTGGCCCGTGCAATTATCGAAGCGGCGGATGCTGAGGGCATTGCAACACCAACGCCAAGTAACGTCGAGGCCAAGCCGGGTCACGGCATTGCCGGTCTGGTTGACGGGCAAAAGGTCCTGCTTGGCAACCTCGCAGCATTAAAGACCGCAGGAATCGTGGCGAGGGAGGACTTGGTTGCTGCGGCCGAACAGGCAGCGTCAAAAGGACAGACGCCCATTTTCATGGCCATCGATGACGTGCATGTCGCCTGCTTTCTCGTATCAGATCAGCCGCGCGCAGAGTCTAAACCGGCCATATCCCGCCTGCACGAACTGGGACTGCGCACGGCCCTGCTGTCGGGCGACGTGCCACGCGCTGCCGCTGCTGTCGGCCAGTCGCTGGGGATTGATGATGTGCAGGGCGGCGTTTCGCCCGAGGCAAAACTTGCATCCGTGGGTCAGATGGGCAAAGGCACCGTGTTTGTGGGTGACGGGATAAACGATGCGCCCGTTCTCGCGGGGGCGGATACCGGCATCGCCATGGGCTCAGGAACCGATATCGCGATAGAGGCCGCCGAGGTGGTGCTGATGCGCCCCGATCCGACGCTGGTGCCATTAACGATCCGTCTGAGTCGGGCGGTCATGCGCAATATCAGGCAGAACCTGTTCTGGGCGTTCGCCTATAACGCCTTGCTGATTCCGGTTGCGATGGGTGTGCTTGTCCCATTTGGCGGACCGCAGCTTTCGCCGATGCTTGCGGCGGCTGCGATGGCAATGTCCTCTGTCTTTGTCGTCAGCAATGCATTAAGACTTCGCCGCTTTTTGTGAACTGAACGACGCGACGCTCGCGGTCTCTTGGCTGGTCATGCCGGGAGACCGCGTATATATCTGCCCCTGCCCGGGAAGGGCCGGAAGGGCATTGGCAGGAAGGCAGTATGGCCGAAACACAAGTGAACACAACACGTCGGTCGGCCCCCGCGAAGCGCGTGCGCGCCACTGGCAAAAGCAAAGGTCAGCGTCTGACACGGACACTGATCCTTGCATCGTTGCTTTTTCTGGTTTTTTTGCCAACCGCTGTCTGGGGCTGGTACCTGTGGGCTCGGGCGCAGGATCAGTATATTTCGACGGTCGGTTTCTCTGTCCGCAAGGAAGAGGCAAACCCGACGCTTGATCTTCTGGGCGGTCTGACCCAGTTGACCGGATCAAACAGTGCTTCGGACCCGGATATTCTTTATGACTTTCTGCGCAGTCAGGACATCGTCGCAACCATAAATGAGCGCGTCGATCTTGTGGGCAAATTTTCCAAGGCCAACGAAATTGATCCAATCTTCGGCTACGACCCGAGCGGATCGCTGGAAGATTTGACAGATTACTGGCGCAAACAGGTCAGGGTCGACTACGACTCTGCCAGCCAGCTTATCACTTTGGAAGTTATGGCTTTCACCGCTGAAGATGCATTGGAAATTGCGCAGGCTGCATTTGACGAATCCAGCAAAACTATCAACCGCCTGTCCGATATCGCCCGCGACGACGCAACGCGGTTCTCACGCGGTGAACTGGAAAAGGCACAGGAGAACCTGACGATAGCGCGCCAGGCGATGACTGCGTTCAGAATGCAGACACAAATCGTCGATCCTGAAGCTGACCTTGAAGGCCAGATGACGGTGCTAAGCACGCTGCAATCGCAACTGGTCGAGGCGATGATCGCACTGGACACCCTGCGCGAAACCGCACAGGAAAATGACGCTCGCGTCATTCAGGGCCAACGCAAGGTGGATGCAATTCAGGCGCAGATCGACGCCGAACGCTCGAAGTTCGGCGAAGGCGGCGAAGGTCCGAACGGCGAAAGCTATGCCCAGATGGTCGCCCAGTTTGAGGAATTGGCCGCCGATATGGAATTCGCCGAAACCACCTATCGTGCAGCCCAATCCTCATACGAAACCGCGCTTGCCGAAGGTCAGCGCCAGTCTCGCTATCTGGCAGCTCATATAGAACCGCGGCTTGCGGAATCCGCCGAATTACCGAACCGCCCGATGCTCTTGCTGAGAATATTCGGCATCCTGCTGCTTGGCTGGGCTGTTCTGCTGCTGTTCTATTACAGCGTCCGCGACCGCCGCTGATGGCAGAACGGGGCGGCTTCGAGTCGCCCCTTCGTGCCCAGCCGGCTTCAGAAGCCAAGCTTAATCGTTGTTGATGTCGCTTGCCTTGATATTTTCGTGGTGGGCCCGGATCGCCTCTTCAAGGTCTTCGTAGTAGGTGATCCGCCCGTTCTCCAGCACTGCGCCTGCCGTACACATGCGCCGCACCAATGCCATGGAGTGACTGATGAACACGGCACCCGACTGCTTCATCCGCTCCTTAAAAAGAGCTTCGCTTTTTTCGCGGAAGCTGGCATCACCAACCGCCGACACCTCATCAACCAGATAGGTGTCAAACTTCAGGCCCATATTGATCCCGAACATCAGTCGAGATCGCATACCCGACGAATATGTGCGGATAGGCAGATAGAATTTCTCGTCCAGTTCGGCAAAATCTTCGACAAAATCCTTTAGAGAATCCGTGTCGGCGCCGTAGATACGGGCTATGAACTTGGTGTTTTGCGCACCGCTCATGAACGGGTGCAGCGACGAGGCGAGACCGATCGGGAAAGAGATATTCCCGTCAGACAGAACCCGGCCCGAGTTCGGGATCAGCGCGCCAGACATGACCTGCAGAAGCGTCGACTTACCTGCCCCGTTCCTGCCAAGAAGTGCGACGGATGTTTGGCTGGGAAACACCGCGTTCAGGTCCTGAAACACCACGTTCTTGACGTGGCGCGAATAGAAAATCTTGGTGACGTTATCGAGGACGATCATTTCCGGTCCCGGATTGCATAGAAGGTCAGCAGAACAAGGCACCAGACGGTGAATGTGCCGATGAAAACGACGATGAGGGTGGGTCCGAACTGCGGGAAAACCTGGATCGTTGAAGAGTTTCCGCCTGTCACACTGGTCAGAAACACCTTGTTCGATTCCAGTTCACGGTTGTAATGCAGAATCGACAGTTCCGCCACGCGCAAGGAAAGGCCGGAAATCTCCGCCTCGGTAATCAGCGGATGATACTCAGCGATCAGTTCCGAGGCCTCCTTAGGGGTGACGACGCGCCCCTGACTCGATTCTGGGTTTTCGAGATAATACTGAAGTGCGGCGATACGATCTTCGCTGCGGCGCGTCAGTGTCTCGTCCTGACTGACGGACGCAGAAGCCTCGGCAATGGCGATTTCCTCTTCAGCCTGCATGGAACGAAGGACATTTCGGAACTCGGCGTTCAGTTCTCCCAGCAGGGAGGGGTCGATGGATTCGCTTCTCAGCCTGAATTCCAGCAGAGCCTGACGGTTCTTCTCGTCTGTTACCCGCAGCTCCTCCACGCGCTTCTCAGCCTCGGCCCGTGCTGCGGTCAGTGTCGCGGTGCGCGCAAGATTAAGACGGCGCTCGGCCTCTGCCTGAATAGCGCGAAGCAGGCGCTCCGCCGATTGCTGATCGAAGGCTGTCACCGTGATACGGATAATGTTGTCCCGCGATCCCAGATTCACAGAGACCATGTTCAGCCAATATGAATGCCCTTCCTCGACCGGGGCGTCGGCGTCGTATCGCGGCGGCAAAAAGGGAACGACCCGATCATGTGGCCAGATCGCAGTCAGATCGATTTCGTCTCTGATGGTACGATAGAAATCCTCGCTGTTGACAAGCTGGCGGACAATCGCGGTTTCTTCAGCCCCGCTGCCCGTCACAGCAGTGCGCAGCGCGTCGCTGCCGGTGGGCGATTCGCCCAACACACCAAGCGATTGCTCTTGCACCGTCACCGAGAAGGTCACCTGTCGAAGTGTACCGGCAAAGCTCCACGACAGCCAGGCACTCAGCCCGACAGGCACGACCACAATGATAATGAAGGTCAGAATCAGAAAGGCGTGACGCGGCCGCAGGCGCGCCGGGCCGACATCGTTGTAGTCAAAGGTGATCTCTGGCGCTTTTAGCGCCTCGGGTGGTTTTGCAGGTTGGCCAGGCGGGCTTTTGACGGGCTGGTTCATGTATCCAACAACTCACGCGCAAACAGCCGGATGCCAGCCAGACCGATAAAGGTCGATATCAGCGCAAGTTCCAGCGGGAAGCGCAGATCGGTATAGCTGCCGACATAGTCGACATAAAACGCCTCGCGCATACGGCCGGTGATATGCACCAGTGGATTCCACAAAAGCCATTCGCTGTAAGGGCGCGGCAAGCTTTCGACCAGAATAATAACGCCGGAAATCAGCAGTAACGGGCGGCTGACAAAGTTCCAGACCATCTCCCACAGCGGGAATTTGGTCTTCACCGCACAGTTCATTACCCCGATTCCGAAGCCGAGCAATGCCGCCACAGAAAAGGACTGCAGCACCTGCATGATGTGAAAGGTCGTGTCCGGCCTGAAAACATACAGGATATAGGAAAGCACGATCACCGAAATGGCTGCCTGTGTTATCAGCGCCATAATGAATTTTGAGATCAACACATCAAAGATCGTTACGCGCGGAAAGTTCAGCAAGTTGCGTGAGGACCGGATCGAGAATTCGACCCGTGCGCAGACGCTGCGAAACATTGTGAAGGGTAACAGGCCAGTGGCATAGAAAACCGCAAAATTCTCGCCAAGCGGCGGCGTTCTGAAGCCCGCCGAAAAGATATAGGTCAGACCGATGATACCGATGACGGGCGAAACGACGGACCAAAGATAGCCGCCCGCCGTATCGCCGTTGGAAGTCGTGACCTCACGCAGGCACAGCGCAACGACGGTGCGCAGTGTCGAAAAACGCGGCAGGACGCGTCCCCCAACCGTCGTCTGAACCGGACGAAGCTCTCTGGCGCTTTCCATCTGCGTTTACCTGCTAAACCTGCTTGCTACGCGCAGGTAACAGTGTCGTACCGTGTTCGCAAATGATCTGGTCCGCTCGATACGTTTCTTCATTTTCATACTGCGCATCTCGGCGACAAGGCACAAGCCATGTGCCGCCAGGCTGCGACTTCGTTGAGGACGCTCGGACATAATCCGCAGCGGTAATCTGGGAAACCTAACCACGTCCAAGCGCCGCGTCGAGAGGGTTGGCATTGATGGCACCCCAAATGGTCGTGATCACTGCATTGACTAATTAAACCTAACAGATAGTATATATCAATAACACACCCTATGGTTGTTTTCATATTAAACAGTGCGCATAAGAACCCGTTGATCGCGGAACAAACACGGGGCGCCGCAAAGCTGGATAAACTCCCCATGCATTCGGACTCGCGGCCAAGAAATTTCATGATCATCGCGCAGGCACGCTCAGGATCGACCTTTCTAAGCAAATTGCTCAACAAGCAAAATGATATCATCTGCCATGGAGAGGTGTTCAGCCGCATCTGGATCGACCGTCTCATACCTCCGCCGGGCGAAAAGCCGCTACCGCCGCAGCGAATTCGCGAGATCCTGCCAGATCGAAATGCGAACCCGATAGGTTTCATGTCGACGCATGTCATGACATTTCCCAGCCGTACGACAGGCTTCAAGATTATCTATGATGACTTTATCGACCCGCGATTTCAGGATGCGTTGATCGCATACGCCAATGAAAACGAAGTTCGGACAATCCACCTGCGCCGGTTGAATCACCTTGCTGCGTTCGCATCCCGCGCAAGAATGACCCGATTTGGGATACGGCACAGCGACAGACCGTTCGGCAAGAACGGTGAGGTCCAGACCGGCAGCATCAAGGTCTGCCCCCGGGAACTGAAGCGATATATCGCACGGCAATCGGTGCTGGCAGCGCATATCGACGCGACCTTCCCCGACGCGTTGCAGCTTGAATACGAAAATTTACGCGAAGATTTTCCCTTGTTGCTGGACCATCTGGCTATTGATCCAAGCCGTCCCTTCCACGCACCGCTTCGCAAACTGGCGCCGCCTGACCTGTCGGATGTGATCGAAAACTACGCCGAGCTGCGTGAGTTCGATCATCCTGCGCAGCCTGCCTGGTAACCGGCGCGACGTAAGCACCCGATGATAACGCAATCGACCCTGTCACCCCCGGAAGCATAATGACGCGACGCAAGAATATCCTCATCATCCTCGGAATGCACAGAAGCGGCACGTCCTTTCTCGCCAGTTGCATGAGGGATCTTGGGTTCGCGCTCCCAAGCGACCGCTCTGGTCCGTCTGCAGACAATGCCTACGGACATTTTGAGCCTAGGGCGGTCGTAGAACTGAACGACGAGGTTCTTGGTCAAGACGGTGCTGTTTGGGCACGGATCGGCGAGGTCGCTACTGGACCCACCGCCGAACAGATGGGTGCCGCAATGCGACAGAGCTTCGGTGACTGCGAGCGTCTTGTATTCAAAGACCCCAGAATGTGCATGTTGCTGAAAGAGTGGCGGAAATTCCTGGAAGAGCATGGCGAAATGACCACAGTCATTACCCTGCGCCACCCCGCCGAGGTCGCGGCCTCTTTGGCAAAGCGTGACGGCCTAAGCGCTGATCATGCTTACCTTTGCTGGATTGCGCACAACCTTGCGGCGATCAACAACAGCGACGGGATGAAGCGGGCATTGGTTCTCTTTCCCGATTGGACAAAGGATGTTCCCGCGACTTTGCGCCGGATTGCGTCGCTTTCAGAATCGGACTTTTCATATAGCGCTGTGGAAGGCGCTGCCATGCAGTTCGATCGCAGCATCCTGGGATATTCAGGAGAGTTGATCGCCGATGATCCGGAAATTGCGGCTCTTGCAGGCGACCTTTTTGAGCTACTGAAACTCCACTCGAAGAACTGCACCGTTCCCGAAGCGGAGGAGTTGCTACCATTCATGCGTCGCTTTGAGACTGCGTCGAGGACTGCGCGCGGTGTCGAAACCTTTTTGCAAACCAAATTAACCCAATTGGGCGCGTACGCAGCCCAGTGTCGACAGGATGCGCTCTCGCTGCAGAACCAGGTTCGCGACACAACGGCGGAACGCAATTTGGTGGTCGCCGAATTGGAAGCACAACGTGACGCCGCAAATGAGAGACTGGCGCAGCTACAGCAGTCCGTCGGGGACGGAGGTCAGGATATTCGCGAGGCTAAGGTTCAACTCGATCACATGAAGGCGGAACTTGATCGCAACAATAAGCTCGTCACACATCTGACAACGCTTTTAAACCGGGAACGTCACACTGTTCTAAAGCCAATCTATCGACACCTGCACCGCCACGGGGGGCGGTTACTGCGTCTCCTTTTGCCGCCGCGCGCTTTTGACTGGATAAAACGCAGCCTGCCCTATCCCGGCAGCATTCCCGGTTATCTTGCCTACGCTCCCTCGCACAGCATCGCGTCAGCAACGCACGGCTACGGCGCGGTTCCAGCCGCTGCCGGCAACAAGCCGGATATCTTCATCATGTCCATCATCAACTGGGATTTCCGCATCCAGCGCCCTCAACATCTGGCGACGGCATTCGGCCGGGCCGGTCACAGGGTCTTTTATGTCGAAATGGAAACCGTATCCGGAAGCGGTTCGGCCCGCGAAGTTGCTCAAAACGTATTTGTCTTGCGCCTGCCCGCGCGCGGGATGCATGGCGTCACCCCCTATTGCGGGACAGTTTCGCCCGCCAGCATTCGCGCATGGGTCGATCATTTTTATGACGCGGCGGATGCAATCGGCAGCAGCCAATATGCCCATATCGTTGTTGAGCATCCTTACTGGTGGAATTTCGTGCGACACCTGTCGCCCCAGTTCCAGATCACCTTCGATTGCATGGACGATATCTCTGGCTTCTCGAATACGGACGAGGCTTTGCTGAAGCTGGAGGCCGATATGGCCGAACATGCCGACCGGATGATCGTTTCATCGCAATATCTATTCGACAAGTACTCGGAAAACCGGCCTGTCAAACTGATACGAAATGGTGCCGATATCGACCACTTCATGCACCGGGACGATACACTTCCAATCCCTTCCTTTCTTAACGGCAAGTTGCGCGGCGACACCATCCGCGTCGGCTATGTCGGTGCGATTGCAGAGTGGTTCGACGCGGAACTGATCGCGGCGGTAGCCAAAGCAAACCCGGATTTCGATTTTCATCTTTGTGGTGCCGTTACGGCGCCCGAGCCGGCCCGCCTGGCCGACGCCCCCAATATAAGCATGTATGGCGAGATCCCCTATGATGAGGTGCCGGGATTCCTGAAGGCTATGGACGTGCTGATCATCCCTTTCCGCCTTTTACCGATCATCAAGGCTTGCGACCCGGTCAAGTTCTACGAATATTCGGCCATGCAGCGTCCCACGGTTGCGACGGCGCTGCCAGAACTCGCGCGCGCAGGTGACTTGGTTACCACCGCGTCTGAGCCGGAGGAATTTGCGAAGGGAATACGAAATGCCGCAGTGGCAGGTAGCGACGCAGCCTTGCGGGCCGATCTCGTCGCCTATGCAAATCGCAATACCTGGGGGCACCGTGCAACAGATTTTCTGGAAGAAATCGAGGACGCAGCACTGGTTTCGGTGGTCATCCTGTCTTTCGGGTCTGCCGATCTTACGCTGAACTGCATTCAGTCTCTGACGGGAAAGGGTGACACATATCCCAACCTTGAAATTCTGATCGTAGACAACGGATCTTCGCCTTGTGAACTCGCTAAAATAAGACAAGAGGCAGCACGGCACCCGGGCATTCAACTGATCGAGAATGGGGAGAATCTTGGTTTTGCCGCGGGTAACAACGTCGGAATTAAGGCGGCCAAGGGTGAATATGTCCTGCTACTGAACAACGATACATATATCGCCCCCGGCGCAATCGCGGCGATGGTCCGGCACCTGCAACGCAATGCCCGGATCGGAATCGTTGGTCCGTTGACCAACAACATCGGTAATGAGGCCCGGATCGTCGTCGAATACAACAATATTTCAGAGATGGCGTGCTGCGCCCGAGAGATCGTCACCGGCTATCGCGGTCTGTGGACCGAAATAAACGTCGCGGCATATTTCTGCGCGATGTTCCGAAAAGCCGATCTTGAACGCCTTGGCGGGCTTTCGACCGATTACGGGCTCGGGATGTTCGAAGACGACGATCATTGCGCACATTTTCGCGCCTCAGGGCTGATCCCGGCATTGGCCGAAGATGCCTTTGTTCACCACGACCTTTCGGCAACCTTCGACGCGATGCCCGAACCTGAGAAAACCGCGCTCTTCGAAAAGAACCGAAAGATCTACGAAGCCCGCTGGGGGGAGTGGCGACCACACAGCTATCGTGACACGCGCCCCAAACCAAGCCTGCCCAAACCGAAATGAGACACGTCCTTGTCCACTATCATATCTACAAAAACTCCGGCACCTCCTTTGAGAATGTTCTGGATGCCAGCTTCGGCGCCAAGCACGAGCGGTTTGATGGCCCATATCCTTTCTTCACCATCAACCAGGATCAGCTGGACCAGATCATAGAGCGCCGGAAGGATGCCATCGCATTTTCCACGCATCAGGCGCTGTTACCGCAACCGAGCAGCACCAACTTTCGCGTCGTCGCAGCCATGTTTCTGCGTCACCCGATCCTGCGGCTTGGGTCGATCTACCGCTATAAGCGCGGCTCTGGTGACGGGACATTGACGGCCCGACTTGCGACAAAGCACGGCTTCGCGGGCTGGATAGAAGAGAGTTTTTCTCACCCGACTGAACTGACCCAAATATCCAATCCGCAAACCCGCTATCTGGCTGGCGTTTACGGACGGCAGGCAATTGTCGATGTCCGAAACGACCTTCTCAACTATGATCTGGTTACTGCCAAACGAAATCTCTCGAACGTAGAGATGTTGGGCCGCACGGAATTTTTCGACGGAGATATTCATCGCTTTGCCAAAATCGCCGCGGGTTTTGGGATCAGGCTACGCATTCCCGAAAACTGCCACCACAACGCGACCGACGTATCAACCGAACCAGTCGATCTGAGGGCCGAGGCATTATTGTCGAAGCTGCCCCCGACCGTGCGTGCTCGCTTGCTGGCGGCGAACCGACAGGATTTCGAACTGTATGGGCTGGCGCGCGACCTTATAGAGACGCGGCAAACCTAAGCCGCTAAACGCCGTTGCCACAGACGGCTGAGGAGTGAATTGGACATGCCGAGCCGCAGAAAAATTGACGCCTCCTGTTCGGCTTACTCTATCCGGGCAGCGCGGCCCCGGCATTGGCGCGCACATCCTCCGTCTAGAACAGGTCGCGGCTGGATGAAGTTCAATGGCAGGTTGCACCCTTTGGCGAAATTTGTACTGCGCATATCTGCACGAGATAACCATCGCCTTCCCGGAAACCGTCGGTTATTGCATCAACCCTAAACACCTCAGGGTCATCGGCGCAGAAATGACGGGCAAGCGTTTGAGATGAACGGTGCGGTCACAGTGCGGTTTAAACGTCCCGGCAGGCAAATGACTGCCGGGACGGCTGCACAGAAAGCGGTCAGTGCGACATTTGCGCTGCATCGGTCTTTTCCGCATGCGTCTCGGGTGCGGCGGTGCCCATGCGTTCGTTGTCGACCGGCAGCAGAAGCTCAACCTTGCCGCATTCGCCGAAATCCAGCGTTACCGGCGTCTCATCGCCTTGCTGCAAGGGTTCGGTCACACCCATAAGCATCACATGGTCGCCACCACGGGCAAGGGTATGCGAACCCTGCGCAGGAATTGCAATGCCACCCTCAATCGGCAGCATTTCCATCATTCCCTCCGCATTTTCTTTGCTGGTGTGCAGTTCGGCCTTTGCGGCCGCCGGTGTCTCAACAGCGGCCAATGTGCAAACCTCCGCGCTGTCATTCTGGATCGTCATGAAAGCGGCGGCAGATTTCGGGTTCGAACTGCGGACGAAACCGTCGGTAACCTCAATCACGTGATCTTGGGCAAAGGCGGTGGCCGGCAGGGTGAAGGCGGCAGCAGCCGCGAGAATCAGATATTTCATTTCTGGTTTCCTATATGTGAGGTAGATTTTGGTTCAGGAAAACCAGACAGTTGGCGGATCGCGCGCCTGGGCGGTTGGCGCATCACATCCCGTCCCGTGCAGAGCAGCTATGGGTTTCGGTAGTTGATGAAGCTTGTCGCGAACCGGCGCGACAGGCGTTGCGACCGCAACCGCCGACATCAGATTCAGCGCCATATCGGGGCAGATCGTCACCCGCTCGACAGGGCGGCCGTTCTGATCAACTGTGAGGGTAACGACCTCGCCCCCGGCGCAAAGGATAAGCTCCCCTGCAATATGTGCCTGCCCGCGCGCAGCTGCCAACCCCTGCGAGGTCAGAAGCAACAGGGCAATCAGGACGGCGCGAAAGCAGGCACTCATGGGTGCTTCCTTAGCGGCTCGGGAGGCACATCGCCAGAGACAAAACAGCGCAGGCCCCGCCGGCCGAACCGACGGGGCCCATCAAATCATTGTTCAGTAAGATCAGGCGCGCAGGTTAGCGGCGGTATCGCCGGCTTCCGCGATTTCTTTCTTGATCTTCAGCGCACGGCCAGACAGCTCGGCATCCTTGGCTTTCGCCAGGAATGCATCCAGACCACCACGATGATCGACCGAGCGCAGAGCAGCAGCCGAAATCCGCAGCGAGTAGCTGCGACCGGTCTTCTCCGAGGTCAGGGTGACATCGTTCAGGTTCGGCAGGAACCGGCGACGGGTCTTGTTGTTGGCATGGCTGACATTGTTCCCGCTCATCGGGCCCTTGCCGGTCAGTTCGCAGACGCGCGACATGGTGTTATCCTCGTTTAACTATCGCGGGACGGCCGAAGCTGACGACGCTATCCCAATGTGAAAAGGCGCCGCGAGGCAGCGCCCGAAATTCTGTTCGCGGGTGAATACTGGCTTACCCCCACAAGGTCAAGCCCTGTTGAACATTATCCGCCGCACTGCTCGCGATAGGCATCGCCCAGCCCCTGCATGGCATCGCGCCACGGAAAGGGGCCAAAGCTGACCCGGGCGACGCCCAGCGAGGCCAGCTTGGCCAGTGAAGGGGCAGAAGGCGACTTCATGATGTTCACGGGCAAGGATGATTCGTCGCAGATCGTTCGAATCAGCTCGGGCTGTGTCAGCCCCGGCACGAAAAAGCCATCAGCCCCGCTGGCAGCGTATGCGTGCCCGCGTTCGACCGCCTCGGCAACAAGCGCCTTATGTTCATCGGCATCGTCTTGCAGGAACAGATCCGTTCGCGCGTTAATGAACAAAGAGGTCCGTTCGCGGATAGCAGCGATGAAGCCCGCCTGCTCTGCGCTCGGGCGCATGCCAGAGCCGGGGGGAATGCCATCCTCGATATTGATCCCGGCAACGCCAAGTGCTTCAAGCCGCGCGGCATTGGCCGCGACGCTGGCCACATCATCGGCATAGCCTGCCTCAAAGTCGACGCTCAGCGGCAGGTCCGATACCGCGCGGATTCGTTCGACAACATTTAACAATTGCGCGAAGGGAAACGCCTGCCCATCGGGATAGCCTAGCGATCCGGCCACGGACGCGCTGCCCGTCGCCAATGCCACAGCCCCGGCATCCGCCACGGCACGCGCCGAACCCGCGTCCCAAATGTTGAACAGAACCAGCGGATTGCCGCGTTCGTGCAATGATCTGAAGCTCATGGCTCACCTGCATATCTGCGTTCTGCGGCGATAAGCTTCTCTTTCCTCCACAGACCGCCCGCATATCCGGTCAGCGTTCCATCGGCGCCGATAACACGGTGGCAGGGAATAATGATCGCAATGCCGTTTGTCGCATTGGCGCGGGCAACCGCGCGGGTGGCGTTTGGCTTGCCGATTGCCTGCGCAACCTCGCTGTAGCTGCGGGTCTGACCAGCTGGAATCTGACACAGGGCATCCCATACATCGCGTTGAAAAGCGGTACCATGCGGGGCAAGCGGCAAATCAAAGCGGGAACGATCACCTGCAAAGAATTCTGCAATTTGCTGCGCGGTCATGCCGGTGATATCTGACTGCCCAAGCCCTATCTTGCCTTTCATATCCTTCGATACGCGATTGATTTGCGATTTCAGCGCTTTGCGGTCTGTAAACTCCAGCAAATGCAGGGCCTGATCGTCAGAGATCGCAATCATCCCGCCAAGCGGCGTATCAATCCAGTCGGCGACCAATCCCTGCTCCGCCCGCATCGCGGCGGGCGGATGGCCAAACAGCTTGGCAAACGCCTGACGAAAACCCGATGCAGAATCAAAACCGGCATCCAGTTGCGCGTCTATCACGGCATCACCGTCAGCAACGCGCCTTGCGCCCTGCCGCAAACGGATATTCCGGGCCATTTGCAGGAAGGTCATGCCGAAGTGACGGCGGAAAGCCCTTCGGATGGTTGAAGGGTCGTAGCCCATCTTCTCAATATCGAGTTCGGTCCAACGCCGACCCGGATCCGCCTCTATCGCGCTGCGAAGCGCGACGACGGCCTTGTCCCCCTCTGCTGTAGCGCCTGCCGGGTGGCAGCGTTTGCAGGGGCGGAATCCGTCGGCCTCTGCCTCGCGCGCGGTTGCGAACCAGCGACAATTCTCTGGTCGCGGCTTGCGTGCGGGACAGGTGAGACGGCAGAAAATACCAGTTGAGGTCACGCCGACATAGGCGCGGCCTTCGTAAGCAGGATCACGAGAACTCAGTGCCGCATATAAAACGGCATCATCGGGCAGATCGAACATGGTCGGTTCCTCTTTCATCTGTCCTTAACCTAGCTGAGACCCCGCCTCCCTGAGGCGCCAATTCGGGCGTTTACTTCGCCCAGTGGGTTGCACAATCGGCATCGTGAACGACAAATTCAACCATTCTTGTGCGCGGGCCGGTTTGCCGGGCGGATCAATGCGGATATGCTGCGCGCATGCGCCCGCTTCTTGCAAACCTCTTTCTGTGCCTTTTGGTCATCAACCCGGTCAGGGCTGCGGCCTCAAACCTGCAGCTACTGGTCGCACACGACACCTCATGCGGCGATTTTGCCCGCTGGCAATCGGAAATCGGGCCGGGCTATGCCGAAAGCAATGTCGGTCGGGCCGCACCGTTGTTGAGCGTGAACATTCAAGGACCCTGGCCAAACGGGCTGGCGCTTGCCAGTGCTCCGCGCCAAACCCCGACCTTCATCTTGCTGCGCAACGGGCAGGAAATCGGCCGTATCGAAGGCTATGGCGATGCGAACCGCTTCTTGGCTCAGCTTAACAGCTTGATGAAACAGGACCATAGTGCCGCCCGCTGATCACAGCAGATATTCCCATATGCCATCGCTTCCGCTAACACGCTGGGGCATAAAGCAAGACAGGTACCACCAATGCATGATATCCGTGCCATCCGCGAAAACCCGGACGCGTTCGACGCCGCGCTGAAACGCCGCGGTGCCGACGCTGTGTCGGCGGAAATCCTGTCGCTTGACGAAAAAAGACGCGCCACGATCAAGGCAGCCGAAGACGCGCAGGCCGAACAGAACCGGGCCAGCAAGCAGGTCGGTGCCGCGAAAGCCAAGGGTGACGAGGCAGAGTTCGAACGGCTTCGCGCATTGGTCGGCGAAACCAAGGCGCAGGTCGCAAAAATGCAGACCGAAGCGGGCGAACTGGACGCCAAGCTGCGAGAGCTTTTGCTGGCCGTTCCCAACCTGCCACTGGACACGGTTCCGGACGGCGCAGATGAAAGCGAGAATGTAGAGATCAGACGTTGGGGCGAACCGCGCCAATTCGACTTTACACCGGTCGAGCATTTCGAGATCGGCGGGGTAAAACCCGGCATGGATTTCGCGACAGCGGCAAAGCTGGCCGGATCGCGCTTCGTTATGCTGCAGGGCGGGGTGGCGCGCATCCATCGCGCGCTTGCCCAATATATGGTCGACCTGCATGTCGATCAGCATGGCCTGACCGAAACGATGACGCCCCTGCTTGTGCTGCCCGCAATGATGGAAGGCACGGGACAACTGCCGAAATTCGGCGAGGACAGCTATGAAACACGCGAAGGCTGGTGGCTGATCCCGACGTCGGAGGTGACGCTGACCAATACCGTCAATGACGAGATCCTAGATGGCGAAAGCCTGCCCCGCCGCATGGTCGCCCATTCGCAATGTTTCAGGTCCGAGGCCGGCAGCGCGGGTCGTGACACGGCAGGGATGCTGCGTCAGCACCAGTTCGAGAAGGTCGAGATGGTTTCCATCACCGATCCCGACGGCGGACTGCCCGAGCATGAGCGGATGACCGCACAGGCAGAGGCGGTTCTGCAGGGGCTGTGCCTTCCCTATCGCACTATGCTGCTTTGCACAGGGGATACCGGCTTTTCGGCGCGCATCACTCACGATCTGGAGGTGTGGCTTCCGGGTCAGAACACCTATCGAGAGATCAGCAGCGTCAGCTATTGCGGGGATTTTCAGGCCCGCCGCATGAACGCCCGTTTCCGTCCGTCTGGCGGTGGGAAGCCTGAATTCGTCCATACGCTGAATGGCTCCGGCCTCGCCGTTGGCCGCACTCTGATTGCTGTGCTGGAGAATGGCCAGCAAGCGGATGGATCGGTCAAGCTGCCAGAAGTTCTTCACCCTTATCTTGGCGGTAAGACGACGTTGCGCGCTGACGGCTCGCTTGGGTGATCTTTCATGGCCGTTGATGGGCAGACCGCAACTCTGGATCGTTTCGCGCGTTTGCCCTTCATGAGGCGTGCAGCAACTTGGTTAATGGGTCTATCCGCGGCCGTTTTCGTGATCAGCACGGTTATGGTCGCGTTCACGCCTGATCAAACTGACCGGTTTCGTCGGTTGTTTGACGGTACTGTCATCGAGATGCATCCAAACCTGATCGCAGCAGTTTTCCTGCAGCCGCAAGATCAGGCCACCTGGGTGATCGCAACCTGCGTATGGCTGTCGGTGAGCTATTTCATTTTCCTGATACCCCGGCGCTTTGCTGGTGACAGATCATTGCCAGCAGCCGACATCGGGCTTTTGGTGTGGGCATTGCTGGCCGGCGCGATCTGGCCGTGGGTTGCGATGGCGGTACCACTGGTCGGATTTCTGCTTTGTGTGACCATGCTGGTGGCGCTGATCGCGGTTTCCAACCGGCAATGGTCGGATGGACGCTTGGGCAAGGAACCATTCATCGGGGTTTTCACGGGCTGGGCTACGGTGCTGACATTCACGGCATTCGCCTCTTTTATCGACGATGTGACACCGCTCAGCCCGGAAATGGCGTCGCTTGTCGGCGCGGTGCTGACATGTCCTGCCGCGACGGCGATTCAGATGCGGATGCCGGGCAACGCCTTTTACACGATCACCATCATGTTCGCCTTCCTGGCACTGGCTGCTGCGATGATCAACGCAGCCCCGGTTATTTCCGTCATTGCAGTGCTGGCAATCGCGGCACTGACATTTCTGCTGGTGCGCGTGACGACCTAGGCACCCTTTGGTTTCTGCCGATTCTTGTGCTTGGACAATGCGCCAGACTGATTGATCTTCTGCGCCTTATGGCGATACGGGTTCACATTGCCCTGATCGCGGAAGAAGATCCTGATCGGCGTGCCGGGCATGTCGAAATCCATTCGCAGGCCATTAATGAGATAACGATGATAGCTGTCCGGTATCTTATCGGTATGCGTCGCCTTCACAACAAAGGCCGGCGGCCGCGTCTTGACCTGCGTCATATAGCGAAGGCGAATGCGGCGCCCGCCCGGTGCGGGTGGCGGATGGGCCTCTGTCATAGCTTCCAGCCAGCGGTTCAGCTTTGAGGTAGAGACACGGCGGTTCCAGACCTCATAGGCTTTCATGATCGCGTTGTGCAGACGGTCCAGCCCCTTGCCCGTGCGCGCCGACACAGTCACCAGCGGCGCACCCTTAAGCTGCGGCAACAAGCGTTCGAAGCTTTCGCGCAACTCCTTCAGCTTTTCGGGCTTGTCCTCTTCCAGATCCCATTTGTTCGCGGCGACAACAACGGCCCGGCCTTCTGTTTCTGCCAGGTCAGCGATCCGCAAATCCTGCTGCTCGAACGGGATTGCGACGTCCAGCAACACGATCACGACCTCGGCAAAGCGGACCGCGCGCAGCCCGTCCGCGACCGACAGCTTTTCCAGCTTGTCCGTCACCCGGCCACGCTTACGCATCCCGGCAGTGTCGAAAATCCGCATGGGCGTGCCCATGAACTCTGTCCTTACAGAGATCGCATCCCGCGTGACTCCGGCCTCTGGCCCGGTCAGCAGCCGGTCCTCGCCCATGATCTTGTTGATGAGGGTGGACTTGCCCGCATTCGGGCGTCCGATCACCGCAAGCTGAAGTGGCCGCGCCTCGGACGGCATCCAATCCAGCGGCGCGTCCTCGTCAAACTCGGCATCTTCGGGCAGGTCCACATCGACTGCCGGTTCGTAAACGGCATTCTGCGCCGTCAGCTCTGCCGCTAGGGGTTTGAGGGCCGCATAAATGTCCTCCATCCCCTCGCCATGCTCAGCAGAAATGCGAAGGGGTTCGCCCAGACCCAACCCATAAGCTTCCATTGCACCAGCTTCTCCGGCGCGGCCTTCAGCTTTGTTCGCGGCCAGAATCACATGCTTCGCACGCTTGCGCAGGATGTCGGCAAAATATTCGTCCGCCGCTGTGACGCCCGCACGCGCATCGATGACGAACAGGGCGACATCGGCTTCGTCCACAGCACGTTCGGTCAGGCGGCGCATCCTGCCCTGAAGGCTTTCATCCTCGGCCATTTCCAGACCGGCCGAGTCAACGACGATAAAGCGCAGATCGCCCAGACGCCCCTGCCCTTCGCGCAGGTCGCGCGTCACCCCCGGCTGGTCATCCACAAGCGCAAGCTTTTTGCCGACCAGCCGGTTGAAGAGGGTCGATTTGCCGACATTCGGCCGCCCTACAATGGCAAGAGTAAAGCTCATCTGTAGGCGTAGAGGTTACCGTCGCGCCCGGCGACATACAGCGTGCCGCCAGCCACAACCGGCGCGGTCGCAGCACCACCCGGAATCGCCACCTGCCCGATCACCGCGCCAGAGGAAGGATCGAATACGCGGATCACACCGTCTGCCGATGCCACCAGCAACCTGCCGCTGGCCAGAATCGGGCCGTATTGCGCATAGATCCGGTCCTGACGCTTGACGTTGCTTTCCTGATACCAGGGCAGGTTCCGCGCCCACACCAATCCACCGGTTTCGGCATCAAGCCGGACCAGCTGATTCTGATCATTCACCGCAAACACCGCATTTCCCACCGGCAAGACCGGCGATGCCGCACCTTCGCGCGCCGTCCAAATCTGAACACCGGTATCGCGGTCCACCGCGACCATCCTGCCGGATGATGTACCTGCGTAGACGCGATTCCCGGCAATCACAGGCTCACCCGTCATGTCGCGGATATAGGCCACTGCACGGCCCGGACGGTTGCCCGCAACCTGCGCCGACCACCGTTCGATGCCGGTTTCACGGTCCACGGCCAGCAACTGCCCGGATGAGAACGGGAAGATCACCAGATCACCGTCGACCGCAGGCGCAGCCACACCCGTCACGCCGGTCGGCTGGGGAATCCCTGCAACCTGCCACAGCAGCTTGCCATCCGATGCGCGAACGGCAAAACCCGTCGCGCTGCGATTGGTGACATACACGACACCATTCTGAACCGTTGGCGCACCGCCCACCGGGACTCCGACCCGCTGACGCCAGACGATCTGCCCGGATGCCGCATCCAGTCCCAGCAGCTCGCCGTAGCCAGTGCTGACAAAGACGCGCCCGCCTCCATAGGCGACGCCGCCACCGGAACCGCTATTCGGATTTTCGCCGGCAGGTGTCAGATCACGAGACCACGCCCGACCGCCTGACAATGCCGTCGCAGTCACCGTGGCATGGCTGTCCAGGGTAAAGATCCGGCCACCTGCAACGATTGGATCGGCAGAAATGCGGTGCCGTTTGCCGCTGGGTTGACCGATCGGCGCGGTAAACAACGGTTGCAGGGAACCGCCGAGGGAAACATGACCGCTGTAATGCGTCGGGCCGCTGCCCCGATGCGTCCATTCCGAGTTCGCACGCACGCCCGGCAGCGACAGCGCCGTCGTCGTCACAGCCGGTTCGACCACGGCAGGCCCGTCGGGAGAGCCGACCGCACGCGGGTCCAGCCGCGTGCCGGGAAGGCGAACCTCGCGCTCGACACAGCCGGCAAGAAAGCCAACGGCCATCAATGTCAGACAGGCAGGCGAAAATATGGATTTCAGCGACATGGAAGACCTCGTGTCATTCGACGGCAGTTGCGGCGGGCTCTATCATTTGTTCGTCCGCATCATCAGCCGGATCGGCACCGTCGGGCAAGGCAGGATTTTCACCGGGCCGCGCGCCAAGTGCAATCATCATTTCGGTCAGCCTCGCATTCAGCCCCTGACTGACGCCGTCCTCGGCCTGAATTTCCCGGATCAGCGTCAGCGCATCATCCGAGCGATCCGCCTCGACCAAAGCGATTGCCTTCTGCTCCAGCGCCAGCAATCTGAACGGCGCGCCGGGTGTCGAAAGCTCTGACAGGGCGGCGTCACGTGCGGCTGGGTCCATGCTGTCGCCCTGCGCCAGAACGGCCTTGAACCGCGCCAGATCCCGCATCACACGATCCTCGGCCTCTGTCACCGCCGCTTCAAGATGTGTCGCGGCGGCGGCTGTATCATCTGCTTCCATCGCGGCACCGGCTGCCAGCATGTCGCCAAGTGCAGCGCGGTCGCCATCGCCGCCAGCATCAAGTGCGGCCAGGGCGGCGACCGGATCATCAGAGTCCTGTGCAGCCAAAACGGAATCACCCCAGCCCTGCGCGGCCGAGCGCGCCTGAGCCCGCGAATATTCCCGCCATGCCGTCCCGATAACGATCGCGAGGATGACCGCAATCGCGATCCAGCCGAAGCGCCGGAACAATGCGAACAGCCTGTCGCGCCGAACCTCTTCCGTGACTTCGTCGATGAAACTGTCGCTCTCGTTGCTCATACGGTCCTGCCTTCTGCGTGCCGCCCCTTATAGCCCAGCCATCGCAAGGAACAAGCGGCAGCGCCAGACAAGCTATTGGAACGGCTTGCGGGCGCTTTGCCTATTGACGAAGCAGCCTGTCCACGCTTTTCACGACCGGCCTAAAGAAACGGAGCCCGCCATGACCCTGACACAGGAAGAAATCGCCCGGCTGTTCACCAGAGACGGCCACTACCTGTGTGCCAGATGGGCAAGGCCCGTCGCCCCGGTCATCTTCGGCTTGGCGGATGAAAGCCTGTCGGTATTCAGTGCCGCGATCCGCGCGGCATATAGCCACGCAGGCCACCCGGTCACCGACACAGACCCGGAAATGGGTTCGAACCTTATGCTTTTTTTCTGCCGCGATTGGGAGGAACTGTCTGGAATACCCGATCTCGACAAATTGACCGGACAGCCTGATCTGGCGTCACGACTGGCGGGGCAGGACAGCACGCATTATCAGATATTCCGTTTTGACGCCGACGGCGCCATCCGCGCCTGCCTGTCGTTCCTGCGCCTTCACGGGCCGGTCGCCGAAAGCCATCCGGGTGTTCTGGCGGAAACGCAGGCCGTCAGGTCACTTCTGACATTCGCCCAAGAGGTCTGCGCGTCGGAAGAAATCGCCCGGCTGATCCGCGCGGCCTATGATCCGGTGATGCCCAACGCAGCCACTGATCCCAGCCATGCGCTGCGGCTGGCTGCGCGGCTCGGCTAATCTTCCTCCAGCCTTTCGCGCAGCGCACGCAGGACAGGAAGCGCCGCCCTGATACGCTCGGCCCCGATATCGCTGACGACATCTGACATCGCCGGAGAGATCGCCGCCAGTGCGTTGTCGCGCGCCACCCTGCCCGCGGGACTGATCGAAACGAATTTGCGCCTCGCATCGTCCCAATCCGGGCGGATGTGAATGTGCCCGGCCCATTCCAGCCGGGCGAGCGTGTTGGACATGGCGCCGCGCGTGACATGGAATGCCTCGGCCAGCTGCGCCGGTGTGCGCTCTTCAGAAAGATGCGCCAGCAGGTTCAGAACCGAAAAATGCGAGATCTGCATGCCACCGGGCAAGCTGCGCCCGATCATGGCGCGGGCGAGTTGTTCGACCATCAGCACCTCGGAAAAGAGGCTGGCCGCGACCGAAGCGCGGCTTGAATCTTCTGGTGGTGCAGTCAGATCGGTCACGGTGCATCGAAGGGTTGATTGGCGCATATCGCCGGGATGCGGGACCGTGCCTTGTTAACCTCTTTCAAGTCAAGTTGCACATTCGTTATACCCGGCTGTTCCCCTGCATCAGCTATCACTTCACCCCAAGGCGAAACGACAAGACTGTGGCCATAGCTGCGACGAGGACGCTTGCCCTTCTTGCCGTTGGTCATGACATGTTCGCCGCATTGCGCAGGGGCCAGAACAAAGCTGCCTGTCTCTATCGCGCGGGCACGCAACAGGACATGCCAATGCGCGGCGCCCGTCGTGTCATTGAACGCCGCCGGGATGCTCAGCACGGCGGCACCTGCCTGCGCGAGCGCCCGATAAAGATGGGGGAAGCGCAGATCGTAACACACGCTCATCCCCAGAGGCACCGGGCCTTGCGCCATCACTGCCTTCTGACCCGGACGATAGGCAGAGGACTCTCGGTAGGACTCAGTTTCCGAGATCGTAACGTCAAACATGTGAATCTTGTCATAACGGGCCGCGATCTGCCCCGCCGGGCCAACAAGAAAGCTGCGATTTACAAACCTGCTCTCTGCCGGGTCGTCCGACTTCAGGGCAAGAGAGCCGATCAGCAGCCAGACAGACAGATCAGCCGCCTGCCGCCGCAAAGCCTTCAATGTCGGATCGTCAGCCTCGGTCCGCAGCATTGAAGCCTGCCACTCACGGTCGGACGACAGCAGATTCGTGCATTCAGGCGTCAGCACGAAGGCCGCACCTTTCCCGACCGCCTCTGCGATCAGCGATTGCGTAACCGGAAGATTGTCTGCCGGATCGTCACCGACAGACAGTTGAACAAGGCCAACATTCAGGCCGCCTGCCAAGGCTCAGGCCGCCAGCAGCGGATCAAGCTTTCCGTTCCGGTCAAGCTCGTGCAGATCGTCAGAGCCGCCGACATGTCGATCACCAATGAAAATCTGCGGCACGGAGCGCTTGCCATTCGCGCGTTGCATCATTGCTTCACGGTCCGCAGGATCCTTGCTGACATCGATTTCGCGGAAGGCAACGCCCTTGCTGTCCAGCAGGCGCTTGGCGGCTAGGCAGAACGGGCAGGTCGGTGTGGTATAGATTTCTACATCGGCCATAAAAAAATCCTCGGCAGTTTGGTTTTCCCATACTTAGTTGCGATACTAACCATTTTCCAGAAAGAGCGTGCCGTTGATCGCGCAGGTCCATGACCTTGTCCTTAATCTTTCACTGCCCGCGCCACGACCGCTGCAAAGATCGGACCGGCACCCGCTTGCCGCAGAACGCGCGTTGCCTCTGCCAACGTTGCCCCAGACGCCATGACATCGTCGACCAGCAAAACGGGGCGACCGACAAGCTGTTTCCCCTGCCGCGACGATATACGAAATGCGCCTGAAAGGTTCTTCGTCCGCTCCTCCCGCCCCTTGTGATCCTGCGCGGGGGTCGCACGAATTCTGTTAAGCATCGCCGGTGAATGTCCCAGCCCGTGACGCGCCGCGACCTGTGCGGACAGCAACGCAGCCTGATTGAATTTGCGTGACAACAACCGACGCGGATGAAGTGGAACCGGCAAGACCAGCATATCCCGCCTGACAAGAGGAGCCGCCGCTTGCGCCAGCCATTGCCCAAGCGGTCGTGCGAGATCCGGGCGGTCACCATGCTTCAGAGCCAGAACCAGACCGCGTCCGACCCCGCCATAAACAAACGCTGCCCGCGCATGTTCCCACGGTCTGTCATAGACGAGACAATCGTCACACAAAATTGAAGCGCCCCCACCGCTCGCCTCTCCCTCGTGACCGGGCAGCGGGACGCCGCAACAATCGCAGATGCAGCCTGATATGAATTCACACTCTCGCCAGCAATCGGGGCAGAGAGCACCGTCAACGCCTACGGACACACCGCAGGACAGGCATTGGGGCGGATAAATCACCCGCAATGCTGCTTTCATCGCGCGGGGAACGACATTAAGACTACCGGCCATGAAATCCGCCCCCACCACCCCGGCTCTAGACAAAGGCCAAGGCAGGCTGATCGACGATGCAGCACTTGGGCTGCACCGGGATCGCGCCAGAAAGATCGGCCTCGCACAGCCCCTGCACCAGATCGCCATTGATGAGGTGCAAGATAGGCTGGCAGAGATTAACAGAAGATTTACGCGCATTGGCATCGTGACATCCTGGCCGGAAGTCTGGCAAAGCCATTTCCCGACAGCGCATATCTGCGCCGACGATGAGGTTCTGGACCTGCCGGCGAACCTTGATCTCGTGCTGCATGTCATGGGCCTGCATTGGGCCGAAGATCCGGTTGGCCAGATCGTGCAATCCGCACGCGCGCTGCGCCCCGATGGACTGTTCATCGCAGTGATGCTGGGCGGCCAGACGCTACATGAATTGCGAGATGTTCTAAGACGAGCAGAGATTGAGACGACCGGCGGCTTGTCCCCTCGCCTGCTGCCGATGGGTGAAATCCGCGATCTTGGTGGCTTGCTGGGTCGCGCGGGCCTTGCCCTTCCGGTCGCCGACCATCTGCCGCTGCGCTTCAGCTATCGCGACCTGTTTCACCTTGCTGCCGACCTGCGCGCGATGGGAGAGACCAATGCCTTGTCCGAAAGGCTGCGCAAACCCACGCGGCGCGAAATCTTTGCCCGTGCCGCCGCGGACTACGCCATGCGCTTTCCTGACGCATCGCAAACCGGCCGCATTGTCGCCACATTCGATATGATTTTCCTGACCGGCTGGGCACCCGCACCCGGCCAGCAACAGCCATTGCGACCCGGCTCAGCCCAAATGCCGCTGGCCGATGTCCTGAAGCCGAGGAACGAATGAACAACGATCACCTTCCCTCTGATCACCCGACGGTCCCACAGGCGAAAACCGGCATCCTTATTGCCAATCTGGGTACGCCGGACGGCTATGACTACTGGTCGATGCGCCGCTATCTGAACGAGTTTCTGTCAGATAAGCGTGTGATCGACCTGCCTTCCTGGAAGTGGCAGCCGATCCTCAAGGGCATGGTCCTGACCAAGCGGCCCTTCACCTCTGGTGCGAATTACAAGCTGATCTGGAATGAGGAACGAAACGAAAGTCCGCTGATGACGATCACGCGCCAGCAGACCGAAGCCCTGCGCAACCGTGCCAGGGCAGAATGGGGCGACAGTATCGAGGTCGAATTCTGTATGCGCTATGGCAACCCATCGACCCACGACGTGCTGGACCAGATGGTTGCGGCAGGTTGCAGGCGGATCGTGTTCCTGCCGCTTTATCCGCAATATGCAGGGGCAACCTCAGCGACGGCGAATGATCAGTTGTTCCGTGCGCTCATGACGCAGAAATGGCAGCCATCCGTGCGGACATGCGACCCGTATTTCGACCGTCCCGACTATATCGCGGCGCTCGCGGACAGCGTGACGCGCGCCCTTGATGGCAAATCACCCAGCAAGCTCGTCGCCAGCTATCACGGAATGCCGCAGCGCTATCTGACAGAGGGCGACCCCTATCATTGCCAGTGCCAGAAAACGACGCGCCTGCTGCGAGAGGCTCTGGGCTGGGACGAAGATCGGATCGACACCAGCTTTCAATCCGTGTTCGGCCGCGAGGAATGGTTGCGGCCCTATACCGTGGAGCATGTGGCGGAACTGGCAAAGCAGGGGCACACCGACATTGCCGTCATTTCGCCCGCCTTCGCCGCCGACTGCATCGAGACGCTGGAAGAAATCAATGGCGAGATTCGTGAAGCCTTCGAACACGCCGGTGGCAAGAACTTTACTTACATCCCATGTCTGAATGACGATGCTGCGCATATTGAGGTTATGATGAATATCCTGCGTGAGAATATCGGCGGCTGGGTGTGATTTACCGCGGCTGAGCGAGGCAAACCGGAAAAAATATTGCATTTTTGCACCCATTCTACCGCTCACGCGTTGCGTAGAGAGGGGAGGATGCCGATGACAGAAAAACTTGCTGACTTAAACTGCACGTCCAGCGCGAAAAAGCTGGGGCCGGAAGAGGTGCAGGAAAACCTGAAACAACTGGACGGCTGGACGCTTGCCGATGACGGCGGCGCTATTTCTCGCCGGTTCGGGTTCAAGGGCTTCCTGAAGGCGGTGGAGATGGCGAATCTGGCCGCGTGGCTGGGCAACAAGCAGGATCACCACCCGGATATCAGCTTTGGTTTCGGATATTGCGAGGTGCAGTTTTCAACCCATGATGCAGGGGGGCTGACCAAGAACGATTTCATCTGCGCAGCAAGACTGGACGCACTGCTTGCATGAACAGAAAAAGGGGCCGTTTGGCCCCAGATTCTGCGTCGTTACAGGTCGGTAATCCGTCAGATCAACAGCACCTGGGTTCCGACCTTCGTGAGATCGTACATTTCCTTGATATGCTCGTTGTACAGACCAATGCAGCCGTTCGAAGACTTGCGCCCGATCTTGCGGGTGTCATGCGTGCCGTGCAGGCGGTAATACTGCCAGCTGAACCACAACGCATGGGTGCCAAGCGGATTGTCCGGCCCCGGCGGGACAAAATCCGGCCATTCCGGATTGCGTTTTTTCATTTCCGGCGTTGGTGCCCAGCTTGGCCCCTCGACCTTCTTGATGATCTCTGTCCGACCCTTGCGCGTCAGATCCTGTGAAACCGGGATCGAGGACGGGTAAAGGCGATAGATGCTTTCATCTTCAGACCAGAAATGCACACAACGAGAGGTCAGGTCGCAGAGGATTGCACCATTGGTCAGGCTGCTGAAATACGGCCTCCAGTCCTGCGCGCGGAAGCTGGAAATATTGCGTCGCTGATCCGCAGATTCATCATATTGCACGCGACCGGCATCCGGCGTCTGTGCGAACAAAGGTGTGGCGAGGCCCACAGCCCCTATAGCTGCGGCCGACGTCACGAAACTGCGGCGATCGAAGCCGCTGCGATTTGCGTTCATAGCTGTCTCCTGCTCGGGCCGTCTCGCGCGGCCTGCTTTACCCCAACAGGGTTAGGCATGCGCGGGGTGTCACACAATTCAAACTGTTGTAATCGCACCAGATGCGTCCGGAAATGTGGTGAAAATCACGCAATATTGGCTTTGCCGCGACATTCGGGCAGTCTAAAGGACATAAAAAACCATAAGCGCATCGAGGGCAGCATGAAGCGCATTCTTCTGATTCTTTCCGCCGGGCTGGCACTGACAGGCTGTGTCGCCCGCACTCCGGGACAACAGGCAGGGCCGGACGGCCAGCCGGTCCCCGTCGCCTATACGATTTCCGCGGCAGACGCTGCGGCGATCCCCAACCGCGTGCTGGAGCAGGTCAACATGCTGCGCGCCGGCTCAAGCGCGGCACCGCTGACGATTGATCCCGCCCTGTCGGCTGCTGCGGCTGCGCATTCGCGCGATATGGCTGCCCAGAACCGGGCATGGCATTTCGGTTCGGACGGCTCATCGCCGCTGGATCGTGCAAACCGTGCAGGCTATTCGGGCCAGCTGATCGGCGAAAATATCAGCGAAAGCTACGAGAACGATATTTCGACGCTTCAGGCATGGATGCAAACGCGCGACACCCGCGATGTCATCATGGACCCGACAGCCACGAAACTTGGCATCGCCTGGTATCAAGAGCCCTCGCGCAAGCTGTGGTGGACCCTTCTGACCGGCAAATAGCGCTGTCCGCGCAGCGACAACGACGCCCGTCAGGTGCTGCATCCGCGGCCTGACGGCGCACCCTGTCTATTGCGTAAAGTCGAACGGGCTGACGGTCGAGCCATAGACGTCGATCATCATGTCCGACCTGCCATCTCCATCGACATCAAGCAGCAGGCGTGTCTTTGCCTTATGCACCTCCATTCGTATTTCGGCCGCCCCAGTGCCGGTGAAATCAGCGGCGCCAAGCCAGATGAGCTTGGGGTCGATCCCCGACAGGTCGATCATGTCCTGACCCGTTTCGAAGTCGATGATCGTATCACGCTCAAACACGCCGTCCTTGGGTCGCGTGAAGACAAAGACGTCCGCGCCGAAACCGCCCTCCAGCACATCATTGCCCGCCCCCCCGCTGAGCGTATCGTTGCCGCGAAAGCCCTCTATCGTATCGTCGCCTGCGTTTCCGTGCATGATATCGTCGTCAAGGCCACCTTCGATCACATCGTTCCCGCCGCCGCCCTGCAGCAGGTCGCGGCCCGACGCGCCATAGACGCGGTCGTTTCCAGCAGCGCCAAAGACCGTATCGTGCCCCTCTTGTGCGAGAACGCGATCATCCCCCGCCCCTCCGTGGATGACGTCCGCGCCCTCGCCGCCGATCAGTTTGTCATTCCCATCGCCACCACGAAGGGTGTCGCGCCCGTCCCCGCCGCGAATCGAATCTTTGCCGCTGTGACCAAGGATGTGGTCGTTGCCGTCCACCCCCCAGAGAAGATCGTTGCCATTGCCGCCAGAGATCACGTCATCGCCCGCCATGCCGATAACGTGGTCGTCGCCGTCATCACCCCCAATCGTGTCGTTACCCGCATGGCCGATCAGGAAATCATCGCCACCGCGCCCCGCCATAATGTCGTCGCCAGCGTCGCCATAAAGATAGTCCCCCCCGGTGCCGCCATGTATCGTATCATTCCCGTCCCCGCCGACCATGACGTTGCTGCGACCCTGCGCGACAAGCAGATCATTCCCATCGTTTCCGGCCATGCGGTTGTTGTTCTGCCCGCCATACAAGCGGTCATGACCGGGGCCGCCGATGATCGTGTCCGCGCTGCCGATCCCTTTGAGATAGTCACTGCCCGCATCGCCGCGCAGGATGTTCCCGCCATTGCCCTCGGCAACAATAAGATCATTTCCGCCATGCCCGATCAGGATGTTGCGACCGCTTCCGCCGTAAATTCTGTCATCACCACCACCACCGGCGATAAAATCCGCGCCATCGCCGCCATAAAGCCGATCGGGACCGCCGCCGCCGATGAGGGAGTCCCTGCCTGCCCCGCCTGCAAGATAATCTGAAAGGTTGCCCCCCAGCAGGGTATCGTTGCCCTCTGCACCAATAAGGTTGTTTCTGGCCTTTGCAGCACCCTGCATCCGGTCGTCACCGGACAGCCCGTTGATCTGGCCGCCGGACGGCGCAAGCGTCAGTTTGTCTGGCCCATTTGATCCCCGGTCGAAGTGCTTTGCGCGCAGCATCGGCGGTATCGGGCCGGGTCCGGTATAGCCGCCAGAGGTGCCGCTGGCTGGCGTTACGGCAGATGGTCCACCGGGATCAGACCTCACTGGATCAACGAGGTCCGAATAGTCGATATCGTTTGCATAATGCGCCAGCCTGAACATCGATTCGGAAAAATCTGTCTCGAAAAGCGGCTTGTCATTTGCCGTGCGGATTTCGATCCGAACCTGTCCAGCCTGTAGCAATGCGCCCGTCGAGGTGGCCTGAACGCGCAGTTGTGCGATGCTGCGGATATAAGCAAGCTCTGACAGGTCCAGCTCGTCGCGAACGGGATCGAAATCAAGGATCGTCACCATTTTCGTGCCATAGCCAGGCAAAAAAATATCGTCGCCGCCGCCACCGCGAAGCGTGACCGTGCCACTTCGCGCGATCAGGATATCGTCGCCCGCACCGCCCGCCAGATGGGAAACACCGCCCGTACCGACAAGCACGTCGTCGCGGCCAGTTCCCGTGATTTTCCCCTCTCTCACCACGCTTGTGCCGATATTTCCCGGATCAAAGCTAAGCTGTGTAATCCCGTTTTCAGTCGCACTCGTCACAAAGACGGAAATTTTGCCTCCGACAACCCGCGTTTCAATCGCGGCCACATTGGCAAGTGTCATCGCCTCTGTATCTTCCAGAACACCAAGCAGGATCAGGCGGCCCTGACCGTCTATCGTCAGCACCGATATCCCATCATCGGCACCGCCAACGAATATAAATGCCCTGCCCCCGATCTCTGCCGAGGCGATGGCCGTCGCCCCTTCGAAGCGGGTCGCATTTGAATCGACGACATGATCCACCAGTGTCAGCCGACCCGAAGCATCGGCCTTGAAAACGGACACAGAATCGCTTTCACCACCAGCAACGACAACGAAACAACCGCTGGAGGACTTCACGACCTCCAGCTGATGGGGTGCGGAAACACCAATATCACTGGCAGCATCTACGACGCCGTGGCTGACAATTCCGCTTGTTCCGATCTCAAAGGTTGCCACAAAATTGCCTTGCGCCGAGGCTGCGTAGACGAAGGTCTTGCCGCTGATCGTGACCACCTCGATATCTGTGTATTCGGCATCGATATTGATGCGAATATCAGGTTTTGCGGCGCCCTTGCTGGTCAGCGACAGATCGGCATTCAGCCGATACAGGCGAAGCGTCGTGCTTCCATCGGTTCCGGCAACGATATAGCTTTCCCCGGCGATTTCGCAGACGTCCAGAATGACGATATTCGCTGGTATCTGCGACGGCGGGAACAGGGGCACAAACTTCTTCAGACTTCCATCAGCAGTCATAAGCAACGCCGAATGGATGCTGCCATGCTGCCCGGTGACCGTGACCAGGTGGCCGCCATCTGGCCGCGCCAGAACATCAAGGGTCGGGGCGGTGTAATAGGTGCCGTAGTCCTTCGCCGCCTCTTTCGAGACGCTCTGCGCGGCCTCATTCGCGCGGCCCAGGCGATAGGACGTCAGCCCACCACCCTTGTTGGAGGTCGCAACAAGGATCGCACCATTTCCCCCTTCCACAATAACCATATCGGTTATGTTGTCGGTGTAGTTATCCTTGCGCGACGCCAGCCGCACCACAAATTTCAGCACTCCCAGCCCCCGCCCCACGCGTGTGATGTCTGAACAAAGTCAGTGTGTTCCCGGCCGCTTAAGATTGCCTTGCCGCTGCGGACCGGCGGTATGGAAGATTATCTAGAATTGCCGCAATCATGCGGGGCCATCCATTGCGCGACGTTGCTATGCTTGCCTGATCGCGGCAGCCGTGAAATGAGAACGTGGTTATGAAAAGGTAGAGGAACGCTCCTTGAAGCTCGGTGATCAGGTCTTGAATGCATTCAGGCAGCTTGACAGGGCTGCCCGTGTGCGCGGCCTCGGTCACACGGCATCGCTTGCACTGCGGGTCCTGTTCACCGAGGGTCCCGCTGGCGTCCGCCGCAGGCTGGACGCGCTTGGCCCTGCCTTGCGCAGCCGCAAGCCGACGCAGCCGGATTCCGTTCTGATCCTGACGATGCCGCATGTGCTACATTTCGCCCGCCGCCTGCAATCCGTGCTTGAGGAGGCCGGTTTAGATGCCGAACTGTCAGACACTGATCGCAAGGCTAAGCAGTTCGACACGGTGTTCACCTTCGCGCCGCAGAATTTCCCCGCCGTTCCCCCGGGTCGCTGCATCGCCATTCAGGTTGAACAATCGGTTCTGCCACATCGCTGGACACCGGAATATCTGAAACAGCTTTCAGAATGCCGCGCCGTCTTTGAATACTCCCGAACCAACATTTTGGCGATGCAGGGCAAAATACCGTCGGGCAAGCTGTATCATGTTCCGCTGACCCCAATGACTTCGCCTCCCGCGCCCTCGGCGGTCGGTCCGCAGAAAGTGCTGTTTTACGGCGACGCATCGCCGGATCGCCGTGCCAAGCTGCTTGCGCAAATCAAACGCGACGTTCCGGAGCTGGAGATTGAAACAAATCTTTTCGGACCAAGAATGACACAGCGTCTGGAAGAGGCCGCGATCGTTTTGAACCTGCACGCCCAATCAGATGGTTTGCTGGAGGTCGCGCGTATTTCCGAGGCACTCGCGCATGGTTGTTTGGTCGTCAGCGAAACATCCCCCGATCAGGCGGAAATACCAGATCTTGAACCGCGCGTTGTCTTTGCGCCTCAAGGTGACGCAACAGCACTGACAGCCGCCTTGCGCCGTCTGATAGATGATGACGAAGCCTATGCGGCACAAAGCAGTATCAGCTTCGCTTCCGGGCGAGACGGATTCAGGCTTGGCGTTCTGCGGGCATTGCAGGGGCTTGGACTGATAGAGCCTGCTACCTTCGAACGGCTGGCGACCGAGTATCCCTCTCCGGTCCCGCCCTCGCGGGACTTGTCGGGCACATGTCTGACATTGCCCGAAACGCCCCTGCGCACAGACGCATTCCTGCAAAATAACCCATCGAATTATCACCTCTGGCCGGGCATGAAGGCCAGCCCCGGTTGGCGCGGCGCGGCGCTCAGCTATCGCTATATCATGCGCAATCTGCGCGATGCCAACGTACCCGAAGCGCTCGTGATCGAGGATGACGTCATCCTTCCGCCGGATTTCGAGCAGAAGCTGAGAACGGTTCGCGCCTATATGGATGAATGCGATGCGGACCTGTTCTCTGGTCTGATCGTCGATCTGCACAAGGACGCAAAGGTTTTGGGGGTCGAGCGCCGCGATGGGCTGGTTCTGGTGCAGCTTGACCGGGCAGTGATGATGATCTGCAACATTTACAGGCAGCGGATGATCGAACATCTGGCGGCGTGGGACGATAAAGATGACAATGCATTTACCAACACAATCGACCGCTATATGGAGGCCGCAACACATTTGCGCGTTGTGACGACTTTGCCGTTCATGGTCGATTACGGGGCAAGCCTGCAATCAACTCTGCGCGATGCCGATAACCACAAATTCGATGCCCTCAGGGCAAGATCAGAAGCACTGCTTGCAGCAAAAGTCGCAGAGTTCGAAGCGGCGGAAAGCTGATGAGCCGCGCCTTGTGTGATTTTGCCGCCTGTGGCACTTCCTCCTCGACCGACCGGAGATTTGAAAATGAAAGTCGAAACAACCCCACTGGACGGCGTTTTGATCCTGACCCCGCGCCGTCATGGAGACGACCGCGGCTATTTCAGCGAAAGCTGGAACCGCAAAACCCTTGCCGAGGCCGATGTGCACCTGCCCGAATTCGTTCAGGACAATCATTCCATGTCGCGAACGGTGGGCACTTTGCGCGGACTGCACTATCAATCGCCGCCGATGGCACAGGGTAAGCTGGTTCGCTGTGGGCGCGGTGCGCTTTACGATGTGGCCGTCGATGCCCGCCGCGGCAGCCCGACGTATGGTCAGTGGTTCGGCGAAACGCTGACCGAAGAAAACGGCAAGCAATTGTGGGTCCCGGCAGGCTTTCTGCACGGCTTCGTCACCATCCAGCCGGACACCGAAATCATCTACAAATGCACCGCGCATTACTCGCCCGAAAATGATGGCGCCGTCCGCTGGGATACGGTCGGCATTGATTGGGGCGTCGAAAATCCGATCCTGTCGGAAAAGGACAGCAAGGCGCCGGCCTTCGTAGAGTGGGAATCGCCGTTCACGATTGAGAACACGGCATGAAGATCATCGTAACGGGCGGCGCAGGCTTTATCGGCTCTGCCGTTGTACGTCAGGCCATCCGCGACGGACATGAGGTCGTCAATCTGGATTCGCTGACCTATGCAGCCAATCTGGAAAATGTGGCCAGCGTGTCCAACGCGCCCGGATATGCCTTTGAACAGGTCGATATCCGCGACCGTGCGGCGCTTGATCGTGTCTTTGCCGATCATCAGCCCGACGCGGTCATGCATCTCGCCGCTGAAAGCCATGTCGACCGCTCTATCGACGGTCCGGGAGAGTTCATCCAGACCAATATCAACGGCACATACAACCTGTTAGAGGCGGCCCGCGCCTATTGGACCGAACAAGGCAAACCGGACGATTTCCGCTTCCACCACATCTCAACGGATGAGGTGTTCGGCTCGCTGGGTGATGAAGGTCAGTTCACTGAAGAAACGCCTTACGATCCGCGCAGCCCCTATTCTGCGTCCAAGGCAGCATCCGACCATCTTGTTCGCGCGTGGCACGAGACCTATGGCCTGCCGGTCGTCATGACCAACTGTTCGAACAATTACGGTCCTTTCCACTTCCCCGAGAAGCTGGTGCCAGTGGTGATCCTGAAAGCGCTTTCGGGTCAGCCGATTCCGGTCTATGGCGATGGCGGCAACGTCCGTGACTGGCTTTATGTCGAAGATCACGCCAATGCGCTGCTGACCGTTCTGGAGAAGGGTGAGCTTGGCCGAAGCTATAATATCGGTGGCGAGAATGAGGCGAAAAACATCGACCTCGTCCGCACGATCTGTGCGCATATGGATGACCTTCACCCCGAAGGTGCGCCCCATGCCGATCTGATCACCTTTGTCACCGACCGGCCCGGCCATGACCGGCGCTATGCCATCGACCCGACGCGGATGCGCAATGAACTCGGCTGGCGCCCGTCTGTGACCGTCGAAGAAGGGCTGCGAAAGACTGTCGAATGGTATCTGGCCAACGAAGACTGGTGGCGCCCGCTGCTGGAGCGTGATGGCGTTGGCAAACGTTTGGGCACAGGCTGATCTGGAAAGGCATCAAAATGGATAATCTTCTGGTTTTTGGCAGAACCGGACAGGTGGCAACAGAACTGTCGCGGATTGCGCCTGACGCGTATTTCGCGGGCCGTGACGAAGCCGACCTCACCGATCCTGCTGCCTGCGCCGATCTGATCTGCAGCAAAAAGCCGAATGCAGTCATCAACGCGGCTGCCTACACCGCTGTCGATAAGGCAGAAGAGGATCAGCAGACCGCAAAGCTGGTAAACGCCGATGCGCCGGCTGCGATGGCGGCGGCATGCGCCGAACTTCGCATCCCCTTCGTTCACGTCTCGACTGATTACGTCTTCGACGGATCAGGCGATCAGCCGCGCGCCGAAGATGCCTCGACCAATCCGCTGGGGGCCTATGGCCAGACGAAGCTGGACGGTGAACAGGCGATTGCAGCCGCTGGCGGGCAGAATGCGATCCTGCGGACAAGCTGGGTGTTTTCGGCGCATGGCAACAATTTCGTCAAGACGATGCGCCGCCTCGGCAAGGAACGCGACCGTCTGACCATCGTTGCCGATCAGATCGGCGGCCCGACCGCTGCCGCAGATATCGCGCGCGCTGTTCTGACGATGGCTGAAGCCATGACAAAGGACCCATCGAAAGGGGGCATCTATCATTTCTCGGGCGCACCGGATGTCAGCTGGGCCGATTTCGCGCGCGAAATCTTCGCCCAATCTGACCTGACGACCGAGGTTGCGGATATCCCGACAAGCGCCTACCCGACGCCCGCAAAGCGCCCGCTGAACTCTCGCCTGCACTGTGCCGCAGTCAGCCATGATTTCGGCGTCGCGCGTCCGGATTGGCGGCAATCGCTTACAGATGTGATAAAGGAACTGAACGTATGACCCAGCGTAAGGGCATCATCCTCGCCGGAGGTTCCGGCACACGGCTTTACCCGATCACGATGGGCCTGTCGAAGCAGCTTTTACCGATCTATGACAAGCCGATGATCTATTATCCGATCTCGGCCCTGATGCTGGCCGGAATTCGTGAGATCGCGATTATCACGACACCAGAGGATCAGTCCCAGTTCCAGCGCCTGCTGGGCGACGGTACGCAATGGGGCCTTGAGTTTACCTATATCATCCAGCCGTCGCCCGACGGGCTTGCGCAGGCTTATCTTCTGGCGCGCGACTTCCTGAACGGTGCGGGATCCGCAATGGTGCTGGGCGACAATATCTTCTTCGGGCATCGCCTGTCAGAGCTTCTGGGCAATGCAGATTCGAAGACCGATGGCGGCACGGTATTCGGTTATCGCGTGGCCGATCCGGAACGCTATGGCGTGGTGGATTTCGATGCTGACGGAACGGTCCGCTCCATCATCGAAAAACCTGAAAACCCGCCATCGCAATACGCTGTCACCGGCCTGTATTTCCTTGACGGCACTGCGCCGGATCGCGCGGCACAGGTTCAGCCATCGCACCGCGGCGAGTTGGAGATCACCACTTTGCTGGAATCCTACCTGCACGATGGCAAGCTGACCGTCGAACGCATGGGCCGTGGTTATGCCTGGCTGGATACCGGGACGCATGGCAGCCTTCTGGATGCGGGAAACTTCGTTCGTACGCTGGAAAGGCGCCAGGGCCTGCAAACCGGTTCACCCGACGAAATCGCGTACGAGCGGGGCTGGATCGATGGCGAACAGTTGGCCGATCGTGCCAAGCAATTCGTGAAGAACGACTACGGCCGATATCTGTCCGGGCTGCTGAAATAGCCGACCGCCGTCATATGGCGGCAATCAGACCCGGCAAAGCTGAAAATTCGGAAAACAGCGCATCATGCGGCAATGTTTCCGGTTCGGCCTTGCGATAGCCTTCTGTGAACAGGAAGAACGGCACATTCGCCGAAGCAGCCGTTTCCGCATCAACCTCGCTGTCACCAACATAGACAGTTTGCAAGTCACCCAGCTCTTGCCGAACGGCAAGAAGCATCGCCGGGTCCGGTTTGCGTGGAAGCCCGCTATCGCCGCCGATCACCTCTTTGAAGAACCGGTCAAGCCCAAGATGGCGCAGCACGGAATGCGCGGGGGCGGCAGGTTTGTTGGTGCAGACACCCATCACGTGTCCGCTTGCCTGCAGAGCCTCCAACGCCGCGACCACGCCGGGATAGGGCCGCGTCAGACCAACTGCGCTTTCATACCTCGCCACAAGACTGGCAATCATACGCTCGGCCCTCTCATGATCGGAAATGCCGCGCGCGTCCAGCATCTGCTGCACCAGCATAGGCACACCGCGGCCGACGAAGCTGCGGATCGTCGGAAGATCAAAGCCCTCCAGCCCCTCTTCCGCCAAAACAGCGTTAGCCGTCGCATGAATATCGGGGGCGCTGTCGATCAGCGTCCCGTCAAGATCAAAGATGACGATCACGGCTCAGGCCCGGTTGACGGCCAACTCAGCCGCCTGCCGGAGCGCACGGATATTTTCGCCGTAAGCATCGGCCTTGTCGACCGATCCCCCTTTGAACACGGCGGACCCGGCGACCAGCACATCCGCACCTGCCCTGGCCACCAGCGGTGCCGTCTTCGGATCGACGCCGCCGTCCACCTGAATGTGAATGGGCCGGTCACCGATCATCCCGCGCAGCTTGGCGATCTTGTCGACCTGGCTGTGAATGAACTTCTGCCCGCCAAAGCCGGGATTAACCGACATCACAAGCACAAGATCGGCCAGGTCCAGAACATATTCGACCGCTTCCACCGGGGTGCCGGGGTTGAGCGCAACACCTGCCTTCTTGCCGGTTGCCCGAATAGCCTGCAGCGTCCTGTGAATATGGGGACCGGCCTCGACATGCGCGGTGATCAGATCGGCCCCCGCATCGGCATATGCCTCGATATAGGGATCGACCGGCGCGATCATCAGGTGCACATCCATGAAGCCACGAACATGCGGCCTGAACGCCTTTACGGCGGGCGGCCCAAAAGTCAGGTTGGGGACGAAATGACCGTCCATGACATCGACATGGACCCAGTCGGCACCCTGATCCTCTACCGCGCGGATCTCACGACCGAAATCGGCAAAATCGGCAGAGAGGATGGACGGGGCAATCTTGATGCTGCGCTCAAAGCTCATCGCAATCCCTTTGGCATGGGCTGGAAAATCGTATCGACGCATAGGCCCGACGATATACCGCCGTCAACCTTAACAGCCCGTCGAGTGCAACATCTTGGCAAAACCCACCGTAAAGCCCGGAAAAGCACGCCCCAAGTGACCGTTACAGCTTCGGACGGCGAAGCTTCCCCGCCAGCACGGCGGCGTAAAATGCAGCGCTACCCGCAGCGGTCTGGCGACGCAGCCCCAGTTTTTTCATCTCCAATGCCATTCGCGGCCCGGGCATATCCAAGCCCGAACTGAATCGCTGCAACAGGTCCCGGTTTTCGGACGTCAATTCGTGCTGGACCGCAGTCAGCGCCGCCGTATTGGCATGAACCCAATGGCCGTAATCTCCGGCAAAAAGCTGTCCAAGCCGGGCGCGCATCGCGGGCAAGGTATCGTTGCGCCCTTTCAGGTTGTCCTGATGCTGCCGGTACAGAAGAACCTCTGCATCGTCACGGAAAATCCTGTGACCCGCCCCGGCAACAAGCTGGTACAGCCACCAGTCATGTGCCTCTATATCTGCCGTAGCAGCCGCGGGGGCCGCCCGCTGTGCCAGATCAACAGCCTTGGGCGGCAGCAGCAGCGTGTTGCCCGCAGTCACGGCCTGGATCAGCGCATTTCGAAAATCAAACGGTCCGGGAAATTGGCGTGACGCGCTCAGCGGGTTCAAATGCACATCGCAGATGGTGGTCCGCGCACTGTACAGCCCCAGATCTCTATCAGAGCCGAGCACAGCAATCGCGCGGGCCAGCTTATCCGGTCGCCAGACGTCGTCCTGATCGGAAAATGAGAGATACTCGCCCCTCTGCGCGTGACCGATCATTGACAGGAAATTCTGCGTCGCCCCCTTGCGCGGTCCTTCGACAAGCTGCACCTGCCCATCAGGTCGAGAGGCCGCAAAATCGCGCAAAATCTGCGGTCCTGCATCGTCCGAGCCATCATCCGACACGACGAGCCGCCAATCCTTATGCGTTTGTGCAGCGATGCTTTCCAGTTGTGCCGCGATATGTTCGGCACCCTGATAAAGTGCCAGACCAATCATCACCCGTGCCAAGCCAACCCCCGCACTGTTACCCTGCAGCCCTCTGCCTTTCGCTGCATGTGCCGTGTTCGCGCCCCGTTTCGCAAGACCCGACAGCTTGCGTGAAAGATCTGCCTCGGTATTGGTGGCCAGTGCCGCGACAGCCGACCCTTAACCAGGCCGCATCAGCACCCGCAGAAAGGTCCGTACGTCAGCCCAACGTCAGGACGCGTTTTGTCTGGCGATATCCTCGATCAAAACGTCCGTTACCAGACCCTCGGTCACGCCAGTCGCCGCAGCCAGCAGCGATTCCCTTAGCCGTCGCAACCGGGCATCCAGCGTGAAGTTCCCGTCGAACCCACCTGTATTCGCATGGATCATCAGGCTGCGCAGCAGCGCGTCGCGCAAGCGGTACTCATGGCGATAGACCTCCTCTTCCTCGCTTTCCGGCATTTCGACTGTCAATGTCAGGACCATCATACCATCCAGCCGGTCGCCATGCATGACGGGCACGAAAAACTGGGTCGGGAAACGGTAATAGGACATTGCCGAACGGTCCGCGTCCTTGTTCTGGATTGAGACATGACCATCATCTGCGCCCCCCTGCGCGCCAGCCGGTGTCACGGAATCAGCCTGCCCGCCTTTCGCTGCGCGTTCTGCCGTAAGGGGCGCTGTGTCGCCGGCACTCCCTCGCAGATATTCCCCTGCCAGCAAGCCGCCGGTCACGACAAGAACAAGCGCAAGGATAAAAACAGCTTTTCCGATCATAACCTTGTCTCAGTATGGAAGAAAAATGTCTGCGATCTGCTGCCCATAGCGAGGCTGCTGAACATCGCTGATCTGGCCCCGCCCGCCATAGGAGATCCGCGCACCGGCAATGCGATCATACGACACCTCATTGCTGCGTCCGATATCCTCGGGGCGGACAAAACCGGAAACCGTCAGTTCACGAAGCTCGAAATTCACGCGCACCTCCTGACTGCCGCGGATATGCAAAGTGCCGTTCGGCAGACGGTCGATCACGGTGGCAGCAACGCGCAGTCGCAGCTTTTCGCGGCGAGAGACCTTTCCGTTGCCCTTATAGGCAGAATCCGCATCCGCCTCTGCCAGTTCCGCCATCGAGGCATTGCCCCCCATTTTCTTGTCCAGACTTTGCGGCAGGCCACCGAATGCAGGGATACTGACATTGTCCGAGGCCGAGCGTGAGCGACTGGAACTGTTCGAGATTTCCGCCCTGTCGTCGATCTCGATCAGGACGGTCAGAATATCGCCGCGCGTCGTCGCCCGCGCGTCCGCCACCAGAGAACTGCGCTCCCCCCGCCATAACGAGGCGCTGAACTCCGGACGTTGCGGCGATTCGGGCAGGTCCAGTTCCGGCTCTGTCATGGCGATGAATTCCGGCGTGCTTTGCGGCTCGGTCAGTGTCGGGGGGCGGCCGATATGATCCACGCGGTTGCAGGCTGCAGCAGACAGCAATGTCAGCGCGGCAGCAAAAATGCTGGTCAATCTCATCGCAATTCCTTCAGTTGGTCGCCGGCAAGCAAGGTTCCGTCATCAGCGACTCTGGCAGAGATCGTCTTGCGCGATGTCAGGTTCATCGCCCGGACAATCTGCCCCGCGGCGCCTTCCGTCAGCGCCCTGCCTTCAGTCGCAATACGCAACGAACCCGCAGCGTAGACGATGCGCACGATCTGGTTCCGTTCGACCAGAACCGGCGCGCGAAGCGCGGCGGCCGTCACAGGCCGCCCTTTGTAGATCGCGATCCGGGCCTGCTTGCCGACGGCCAGAGCGTTTTCTGAAAGTCCGACGGAAACCTGATCGTCCCATGAAAGGTCATCGCCGGAGATGATAGTGCCCACCGGAATGTCGCGCGCCGCCACGACATTGGCCATCGCAGCGGGCGCGGCCAGAAGGCCAAGCGCAAAATAAATAAACCACCGCATCACCGCACCTGTACGGTCGCGCCAAGCATCTGGTCGGCAGCGGTGATGACCTTCGCGTTCAGCTCATAGCCGCGCTGTGCCTTGATCAGTTCGGTGATTTCCCGCACCGGATCGACAGAGCTTTCCTCCAGATAGCTTTGGCGCACGGTGCCCAAACCGTCCTGCCCCGGAAGTCCTATGATGGCCGGCCCCGATGCATTGGTTTCCAGAAACAGGTTGGAACCGACCGCCTCCAGCCCCTTTTCATTGGTAAAACCGGCAAGCGTGAACTGGCCCAGCAGCTCCGGCTGCACCTGATCGTTGAAATAGGCATAAGCCTCGCCATCGGCATTGATCGTCACGCGCCGCGCGTCGTCGGGGATCGTGATGCCAGGGGCGACCGGATAGCCGTCGGATGTCACGATTTGCCCATCGGCAGATCTTTTCAGCGCACCGTCGCGCGTATAGCCAGAGGCACCCGAAGGCAGAATGACCTCGATATAGCCATGCCCATCTATGGCGAGATCCAGTTCACCGCCGGTGGGGTTCAATGTGCCCTGGCCGACATTCACCGTCACCGATGTCGGACGCGCGCCAAGGCCAAGCTGAATACCGGCAGGCACAGCCGTGCCATCCGCCGCCGTGATTGTTCCGGGTCGAACGGCTTGCTGGTAATGCAGGTCGGCGAAATCGGCGCGGCGCGGGTTATAGCCGGTGGTCGACATATTCGCGAGGTTGTTGGAAATGACATCGACGCGCGTCTGTTGGGCGCTCATGCCGGTGGCGGCGATCTGCAGGGCCTTCATGGGATCTCCTTCTTATCGGGTCAGGGAGGCGATGGTGTCGCGGATACGCTTATCCTCGCGGTCCAGAAGATTCTGGCCGATCTCATAGGCGCGCTGCACCTCGATCATGCGGGTGATCTCGGCAATCGGCTGAACGTTGGAGCCTTCAAGGAAGCCCTGACGGATCGTTGCGTTTCCAGCAGGTTGCAACTCATCGCCTGCGTCGAACAAAGTGCCACCGGATCTTTGCATCAGCTGCGTTTCAGGGGGCGCGAAAAGACCGATGCGGGCCAGCTGTTCGCCGTCGGCCGACAGGGTTCCGTCGGGACCGACAGCGACAGATGCAGCACCCGGCGGTACCTGGATCGGGGCCAGCCCTTCATCCAGCAGACGGTGACCATCCGCATTCATCAACTCTCCCTCGGCAGAGGTCAGATAGGCACCGGCGCGGGTTATTTTTACGCCATCATCGGTTTGCACAGCGAAGAAGCCCGGCCCATCGACGGCCAGATCGTAAGTCCCGCCGGTCAGCGTCATCCCGGCTTGCTCAAGGTCCAGCAACCTGCCCCGCGCATTGGCCATCGACAGCGCGTCAAGACCGCGCCCAGTATCTGCCACATGCTCTGAGAAAATGACCCCCTCGCGCCGGAAGCCGGTGGTTTCGGCGTTGGCGATGTTGTTCGCAATCACCCTCATTTCTCGCATCAGGCCGGATTGACGCGTCAGCCCCGCATAGATCGCGTTATCCATGTCCCGGCCCCATCTCGATCAGCGGCAGCAGGCTGTCGTTGAAAAACCCGGCCAGAATCGCTGTCATGAAACTCATCGAGACCCAGAAGACCGCAAGCATCAGGCCGATCTTGGGTACAAAGGTCAGCGTCATCTCCTGCACAGAGGTCAGTGCCTGAAACAACCCGATCATCACGCCCGCGATCAGTGCAACCGCCAGAAGCGGGGCTGACATACGCACGGCAATCCACAATGCCTGCCGCGTCAGGTCGAAGATCAGGGTTTCGTCCATGACTACACCGGCATCCGCAGGATTTCCTGATATGCCTCGACCACCTTGTCACGGATGGCGACCGCCGCATCCAGCGCCAGTTCCGCCTCTGTCAGCGACAGCACCAACTGGCGCGTATCGCTGGTACCCGACATGGCGCCGATTGCGCTTTGATCTGCCTTCGCCATCACGGCCTCGAAATCGCCCAGGGCGGCAGCGGCGCCTTTGTCCACAGGGGCCGCAGGCTCCGCCGCGCCAGTTCCGCGCAGATAGGCCGCGACGATATTGCTGGAAGAAATCATGATTGCACCTTTCAGCGACGCAAGAGTTCAAGAAGAGAGGATGACATCTGTCGCGCCTGCTCAAACACGCGCAGGTTCGCCTCATAGCTGCGGCTGGCCTCTCGCGCGTCGGCGATTTCGACCACCAGATCGACGTTGGAGCCGGCGTAAAAGCCGCGCTGATCCGCCATGGGATGCGCCGGGTCGTGGATCTGAACAGGCGCGGTCCGGTCCAGCATCGGCGCAGATGCCCTGACGCCACCGGATTGGCCGCCGCGTTCAAGCACGGTCTGAAAGCTGACCAGCTTGCGGCGATAACCCGGCGTATCCGCATTGGCGATATTTTCCGAGATATGACGCAGCCGGTCCGCCTGCGCCTGCATCCCCGAAGCCGCGATAGCGGTGACAGAGGTTGTGCTGTCCATGCCCTACCCCCTGCGCCCCAAGGCGCCGCGCAGCAGATTCAGTGATGAGCGATAGACTGCCAGCGAGATTCCGTGCTGACGGCGTATGTCTGCAGTGCGCACCATTTCATCTTCCAGCGAAACCGAGTTTCCATTGGGGGACAGCCCGGATCGTTCCTGAACCGTCCGGGCATCGGTCGCGCCGCCCCCCCATGTCGTCAGATGGCCCGCCCGGGTCGCACGCATCGGGTTCGCCGCCGCATTGCGGTAGGTCTCTGAAAACGGCGTCAGGTCGCGGCTCAGATAACCTGGCGTGTCGGCATTGGCGACATTGCCGGCGGCCAGCCTTGCACGCTGCCCTGCATGGGCAGACATCGACTGCGCCATTCGGATCGTATCGAGTTGTTCCAACATTTCGTTGCCTCCGGCTCGCGATAACCCGGTCTTAACCCCAACAGGTTTAAAAACCCTTTCGGACCAGACGTTTCCACCCGCCCCGAAAGGCATCGAGTTGGATAAAATTGAATCTATCGCGGCCCGGATCGCCCGGCTCAGGCCGACCCGGCATTTCGGAACCGTCACCGAAATCCGTGGCGGGCTGGTGCGCGTGTCGGGGCTGAACACACATGCCTCAATCGGTGACCGCATATGTTTCAGCAGCACGGGAATATACGGGGAAATCCTGTCGCTGGGCGGACAATTGGCAGAGGTCCTGCCAGAATCGCGGCCTGAAGGCCTGTCCATCGGCGTGGAGGCAGAGCTTATCTTCGCGCCCCGGCTTGCACCATGCGACGCATGGATCGGGCGGGTTATCGACCCTTTCGGACAGCCGCTTGACGGACGGCCACTGCTAAGCGGCGCAACGCAGCGCCGCTATGACGCGCCCGCGCCCGATGCAATCACCCGCAAACGTCTGGGCCCGCGGCTGGATACAGGGATGGTCCTGTTCGATACGCTTCTGCCCGTCGTACGCGGGCAGCGCCTTGGGTTGTTTGCGGGCTCCGGCGTCGGAAAATCGACGCTTCTGGCCAAGTTTGCGCGCGGGATCGAGGCCGAGGTCGCCGTTATTGCGCTTGTCGGCGAACGGGGGAGAGAGCTGCGCGAATTCGTCGAATCCGTGCTGGGACCAGAGGGCATGGCCCGTTCGGTTGTGATCGCGGCAACTTCGGATCAATCGCCGCTGCTTCGCCGTCGATGCCTTTGGGCGGCGATGACGGTGGCCGAACATTTCCGCGACCAGAACCGTCAGGTGCTGTTCCTTGCCGACTCGATCACCCGCTTTGCCGAGGCGCACCGTGAAATCGCCCTCTGCGCGGGCGAAGGGGCCAGCGATCGTGGCTTTCCGCCCTCAACCGCTCATCTCATCATGTCGCTGGTGGAACGTGCCGGGCCGGGTCCCGAAGGCAGCGGCGATATTACGGCGATTTTCAGCGTATTGGTGGCAGGCGCTGACATGGATGAGCCTGTCGCCGACATCCTGCGGGGCGTGCTGGATGGTCATGTCGTTCTGGATCGCAGCATTGCCGAACGCGGACGTTTTCCGGCGGTGGACGTGTTGCGTTCCGTGTCGCGTGCATTACCGCAAGCCGCCAATGCCGAGGAGAACCGGCTCATCTCGCAGGCGCGAAAGGCGCTTGGCGCATACGCAGAATCTGAATTGATGATCAAAGCAGGGCTCTACGCGGCGGGCTCCGACCCGGATCTGGACGCGGCCGTCAGGCTCTTTCCCGCGCTGGATGCGGTCGTCACGGAAAACAGTAAGGACGGTTGCGTCGACAGTTTTCGAAAACTTGCGGCGGCAATGAATCAGCAACGTTCCATCTAGCTGTGCTATACTGATGGAACCGATTTCGATTAACCATTGTTATCTAGTTGTTGGATTGTGAATAGATGCGAAAACATGCAGTTTCTCGCGGATCGCTAGGGAACGGCCGTGGCACTATCAGACTATTTTATCCGTTATCTCGAACGTCGCGACTCCTTGTCAGAGTCGGAGCGGGAGAGACTGTCGAGGATTGAGACGAAACGCGTCAGCTTCAACTCTGGCGACGTCATTGTTGCGCGTGACGTTGTGGCTGACCAAAGCTGCCTGATGCTGTCAGGCATGTCTGCGCGCATCCACAAGCTTCCGGGCAATGCAGGGCGGGTTATCACGGCGTTGCATGTGCCCGGCGATTTTATCGACCTGCATGGCTTTGTGCTGGCTGGGCTGGAACATACGATCATCGCGATGGGCTCGGCCGAAGTCGAATATGTCAGCCACGATCAGCTTCGCGAAATTACCACCGAATGGCCGCATCTGACGCGGCTTCTTTGGATGGCGACGGCGATAGATGCAGCCATCCACCGGCAATGGCTGGTCGCGGCCGCATCGCTGCGCTCCAGCGCGCATCTCGCGCATCTTCTGTGCGAGGTTTATACCCGCCTGAAGCTGGTCGGCGCCGTGCGCGGAAACAATTTCAGTCTTCCACTTTTGCAGCGCGACCTGGCCAGCATCCTTGGCTATTCGCCCATCCATATCAACCGCGCCGTTCGCGACCTGCGCGAAAGAGAGCTGATCCGCTGGAACGGGACGGAAATCGAGATTCTCGATTGGCCGGGCCTGACGAAGCTGGCGCGGTTCAACTCGGAATATCTCGATCTCGAATTCATGAACCGCTAGCAGCTATTCGCACAAACGCCAGCCGCCGTTACGCGCTGCAATGTCGAAATGCAGGTGGTCGTCATGCGCGGCATTCGATCCCGGCCCCAGAACCGTTGTGAAGTGCAGGCAAGCCGCATAGCGGATCGCTTTCTGCACCGCCTCTGCCATCTCGCCCGAACCATTGCGCGGCGAGATCAGCATCTCGTTTCCATCGCTCAGCCGTAGACCAGCGACGTCGAACGCATTCCCTACCGCATGTTCGGACAGCTTATCCTCTGCCCCACCGACACGGGCGCGGCATTGATAGGTAGAGCCGGGCAAAATCTCTGTCACACGCGGCGCACCGGGCAACAGCCTGACGGCGGGGGCAGCATCATTGCGCAACCACAGGGCCAACCGGCGCGCCGTGTCGCATCGCATGACGGCGCCACCTGCAATCGTCACGCCGGGTTGAATTTCGTTCACCTCCAACGGGCGGGCAATGCCGCAATCGCGGTCCTCGGGCGAGGTGATCGGCGCAAGCTCTTCAAAGCTGACGCCCAGCATCGACAGGCCCAGCAGACAGGACTGATAGCTGAACTCATCCTCCCTCAGCGCCTGCCAAGCCGGCGGCCCTGCGGGTATCTCAGGCGCTGCTTCGCCGCCGGATTGCCGTGCAGCGCGATCCGCCTCGGATGCGCTCTGCGGGTCATCGGGCTGTGCCGGTTCAGAGGCCACGGGCACATCCCCGGCCGCGTCCGGCTGCCCGCGCACACCCTGCGCCGGTTCTTCCGCAACGTTCGGCCGGGCGGGTGGCCTCGTCTCACCATCAGGCCGCTCCACCGCCGGTCGGTCGGGCGGGGCATCTTGCGCCACTGCCATATCCGGCCGGATCAGCATCGCAAGCGCAAACCCGACAACCAATGAAAGCGACCGGGACATGCCCTAATCCGTCGCCGATCCGGTGGTGTTCGGCAGCGGTAGCGGCAGAGGTGTCACGGGTTGAGTCGTCGCCGGAACTGACGGCACGGCACGCGGCTGGGTCACCACGACATCCGAGCTATCGCTGATCGCATCCTCAACCGCTTCGGTCAGAGGGTCCGCGGGCGTCGTCGCAGGCGAAGCCGTTGTGGCAGACGTCGTCGCTGCAGGTGTCGTCGTTGCTGGCGTCGTAGTTGCAGGCGTCCCGGTCGCAGGAGCCGTCGCAGCAGGGGCGACGGCAGGGGTGGATGGCGCGGCCGTCGCAGGCGCTGTGGCCGGTGTCGTCGCGGCGGCCGTTGCCGTAGCCGCCGCCAGCGCTGCAGGCTTAGGCAAAGGCCGGGTCGAGGCAGCCAGCGTCAGCGACGCGGCACCGGCAATGCTTGCGGCAGGCACATCGCTTGTCGCGGCCATCACCGCTCTGGACACGCCAGTCGCATCGCCCATGACATCGGCAAGCGTGGTGCCGCGCTCGAGAAACTCGACCGTCGTGACGCCAGGCTGCACCATATGCGCCAGCTCTTCTGCATCCCAGTTGGTCAAGCGGACGCAGCCATGCGATTCGTTCACGAACAGGCGAGACGGCGTCGGTGTGCCATGCAGCCCGTAAGTCGGCTTGCTCAGCGCGATCCAGACCGTTCCCACCGGACCGTTCGGACCCGGCGGCAAGGTCAGCACCGACTTGTTCTCACCCTGGGTGAAATTGATCGACGGATTATATGTATATTCCGGATTCATCGCCACCGCGCGAACCTTATGCGTCCCGCTTGGCGATGGGGTCTCATCCGAACCGATTGTCGCCGGATAGTTCACCACCATATGACCTTCGGAATCATAGGCAGCCACACGGTTCGTGCCCTTCTCGATAAAGATCCGCGCCACCTTTGCCTTCAGCGGCTTCGACGGCGCGATCACCTTGATCGTTGATCCCGCGACCAAAGGCACGCCGGGGTTAAGCGCGGCGACGAATTTCTCGTCCATGTGAAAGCGCTCGCCCAGCTTTTCGGCCACGCTTGTATATCCAAGCGAGGTCATATTGGCCTTTTCGACGTAGTCGCTGGGGATATGCTGGGTCAGGTCGGCCGCATCCGCATCGGTGATGGTATAATCCATGGTCATCGCACCGCCCGCAAAAGGTTGCAGCGCCGCCCAGACCTGCGCATCCATCTGCCCGTCGGCAGGCAAGCCGCTACGCCGCTCGAACGCGGCAATGGCACTGCGGCTCATCCCGCCCTTTATCCCGTCAATAACACCTGGAGAGGTTCCCGCCCGGTCCAGCATGACCTGAACCTTAACCGTCAGCGGCGATTGCCCGGCGGGCAGTGCCCCCCCGCCATAGCTTGCCGCCTCGATCGCCGCCGCCGTTACGGGGGCGGCCGCGGCCATGCCGGGCAGAATCGTTGCAAGGACTGCCGGCAAGACGGTAGCGCGGAGGGAAAACAACATGCGGATCTCCTGCTTCGATAGGAATCAACCAGTCCGCGCCCCGGCGGTTCCCGGTTCAGCGAGCGAAGCTGACGCGATGTCCGGGGGGATAGACGCGGCGCGAATGGGACAGCGCACGGCCGTCGCTCCATAAAGTACGATCCAGCGTCAGAACCGGAAAGCCCTTTTCTGTGCCAAGTTCCTCGGCACATTCAGCCGTCAGCCGCGTCGCCAGCATTTCCAGCCGTCCCGAAAGCTGGGGGACAAATTGCCGCATCCATTCCAGCGGCTCCGCCTTTCGGATCATGTCGTCGGTCAGATCGACGGATTCGTTCTTCGCAAGATAGCCGACTTCGACACAATAGGGTTCGCCATCCGCCGTGATGATCGCGCGATAGCGGGTCAGCGGGTCCGCGTGACCGACATGCATGATCGACACGATATCAGAAGAGGCGCGCACGACATCCTTGCCAGTCAGCTGGTAACTGTAGGTCTTGCCAGACGCCTCGACCTCTTCGCGGATCGGCGTGGCCTCTGCGCCCGCATCGGGAACGGAAGTCGCGGCGACACGGGTGCCAACACGCCGCCTGCGCTGCACGATCCCATCCTCTGCCAGCTGGCTGAGCGCCCGATTGATGGTAGCGCGCGCACAGCCCAGTTCTTCCGCAAGCTGGTGCTCTGTGGGGATAAGTTGCCCGGCGGCCCATCTGCCGCTACGGATACGGCGCAGAACCTCGGCTTGAACGGCCTGCCAGGTATTCAGGGTTTGCCGTCCGGCGGGTCTCAGACTGCCCGAGGGCGGCAAAGATTCTCGCTTGGCGTTAAACATGATTCTGACCTACTGACACTGCGAAGAACGTTCTATTTGACCAAAGTCAGCTAAGAAAAGCTGTCCAAACAGACAATTGAACGCTCTCAATCCGACACAATCGTGAATTGTGTTGATCGGCAAAGACCTGTTCACTCTGACGAGGTTGCAGCTTCATTATTCCTCTGAAAAGTATTTCAAACTTATAATAAACTTCAAACAACCAAACCCGATAGTCCAGAAATTTCCTTCGGCGGAAATCAACCGATATGACCAGACCTGCAAAACCACCCGGCCCCGATTTCGCGTTCGAGCTTGACGCTAAGCGCGCAGGCGCGAAGCGCATCGCCGGTGTAGATGAGGCAGGGCGCGGCCCCCTTGCCGGTCCGGTTACGGCAGCCGCCGTCACGCTGGATATGCGCAACCTGCCGGCCGGGCTGAACGATTCGAAGAAACTTTCAGCGGCAGCGCGCGACCGCCTGGCGCATGAAATTCGCGATAGTGCCGACTGCTCGGTCGTCCATGTCTGGATAGAAGAAATCGACAGCCTCAATATCTACCATGCATCGCTTCTTGCGATGTGCCGCGCCCTTGCCGGCCTGCGCGAACAGGCTGATTTCGCGCTGATCGACGGCAACGCCATGCCAAGGGATCTGCCCATGCCCGGTCGCGCGGTGGTCAAGGGTGATGCGCTTTGCCTGTCGATAGCCGCCGCCTCGATCCTCGCAAAGACAGAGCGGGATCGCGTCATGGTGGATTTGGCGCAACACTATCCCGGTTATGGGTGGGACAGAAACGCCGGATATCCGACGCCGGAACACAAACGAGCTCTGATTGAATTGGGCGTCACCCCATATCATCGGCGTTCTTTTGCACCCGTACACAATATCTTGTGTAAACCCACAACTACAACCAATTGATTCAAATAAATAAATTGACGACGAATCACCTCTGACTCATCATTCGGAGTATACCAGACCGGGAAAATCCGGCGGATCGAGAGGCAGAGATGAAACCGAAAAACGACGCGCCTGCGCGCCAGTTACCGCTGAACCAAATCCTTGCAGGCGACTGCATCGACGTCATGAATTCGCTGCCAGAGGCCAGCGTTGACCTTATTTTTGCCGATCCCCCCTACAATCTGCAATTGCGCGGCGACCTGCACCGGCCCGATAACTCGCGCGTCGATGCGGTTGACGACCATTGGGACCAGTTCGCCAGCTTTGCAATCTATGACCAGTTCACCCGCGAATGGCTGGCCGCCGCACGTCGTCTGCTGAAGCCGAATGGCGCACTTTGGGTCATCGGCAGCTATCACAATATTTTCCGTGTCGGGGCCGAACTTCAGAATCAGGGCTTCTGGATTCTCAACGATGTCGTCTGGCGCAAATCGAACCCCATGCCGAATTTCCGCGGCAAGCGCCTGACCAACGCACATGAGACGCTGATCTGGTGCTCCAAATCCGAGAACGCGAAATACACCTTCAACTATGAGGCGCTGAAATCCCTCAATGAGGGTGTGCAGATGCGATCCGACTGGGTTCTGCCAATCTGCAACGGCGGTGAGCGGCTAAAGGATGACAAGGGCGACAAGGCCCACCCGACCCAAAAGCCGGAAGCCCTGCTGCACCGCGTCCTGATCGGCACAACCAATCCGGGTGATGTCGTGCTCGACCCCTTCTTCGGCACCGGCACCACCGGCGCGGTTGCAAAGATGCTGGGCCGCGACTTCATCGGGATCGAACGCGAATCGGGCTATCGCGACGCCGCCACCAAGCGCATGAACCGCATCCGCCGCCTTCACGCCGAAGCGCTCGCCACCTCTACCGGCAAACGCGCCGAGCCGCGCGTCCCCTTCGGCCAGCTTGTCGAACGCGGGATGCTGCGGCCGGGCGAGGAACTCTATTCCACCGGCAGCCGCCACAAGGCCAAGGTCCGCGCCGATGGCAGCCTGACCGGCGGCGAAATCAAGGGCTCCATCCATCAGGTCGGCGCCAAGCTCGAAGGCGCGCCCTCCTGCAACGGCTGGACCTACTGGCATTTCAAACGAGAGGGCAAGATGATCCCGATCGACGCCCTGCGCCAGCAGATCCGGGATGAGATGGACGAACGCCCCAACTGATCGCCTCAAAACCAGTTTCGCCATGTCCGACAGCCTCGCTCGTTCGGCTCGGACAAACTTGCCCCGCTGTCTACGGATGGCGGGGTTTTTTCGTTGCGCCCGTTTGTCTCATTGCGGCTTCGCGGATATGCGGCTAACGAAACCGTGATGCTACGCAATGTGACCCGCAGCCTCCTGTTCTGGGCAATGATCCTGCCCCTGACGCTCGCGTCGATGATCGCGGCCGGCGTCATGCCGGTGCGCGCCGCGAATGGCACGATCATGATGGTCATCTGCGACACAACCGGTATGCGCGAGGTCGCGGTTGATGCCGTCACCTTGCAGCCGCTGAGCGATCAGAACCAGCAGGGCGACGAATCGGAAGAACACAAAACCTGTTCCTGGTCCGCGGCTCATCCGCATATCACGCTGCACCGGACAGCCATATTGCCCGCGCCGGATACCCGCCTTGCCGTAACGATCACCTATCCCTCACGCTCGGCCCTGATCGCAGCACATAAGACCGGCCTGCCCCCGTCAACCGGACCCCCCACCCGCCCCTGAATCTTCGATCCAGAAACATTCAGACGGGAAAACAACCATGACCGATATTTACAGCGGGGCATCGGCCTCGCCTGCGACCCCGCCTGGCGGCAGGGTCTCCGACCTTTATCGCGCCGTATGGCGTTGGCACTTCTATGCAGGACTTCTGATCCTGCCCTTCATGATCACACTATCCGTAACCGGTGCGATCTATTTGTTCCGCGACGAAATCGACACGCGCGTCCACGCCGATTTCATGCGCGTCACCCCCATCGAGGAACAAAGGCTCGCGCCCTCCGAAATCATCGCCGCCGCGCTTGAGGCGCAGCCCGGAACGGCGGTCAAATACATCGACCCGCCCGCCCCCGACCGCTCGACCGAAATTACCGTGCAGCCGGAAAATGGCGACCGCATGGCCGTCTATGTCAACCAATATGACGGCACCGTGCTGGAGGTTCGGCCAGACCGCAGCACCTTCGCCTTCACAGTGCGATACCTCCACTCTTTCCGCTTCTTCGGCGCGACACCACGCAAGATCATCGAAATCGCGGGCGGCTTCTCGATCATATTGGTCGCGACCGGCATCTTCCTGTGGTGGCCACGCGGCCAGAACGGCGGCGTGGTGACGGTGCGGGGCAAGCCTGCAAGGCGGGTGTTCTGGCGCGATCTACATGCGGTGACCGGCCTTTTCACCGGCGCATTCATCGTCTTTCTGACCATTACCGGAATGCCGTGGTCCTCTGTCTGGGGGACCAAGGTGAACGAATGGGCCAATGGCAGCAATTTCGGCTACCCATCCGGCCTGCGCATCGATGTGCCCATGTCGGAAGAGCATCTGGACCATGTCGCCAAGACCTCATGGACGCTGGAACAGGCGCGCATCCCCGAAACGATACCGCCCGAAACAGCGATGCCGCCGGTCGGCATTGACGCCGCGGTCGCGGCATTCGAAACGCTCGGCCTGCATCGCGGCTTTTCGGTCGCGCTGCCGAAAACAGCCGAAGGCGTCTATTCCGGCTCTGTCTATCCCGATGATCTCAGCCAGCAGCGCGTGGTGCATCTGGACCAGTATACCGGCAAGCCGCTGATCGACCTCAGCTATGCCGATTACGGCCCCCTTGGCCGCTGGCTGGAATTCGGCATCAACACGCATATGGGCCAGACATTCGGCACCGCGAACCAGATCGTTCTTCTGCTCGCCTGCATCGGAATCGTCCTGCTCGCCGTCTCCGCCGCAGTCATGTGGTGGAAACGTCGCCCCGCCCGACGCCTTGGTGTGCCGCCACGACCGTCCGACCGGAAAGTCATGACCGGCTTACTGGTGATCCTCTGCCTTGGCGCGGCCCTGTTCCCACTGACCGGAATGGTTCTGCTGGCCATGATCGCGCTCGACCTGATGGCGCAGCAGATTGGTCGCCGACGCCGCGCTCAATCGGCCTGACGCTGACCTTGCACCGCCGGTCGGGCGTTCTGACCGGCGGGGCCTCGCACTACCGGCGCGGCAGCATAAACGTATATACGGATTATATACAGGTCATGGACGGAATAATGACGCGACAAATACGCCGTCAAAGCGCCTTCGGCGGCATCGGCAATGTCCCGAGATTATAGTCCGACCAGTCCTCGATATCGGGATAAAACTGCCGCCGCCACGCCCTGACCCGCGGGTTCATCCTGCGCCGCCAAAGCGGCGGGATCATCGCCAGAAAGGTCATCGCCGGATAGCCGAAAGGAAGCTGCGGCGCCTCGTCCTCACCATAAGTTTGCAGCAGGGGAAACCGCCTGTCAGGCTTGTAATGATGGTCCGAATGCCGCTGCAGATTGATCAGCAGCCAGTTCGACGCAGTATGAGAGGCATTCCAGCTGTGCCGGGGCAGGACATGCTCATATTTCCCGTTTCCAAGGTGCCGCCTGCTGAGCCCGTAATGCTCGACATAGTTGGTCAGCTCCAGCTGCCAGATCGCGACAAAGGCCTGCCAGACAAACAGCAAAAGCCCCTGCCATCCACCCAGAAGAAGGGCGAGAACCAACATGGCCAACTGTAAAAAACCGTATCTCCAGAATGGGTTACGCCGACTGGTCACGGGCAGATCACGCCGCGCCAGCATGTTCTGTTCCGCCCGCCACGCACTCTTGGGCCCTTCGCGCAGAACGCGCCAGAAAAAGCGGTGAAACCCTTCATTATAACGTGCCGAAACAGCATCCCGCGGCGTTCCCACCCAAGAATGATGCACCAGAAGATGCTCGGTCCTGAAATGGGAATACAGCGTCGAAGCCAACAGCACATCACCCAGGAACCGCTCCCATGCCGGACGCTGATGCAGCAGTTCATGGGCATAAACCATCCCTATAGTTCCACTCGCAACGCCCAGCCCGAAAAACAGCCCCAGCTTCTCCCACCCCGACAGAGCGGAATGCGCCGAATACCAGATCAGTCCAAAAATCAGGCAAACCTGAACCGGCGCCCAGATCACAGTAATCGCACGATACCAGAACAAGGACGCATCCGGCGTCTCCGGATCAGCATTGTCACGGTTCAGTCCCAGCACCAGGTCCAGCCCGGTCACCAGATACCAGGCATAACCCGGCATCAAAACCCACCACCAGGAACCCAGTACAGCCGCCAGAACCGCCAGCGGCACAAGACCAAGCGACATCCAGAAGGGCAGTGCATTAAGAATTGAGATCCTCATGCCCGCCTTATAACGCCCTTTGACGCACCGACAAACGGCAAACCAAGGCCCATAGCCAGTCTTTGGTGTGGAAATACCTCGGGGTCCGGGGCAGCGCCCCGGTCCGGCATCCGGGCCAGATCAATCGGTCAGCTTCGCACCAGTCGCTCATAAGCCTCGGCAATTTCGCGGGTGATAGGCCCGATCGGAAAATCTAGATCACCGATCTTGGCAACCGGCGTGACTTCGGCCGCCGTGCCGGTCAGCCAGCATTCGCTGAAACCCGTCAATTCCTCGGGCCGGATGCGGCGCTCATGCACGGTCATCCCTCTGTCCCGCGCCATTTCGATCACCGTCTGCCGGGTGATCCCGTTCAGGAAGCGATCCGCCAAAGGTGTGTGAATCTCGCCGTTCTGTACGAAGAAGATATTCGCACCCGTCGCCTCTGCGACATAACCTTCCCAGTCATAGAAGAGAGCGTCAGAGCAGCCCTTGGCCTCGGCCGCGTGCTTGGACATCGTACAGATCATATACAGTCCGGCCGCTTTGGCAGCAGCCGGGATCGTCTCCGGATCCGGGCGTTTCCATGTGCTGATATCCAGCTTTGCGCCTTGCCATTTCGCGTCACCGTAATAGCTGCCCCACTCCCAGCCGGCGATGGCCACGCTTACCGGGTTTCTGGCAGCGGACACGCCGATATCCGGCCCCGATGCCCGCCACGCAATTGCGCGGATATAAGCATCCTGCAATCCGTTCTCTGTCAGAACCGCTTCTTTCGCAGCATCCAGTTCTTCCGCCGACCATGGCAGTGGCATGTCCAGCAAACGCCCGGATTCGATCAGTCGCAAGGAATGTTCGTGGCCTTTGAAAATCTTGCCGCTGTAAGAACGCTCCCCCTCGAACACGGAAGAGGCGTAGTGCAAACCGTGGGTCAGGATGTGCACATTGGCGTCACGCCAATCCACCATTGCGCCATCCATCCAGATCTTTCCGTCGCGATCATCGTAACCTCGACTCATTGCCGCCCCGCCCTTGTATTCATATAAATTTCATCTATCGCGCGACAAACGATCCATTGTTACGCATTTGCGGCAATTTGCTACTGTTTGCTTCTTGGAAAGTCAACAAGGCTGACTTAAACTGGATCATCCAGAAGTGAGGGCGGAATGAAAGAAGCGGCAATCAAACCAGTCGGCGGACAGGGCGCGGAAAACCTTCTTTTTCTGACCGATGAGCAGATCAGGGGCGGGATCGAGGCTTTCTTTTTTGCCTATCGCGCATTTACCTCTGATCCTGATGAGATTCTGGAAGGTATGGATTACGGGCGCGCGCATCATCGCGCCTTGCATTTCGTCGCCCGCAAACCGGGACTGACCGTGTCCTCGCTGCTGGATATTCTGGGCGTAACCAAGCAGTCACTGAATCGCGTGCTACGTACTTTGTTGAAAGACGGGCTGGTCGAATCGCAGATTGGCACGCGCGACAGGCGCGAACGCCTGCTTTTCCTGACCGATGCCGGGATCGATCTTGAACGCCGCCTGTCAGAGGCGCAGCGTGCCCGCGTCCGTGCAGCCTACCGTGCCGCCGGGCCACAGGCGGTTGCCGGGTTCCGCACGGTTCTGGAAGCAATGATGGATGAAGCGGGCGCACGCCAGTTCCAGGAGATGCGGCGGGCCGAGGCCGCGGAATGACCGAGGCGGCGCATATCCTCGTCGTCGATGACGATGAGCGCATCCGCAGCCTGCTGCGCAGGTTTCTTGTCAAAAACGGCTACCTTGTCTCTATGGCCACAGATGCGAAACACGCCCGCAAGCTGCTTCGCGGGCTGGAATTCGACCTGATCGTGCTGGACGTGATGATGCCCGGTGAAGACGGCATCAGCCTGACGCGCGAATTGCGCCAACGCATCGCAACGCCGATCCTGCTGCTGACCGCGCGCGGCGACACCGAAGACCGCATCACCGGGCTGGAGGCCGGCGCCGACGATTACCTGCCCAAGCCGTTCGAACCACGCGAATTGTTGCTGCGCATGTCCGCGATCCTGCGTCGCGTGCCGCAGGCGCAACCTGCGGGCCCGAAGTTCATGACGCTTGGTCCCTTGCGCTACGATACGGAGCGTGGGCAGCTGTTCGAAGGAGACAGCCATATCCACCTGACCGGCACCGAGGCTGCTTTGCTGCGCCGATTGGCGGAAACGCCGGGGGAAGCGGTCAGCCGCGTTGATCTGACGCAGGATCTGGGTCGCGGCCCCTCGGATGAGGGTGACAGTTCCGACCGTGCCATAGATGTGCAGATCACGCGACTGCGCCGCAAGATAGAGCCGGACCCGAAAGAGCCGCGCTATCTGCAAACCGTGCGCGGGGCGGGCTATATGCTGATGCCTGACTGAAGTGTCGCGGGGGCGCTGCCCCCGCACCGCCGAGGTATTTCAGCACCAAAGACATCAATCGCGCGCGGCGCGGCGGGCGTCCGTCGCGATATTGGCGCGCAGTTCCAGCAGGGCGATATGGCGCTGAAGGGCCTTACGCTCTGCCGGGTCTTCGATTTGGTCCAGGACAGCGCGCTTTGCCTCGACATCCTTGCGGATGCGGAATTCTTCGGGAACGAAACCGCCATCGGACATCATGCGATGCAGCACATCCTCGGCCCGTTCGCGCAGGCGGGCACGATCGAGCGGTTTCCCCTCGCCCGTGAGGCCGCGAAGTTCACCCTTCGCTTCGGCCTCATCCATGCGTCGTTGGGCAATCCGGTCGAACCAGTGCATTACATGGCCTTCAATTGGCTCAGGGCTGCGTTGATTCGGGCGAGATCCTCATCAAGCTGGGCGAGCTTCTGGCGGGTTTCCTCGATCACTTCGAAATCGGCATTCTCGACGAATTTCGGATTGTCGAGGCGTTTGCGCAGCCCGTCCGCATCCTTGCCGGTCCTGGCTGCGTTCTTTTCCAGCCGGGCGGTTTCGGCGCTGACGTCGATCACGTCGCCGATGGGCAGCGCGAAGGATGCGCCAGGCGCGGATACCGCCATCATTCCCTTATCAGCACTACCCTCTGCAGGCGCGTTGACGCGGGCCAGCCGCTCTATCAGCGGGCTGTTGGCGGCGATGGCCTCTCGAGCATTGGTGTCGGCCTGCGTAACGATCAGGTCGAGACGCGCCCCGGCCGGAACACCCATCTGCGCACGGGCCGAGCGGATATTCTCGATCAGCTGGATCACCCAGTTCATCTGGCGGTCGGCATCAGCGTCGATCACATCGGCACCCAGTTCGGGCCATTCGCCGTGGATCAGCATTGTCGTACGGCTACCCGTCAGTGACCAGAGTTCTTCGGTCACGAAAGGCATGATCGGGTGCAGCAGCGCGTAGCATTGATCCAGCACCCAGCCCATCGTCGCGCGGGTTTCATCGGCGTATTCGCCATCGAAAAGCGGTTTGGCGAATTCGACATACCAATCGCAGACCTTGCCCCAGACAAAGGCGTAGAGTCCGGTCGCTGCATCGTTGAAGCGGAAGCTTTCAAGCGCGTCGTCAGTGGCCTGAGTTGCACGGGCGACTTCGCCGATGATCCAGCGGTTCACCGTGTGCTGCGGGTTCGGGCGATCCGCCCCGCCGCGCACGCCGTTCATCTCGGCAAAGCGTGTGGCGTTCCAGATCTTGGTGACGAAGTTGCGGTTTGCCTCGACATGTTTCGGGCCAAGCTTGGGATCGCGGCCCAAAGCCGCCATGCTGGTCAGGGTAAAGCGCAGCGCGTCGGCGCCGTATTCATCGACAAGCGTCAGCGGGTCTATGACATTGCCCTTTGACTTGGACATTTTCGCGCCCTTTTCGTCGCGAACAAGCCCGTGGACATAGACGGTGTGGAAGGGGACGTCTTTGACGACCTCCAGCTGCATCATCATCATCCGGGCGACCCAGAAGAAGATGATGTCAAAGCCCGTGACCAGCACATCGGTCGGGAAATACTTGCGCATCTCGGGCGTATCGTCCGGCCAGCCGAGTGTACCGATGGGCCAGAGGCCCGAGGAGAACCATGTGTCGAGAACGTCGGGGTCGCGCCAAACCGGATAAACCAGCTTGGTCGGGTCCTGCGAGATGTTGTATTCCGCCAGACCTCGGCTGAAGGCTTCAATTGCCTCTTCACGGTCTGAAACCTCGACGACACGGCTGATTTCCAACGGCTGAGGCAGACCGGCGATGCCGTCGCGGAACTTGTCTATCACCTCTTCGAAATGCGGCGCGGCGTGGTGGACGGACCCGCGATGGACCAGGCCTTCATTCAGCAGTTCGAACAGTTCCACCTCATCCAGGGCGCCATCGCCCTCATCATCGCTGAAATCGCGCATTTCGAGGTCGAGGCCATACCAGACCGGGATCTGATGCCCCCACCAGAGTTGACGGCTGATTGTCCAGGGTTCGATATTTTCAAGCCAGTGTTCATAGACCTTACGATGCTGTTCGGGCAGGATCTGGGTGCGGCCATCGCGGACGGCGTCCAGGGCAGGGCCAACGATGCGCTGCGTATCGACGAACCATTGATTGGTCAGCATCGGTTCGATGACCACGCCCGAACGGTCGCCGAAGGGCTGCATGATATTCTTGCTCTCAACCACCGGAGCGCCTTCGGCATCGGTGACGGCAAGGCCTTCTGACGTGATTTCCCCGATCACATTCTTGCGGGCCTCGAAACGGTCAAGTCCGCGCAGGTGTTCGGGAACGAGGTTGACGTTCGACACATCGCCCACATCTTCGCCATTCGCCGCACGCGTCGCGACGGCCGCACTTTCTTCGTATGACAGCCCGTCCTCGCGCATCGCGCCTTTGGTATCCATCAGCGCGTAAAGCGGGATATTGTTGCGCGTCGCGACGCCATAGTCGTTGAAATCATGCGCCCCGGTGATCTTCACCGCGCCAGAGCCGAAATTCATATCCGGATATTCGTCAGTGATGATCGGGATCAGACGGCGATGTTCCTTCGGACCTACGGGGATTTCACACAGCTTGCCGACAATGGGGGCGTAGCGTTTATCATCGGGATGGACGGCGACCGCGCCATCGCCCAGCATGGTTTCGGGCCGCGTCGTTGCGATGGAGATATAGTCGCGTGTCTCGCGCAGGGTGACGTTGCCGTCCTCGTCCCGCTCGACATATTCATAAGTCTCGCCACCGGCCAGCGGGTATTTGAAATGCCACATATGGCCGGGGGTATCGCGGTTCTCGACCTCCAGGTCAGAAATAGCGGTTTCGAAATGTGGGTCCCAGTTCACCAGCCGTTTGCCGCGATAGATGATGCCCTTGTCGTACAGGTCCAAAAAGACGCGGATCACGGCGTCGTGGAAATTGCCTTCTTCGCCTTCGGGGGCGCCGGGGGCGCCGGACATGGTGAACGCATTGCGCGACAGGTCGAAGGACGCGCCCAACCGGCGGTCCTGTTCCAGAATCTTGCCGCCGGATTCCTTTTTCCATGCCCAGATCTTCTCGACAAAAGCCTGTCGCCCGATCTCACGCCGATTGGGCTCCTGCCGTTCCATCATCTGGCGTTCGACCACCATCTGTGTGGCGATACCGGCATGGTCCTGGCCCGGTTGCCACAAGACGTCAAAGCCGCGCATCCGGTGCCAGCGGACCAGAATATCCTGAAGCGTATGGTTCAGCGCGTGACCGATATGCAGGTTGCCCGTGACATTGGGGGGCGGCAGCATGACGGAAAACGTCTCTGCCCCCGGCTTGGCGTTCGCGCCGGCGGCAAAGGCGTTCTTCGCCTCCCACTCGGCGCTGATGCGGGCCTCTGCATTGGTGGCGTCGAAAGTCTTGTCCATGCTCATCGGTGATCCCCTGATCTCTTGCCCGATGTCCTAGCCCTTTCGGCGGGCAAGGCCAAGACCGGGAACCCGGCGCAGCGTGCATGTGTTTGCCATCCGTGCAGTCAGGCAGGTTCATATGACCGAGACGTTCGACCTTTCCCGCGCCCGCGTGGCCGCGATCCTGAACCGCAGGGCCGGATCAGACGATGGCACAAGCGTGGAGGAGATGCTGAGAGAACGCGTCGCGCCCCAATGCGCCAGCTTTAGCGTGATCCGGCCGCAGAAGGGCGAAAGCCTGACCGAAATCGCGGCCGCTGCGGCGCAGAATCATGACCTTGTCATCGCGGCTGGCGGGGATGGCACGCAGGCGGCCGTGGCGCAGGCACTGGCGGATTCCGGTTCCGCGACAATCATGGCCGTCATCCCCGGCGGGACCTTCAACTATTTCGCCCGTGACCTGAATGTCGGCGAAACGCCGGAAGACGCGATCGAAACGATCCTCGACGCACGTATCGAAGCGGTTTCCGTTGGGGATATGAACGGCAAGGTATTTCTGAACAATATCAGCCTTGGCGCCTATCCCGAGATCCTTGAACGCCGTGAGGAGGCCTATCGCCGCTTCGGTCGACGTCGGTTTCTGGCCTATTGGGCCGTTTTTCGCACGCTGATGGACCTGCGCCACCCGCTGCAACTCACCGCGCATGTCGACGGCGAGACGCGGGAGTTCAGCACAGCACTCGCCTTTGTCGCGCAAAGCGAAACGCAACTTGAAAGCTTCGGTCTTGAAGGGGCCGAGGATGTGAAGCGTGACCGTCTGCCGCTATTCGTCGCACGCGCGACAAGCGGGCGCGCATTGATCGGCGCGGCGCTGCGTCTGGCCCTTGGAAAAACATCGCGGGGCGAGGATTTTGATCTGATCATCGCGGATGATTTCGTCATCAACACCGACCGCCCGACGCGCCATGTCGCACATGACGGCGAGCGCTCTCGGGTACCCGCCCCGCTGAAGCTGACCATCCGCAAGGACGCGCTGCGGGTACTTGTGCCTGCCAGCGTCAGGGAAGGCTGATGCGTATCGCCCTTCTCTCCGACCTGCATATCGGGATGCATCGCAGCCGGCTTGTTCAGCCCATGCTGGACGCGATTGCTGATGCACAGCCCGAACATATCGTCATCGCTGGCGATCTGGTCCAGCGAGCCCGCCGCGAGCTGTTCGAAGAGGCAGAGGCGATCCTCGATCAGACCGGCCTGCCCTGGCTATGTGTGCCCGGCAATCACGACATTCCGCTGATGAATGTGGCCGGGCGGCTGCTGTGGCCATTCCATGATTATCAGAAGGCCGTCCCCGGCCCGAGAGAGCCATTGCTCGAATTGCCGGGGCTTAAGATCATCGGCGTCAACTCGACCTTTCCCTATCGCTGGCGCAACGGGCGACTGACCGGCCGCCAGATCGACCGGGTCAAGCATCTTGCGCGCAGCGGGCCGGTGATGGTGGTGCAGCACCACCCGATCAGCCTGCTTCCCGGCGAAACGAAGGAGTTGATGCTGAATGCCGATGCCGCGCTGTCCGGCTATGATGAGGCAGGCGTCAATCTGGTCCTGACCGGGCATCTGCACAACTTTAATGCCGTGACCTCGCCCTCCGGCATGACCCAGATCCACGCTGCATCCGCGCTTTGCGACCGGTCAGAGGATCCGCCGAACGAGATTGCGATGCTCGATATCGAACCCGATGGCTTCCAACTGACCCGGATGATCGCGGCGAAGGATGGGGCGGATTTTGTGGCTCAGCCGCCAATCAGCTTGCCCCGCAGGCACTGAACAGAAGGCCAGCATCCGCCATAGGGGACGGTCGGACGCTGGCCCGGCGGGGCTAACGACCCTTGCACCGGTCCGGGCGCAAAGCACAATAGATTCAGGCTCTCAGTCCAGACCCAGCACATCCATCATGTCATACTCGCCCGGGCCCTTATCCTGCCCCCAAAGCGCCGCCTGCAACGCACCCCGCGCAAAAATCGCCCGGTCGGTCGCCAGATGCCGCAGGACGATCCGCTCACCGGGGGCGGCGAAGATCACGTCATGCTCGCCCACCACATCGCCGCCGCGAATGGCCGCAAAACCGATGGTTCCTTCCTTCCGGGCACCGGTGATCCCTTCGCGCGCCGGCGTGCGCAAATTATCGAGCGAGGCACCACGACCCTCGGCCGCTGCCTCACCCAGCATCAGCGCGGTGCCGGACGGGGCGTCAACCTTGTGGCGGTGATGGGCCTCGACCACTTCGATATCCCAATCCGTGCCCAAAGCCGCCGCAACCTTGCGTGTCAGGCCCATCAGCAGGTTGACCCCAAGGCTCATATTCCCGGCCCGGATGATCGGCGCGTGTCGCGCGGCCCGCGCAATCGCAGCCAGATCGTCGGCCTCAAGCCCGGTCGTGCCGATGACATGAACCGCGCGCGCCTGTGCCGCCAACTCGGCAAAGGCAACGGTCGCGGCCGGCGTGGTGAAATCAATGACAGCCTGCGCCTTGGCAATTGCCCCCACCGCGTCATCCGTCACGGTGATGCCATTCGCCTGACCGCCCATCGCTTCGCCCAGATCCCGGCCGATCCAGTCGCTGCCGGGCCGTTCCACCGCGCCAACCAGCCGCATCTTGTCCGAATCCAGCACCAGGCGGGCCAGCATCTGGCCCATGCGCCCCGAAACGCCCGTGATCACAATACCCGGCTTTTCCATATCCCAATCTCCTGCTTTCCCTTTCGCTTAGTCCATTGCGGGGCGCGGCCCAACCCCCTACATCTGGCGACATGGCACAGAACCGCTTTCATACCGGCCCCGGCCCCTCTCAGCGTCAGCTGCGCGTGGGCGAGTTGATCCGCCACCGCCTGTCCGAGCTGCTGCTTCGGGCAGAGGTGCATGACCCCGACCTCAACCGCCACTCGATCACGGTGGGCGAAGTGCGGTCCTCCCCCGACCTGAAGGTCGCAACCGCCTATGTGATGCCGCTTGGCGGGAACGACGCGGAAGAGGCGCTTGCCGCACTTCGCCGCAACTCGCGAGAGCTGCGCCATCTGGTCGCCAAGGGGCTCAACCTGAAATACGCGCCGGAACTGCGCTTTCAGTTGGATGAGACCTTCGACCGCATGGATGACACCCGCCGCATGTTCTCTGACGAACGTGTGCGCCGCGACATCGAATCCGGTGAGGATGATGACGATCTGGACTAGGCTGCTGTGCCGCCTTGGCGTAGCTGCGGGTGCGCTGACCTCATTGGCATTGCCGGCCGCCGCAGCGGATTGTTCGCGCAATGAACATGACGGTCAGGGCTATGTGATCTGCCGGATCAGCGCAGAGGAAGAACCGCGCGTCGGGTTGTGGCTTTACGATGACGAGGGCGAGGCGCTGAACAATTTCAGCAACCTGCGCAGCTTCGTGGGGCCGCAAACCCTCATCTTCGCGATGAATGCCGGGATGTTCCATGCGGATCACAGCCCCGTCGGCCTGTTCAAATCCGGTGACGAAACCTACGGCCAGCTTGTCACCACAGGTGGTGGCGGGAATTTCGGCCTGCTGCCGAACGGGGTATTTTGTACAGGCGGCGCGCAGCCCTATCAGGTCATCGAATCCCGCGCCTTTGCTGAGGCGCAACCGCAATGCAGGCTGGCAACGCAGTCCGGCCCCATGCTGGTGATCGAGGGAGAGCTGCATCCGCGCTTTCTGGTCGATTCGGACAGTCGCTATGTCAGAAATGGCGTCGGCGTCTCGGCAGATGGCCAGACCGCGTGGTTCGCGATTTCCGACCGCCCCGTCACGTTCCACGAATTTGGCCGCCTGTTCCGCGACGGGCTGGGCGCACGTAATGCGTTGTACTTTGACGGCTCCATCTCCCGCCTCTACGCGCCGCAGGTCCGGCGCAACGATTTCGGGTGGTCTATGGGACCGATCATCGGACTGGTTGACGAAAACTGACGCCGGCGCTATCCGCCCTTGCTTCGGATAAAGGGGGCCACATGGCACGCAAGAAAGGTCGCGATATTTCCGGCTGGCTGATCGTCGACAAACCGGCTGGTATCGGCTCGACCGATGTCGTGGGCAAGGTCCGCTGGGCGTTGCATGCCAAAAAGGCCGGTCACGCGGGCACACTGGACCCCGATGCGACGGGTATCCTTGCCGTCGCTTTGGGAGAGGCGACGAAAACCGTCCCCCTGCTGACAGAGGCACTGAAAGCCTACGATTTCAGCGTAAACTGGGGCAGCGAAACGGCAACCGACGATGCATCCGGCGAGGTTATGCAAACCTCTTCCACACGCCCCACGCCGGACGAGATCACGGCTGCGCTGCCAGCGTTTACCGGCGATATCACGCAGGTTCCCCCCGCCTTTTCCGCCGTGAAGGTAGAAGGCGAACGCGCCTATGATCTGGCCCGCGAGGGCGCGGCGCCAGAACTGACAGCCCGCCCCCTCTATGTGGATGAACTGACCCTGATCGAGGCACGCGGCGATCAGGCCGATCTGCACATGGTCTGCGGCAAGGGCGGTTACGTCCGCTCTGTCGCTCGCGATCTTGGGCGGGCGTTGGGCTGTCTGGGACATGTTTCCAGCCTGCGCCGCGTCTGGTCCGGCCCTTTCGAGATTGAAGACGCCGTGCCCTTCGACCTGATCGACCGCGCCAATCAAACGGAAATCGAGGCTCGTCTTTTGCCGATCCATGCCGCCCTTACCGACCTGCCGCAAATGCAGGCCACCGATCAGGGCGCTGTCCGCATCCGCAACGGCAACCCAGGTCAGGTCATCGGGCAGGCGCAATATGGCGAACAGGTCTGGGTCAGCCATGAAGACCGCGCCATCTGTATCGGTCGCTATCTGGGCGGAGAGGTGCAGCCGGACAGGGTTTTCAACCTGTGATCCTGCGCCCCGAACAGCCCGGCGATGTGGCCGCGATCCACGACCTCACGACAGCCGCTTTTGCATCCGCACCCCACAGCAGCGGGACAGAGGCGCAGATCGTCCAGCAATTGCGCGATGCAGGCGCATTAACGCTGTCTTTGGTCGCGGCAGAGCATGAGCGTATCGTCGGACATATCGCCTTCTCCCCTGTCACGATTGACGGGAAAGATCCCGGCTGGGTCGGGCTGGGCCCTGTCTCTGCCGCACCGGACCGGCAGGGCGAGGGCATCGGATCGGCGCTGATCCGCGAAGGGCTGACGCATATGCGTAATGCAGGTCAACAAGGGTGCGTGCTGCTTGGTGATCCGGGCTACTATTCCCGCTTCGACTTCGCGAATGATCCGGGGCTTGTCTATCCCGGCCCGCCGCCGGAATATTTCATGGCGCTGTCCTTCGCAGGTCAAAGCCCGCGCGGCGAGGTTGCCTATCATCCAGCCTTTGGCTGAGCCGCAATCCCGCCATCGCTAAAGCGACAGCGACACACCGCCGGGCCGTCTAGCGCCCGTGAACGGACCATACCCGGCCGCATCAATTCGGGCGATTGCGCTATCGATATCCTCGTGGATAACCCGCATGGCCCAGGCCGTGGCGTGAACCATCTGCCCGTCACCGCAGGCAATGGCGACATGGCCGGGCCAGAACAGCAGATCGCCGCGCCGGATTTCATCAACCGGGGCAAACGCGGCCTCTTGCAGGTCGGCGTCACCGGGGCAGGCCATCCCGCAGGCATGCAGCGCCGCCTGAACCAGCCCGGAACAGTCGATCCCGTTGCGCGAATTGCCGCCCCACAGATAGGGTGTGCCAAGAAGTGATTCCGCCGCCATCACCGGGTCATCAGCAAAGCTGCCCGACACGGCCTGAAGCGGCACCCAATCCCCTGAAGTCAGCCGTGCAAAGCCCTCGCGCGTTTCGGCCACCGACAGCCGAGCGTTAAGCGACAGCCAGCCGGTTTCGCGCGACTTCATATGCGGCTCTGGATAGATATGCGCGGCGGGCACGGCAATGCGATGGGTGATCTCCGGCATCTCGACCGTCAGATCACCCTCTGCCATCCAGCCGCAATAACCATCCCGCGCCGCCTGCACGAAGGCCCAGCCATCGCGACGCTCTATCACCGTGACATCCGCGCCGAAGTTCAGCTGCCGGTCCCGCGCGCCGTCGATCCCGGCCAGCAATTCAGCCAGCGGCACCACAACCCGCGCGGTTTCGCCTTCGGTATATTCAGGACGATCCACCTCGCCGCGCAAACGGGAAAGTGCGATGCGATCCGTCGCCGGGGTCGTCCTTCTATCGCTCATTTCAGCAACCCCGGCAGTGCCGCCAGCAGCGCCCGCGCCCCCTGCTGGACTCCGCCCTTCGTGCGACCGGGCGCAGGTTTTGGCTGCCAGCCGTAGATATCGAAATGCGCATAGCGCCGCGCCCCTTCCGCGAACCGTCGCAAGAACAGGGCCGCTGTGACAGAGCCCGCCATGCCACCCGAAGGCGCATTGTCCAGATCGGCAATCCCCGGCTCTATCATACTCTCATACGGCTCCCAGAAGGGCATGCGCCAGACCGGGTCCCAATGCGCCATGCCAGCGGCCTGTATCGCCGCCGCTGCACCATCGTCGTCGCAGTAAAACGGTGGGATATCGGGACCGAGCGCGACACGCGCCGCACCAGTCAGCGTGGCCATCGTGATCATCCAGTCCGGCTTATCCTCGGCGGCATAGGCCATCGCATCGGCCAGCACCAGCCGCCCTTCGGCATCGGTATTGTTGACTTCGACCGTCAGGCCCTTGCGCGACGTCAGAATATCGCCGGGCCGGAACGCACCAGCCGAAATCGCGTTTTCGACGGCCGGAATAAGCACGCGCAGGCGCATTCCTTCTGCCGCGCCGGTCGCGACCAGCATATGCGCAAGTCCCAGCACCGTCGCCGCGCCGCCCATATCCTTCTTCATCAGGCCCATGCTGGCTGGCGGCTTGATATCCAGCCCACCAGTGTCAAAGCAGACCCCCTTGCCAACCAATGTCAGCGACGGCCCGGTATCTCCGCGCGTCAACTCGATCAGGCGCGGAGCCTGCGTCGCCGCGCGCCCTACCGCGTGGATCAGCGGAAAATTCTGTTCGATCAATGCCTCTCCGGACACGACATGCACCGCGAAACCGTGACGCGCCGCCAGATCCCGCGCCGCCTGTTCAAGTGCATCCGGCCCCATGTCATTGGCCGGGGTGTTGATCAGGTCGCGGGTCAGAAACTCTGCCTCGGCCATTGCCAGCAACCGCGCAGCATCGACACCTTCGGGCGCAACCAGCCGCGCCTTCGCGCCGTGACACTTGCGATAGCGATCAAACGCGTATTGCGACAAAAGCCAGCCGAGGGCGGTTTCAGCCGGATCAGTCCCTTCGGGCCAATCCGCAACCCGCCACGCAGCCTCTGGCAGCACCGAGGCCGCCTTCGCAAGCGCAAAGCGGTCCCGCGCCACATCCCTGCCACACCCGATCAAAGCACCCGCAATGCCGCCCGCGCCATCGGGCAAAACACATATCTGCCCCGCCTTGCCGCTGAACCCACTGGACGCCGCCCATTTCCTCGCAGGTGCATCCAGCACCTCTGGCAATTCATCGCGCACCAGCCAGAGGGGGTGGGCGTCGGCATTATCGTCGGCAAATTCGGGGATCATTGCATGGCCTTCCGTTTCAGTCGCTGCGCAACATGTCACCGGCGGCGATGCCAGACAAGCTCATCTGGCTAGCGGAACAAGATCAGCATTTGCGCAACGCCCAGCCCGATGACCACAGGCGTTACGCAACCGACGCATCCTTCAACAAAAAGCGCCATATCCTTGGCGATTGCAAATCGTCAGCCCTGCGGGCCGGGTGCAAGGTCCGGACAGAATTCGTCCCAGATTTCGGTCAGGGATCGGTTCGCCACGCGCTCCAGCCGCATTAACACCGCCCGCAACGCCACACCATCACACTGCCCCGCGCATGTGGTCAGGTCGCCAGCGACATCCGCCAGCGAGGTCAACCCGACCTGTCCGGCCAAACGCGCCAGACGGCCAGCATTTTCCGCAACACGCCGCGGCACCGGATCATCCAGAACCGCTGACACCGCCAACGCCATCTGTTCCAATGCCTGCTGTATCAGACGTTCAGCCGCGATTTCGCCCAGTTCAAATACAATATCCTGCAGCCGCCTTCGGTCGATCACGACCGGTTCGGTGACGGTCATTGCCGCAACAATACCCATGCTCCACTCCGCCTTTTGTGTCCCCACACGCTGGGCAGCATGGCCATAGCCGCTTATAATATTATTACCCGCAGGCGGAAAATTCGCTCGAATTCAAGGAAAACACGTCATATCTGTGACACGGGACGAAAGGGACGCCTATGCATAACGCCAAGCTTCTGCCGCATTACCTCATCAACCGCTACAATGGCTGGCGGGCAACGACATTTGCTGAAAACCGCGCATGGTATGGCCGCCTTGCCGATGAAGGCCAGCGGCCCCGCGCCATGATCATTTCCTGCTGCGATTCTCGTGTGCATGTCAGCTCGATCTTCGGCGCCGATTCGGGAGAGTTCTTTATTCACCGCAATATCGCCAACCTCGTGCCGCCCTATACGCCCGACGGGCAGCAGCACGGCACCTCTGCCGCTGTTGAATATGCCGTGCAGGCGCTGAAGGTCGCGCATGTGATCGTCATGGGCCACACGAAATGCGGCGGGGTGGCGGGTTGTCACGCCATGTGTTCGGGCAGCGCACCTGAGCTGGAAGACGAATCCAGCTTCGTCGGCCGCTGGATGGATATCCTGCGCCCCGGCTATGATCGCATCTCCGGCCTGCCAGAGGGGGAGCAGGTCCCCGCCCTGGAACGTGAAGCCGTCATGGTCTCGCTGGAAAACCTGATGAGCTTTCCCTTCGTGCGCGAAGCCGTCGAAAGCGGCCATATGAGCCTTCACGGACTGATTCACGACATAGGCGACGGCACGCTGTTCCAGTATGATGGCAGCGCCGGGCAGTTCGTGCGCGCCTGATGCGTCAATTCACGGCGGGAATCTGGATGCTGGTGCTGGGCTATATGCTCAGCCAGTTCTACCGCGCCTTCCTTGCCGTGCTCAGCACCGACCTTCGGGCAGAGCTTGGGGCAGCGCCGGGCGACCTTGCCATATCTTCGGGCGTCTGGTTTGTCGCGTTCGCCCTCATGCAGATCCCGGTCGGTGGGTGGCTGGACCGGAACGGGCCGCGCAAGACCGCATCCGACATGATGTTCGTCACCGCCGCCGGTGCTGTGGTCTTTGCCATCGCAACCGCACCGTGGCACCTGCATGTCGCGATGGCGCTGATCGGGATCGGCTGCGCTCCGGCACTGATGGGCGCCTATTACATCTTCGCACACGATTTCCCGAAGCGTGATTTCGGCACATTGGCGGGCACCTTCGTCGCGGCAGGGGCGCTTGGCAACCTGCTCAGTGCCACGCCCCTCGTCAGCGTGTCAGAGGCGATTGGCTGGCGTTCCACACTCTGGCTGATGGTGGGCATCACGCTTGCCGTAGCCATTGGCGAGCGCCTGGTGGTGCGCGACCCTGCGCGGCTGGACAACGCTCACCCCATCGGCAGGCTGTCCGACATCCTGCGCATCCGGGCGCTGTGGTTCGTCCTGCCGCTTTTCGCGGTCAATTACGGTGTCTCCGCCGCGATCCGGGGGTTGTGGGCCGGCCCTTATCTCGAAGATGTCTTTGTCGCATCCCCGCAGACCGTCGGCCACGCGACCCTGCTGATGGGCATCACCATGATCCTTGGCAACTACTTCGCCGGGCCACTGGTCGGCTGGATCGGTTCGGTCCGGCGCACGATCCTGATCGGCGCGGCAGCCACATTGGCGGTCACGGTGACGCTGTGGCTGCTGCCCGACAACAGCATGCCGCTCTCCATCCTGCTGCTGGCGCTGATCGGCCTGTCGGGCGCATCCTATGTGTTGCTGATCGCGCATGGCCGCGCTTTTCTGCCGCCGCATCTGGTCGGTCGGGGCATCACATTCCTGAACATGCTGTCCATCGGCGGCACCGGTATCCTGCAATTCGGCTCTCGCCCCATCTATCAGTGGACGCTTGCCAATGGCGGGCCGATCGCCGCCTATTCGACGGTCTTCCTGTCCTTCAGCATCCCTCTTGCGATAGGGTTGGCACTGTACTTCCTGACGCCAGAGGCCCCGAATGACTGAACCGAACGAGATTGAGGTCGTCGCCCCCAACCTGAAACGCCGTTTGTCAGGCGTGACGGCCACCGTGGTGCGGCTGATCCCGGCTCAGGCTGGCATGATCGGGATCACCACGACCGGGCCGGGCCTGCCGCCGGAACTGCCGCATATCACGTTGGCACAGGCCGCGCGCCTGCCGCGCAACCGCTGGCGGGTCTGGCATTCGCGGCGCAATACGGAAATGGCGCTTGGGCTGATCTTCCGGCGCCTGCTGGGGCGGAGATACAAGCTGCTGTTCACCTCTGCCGCGCAGCGTCATCATACCGGTTTCACCAAATGGCTGATCCGCCAGCAGGACGCGCTGATCGCCACATCGCCCAAAGCCGCATCCTATCTGGAGCGTGAGGCAAAGGTCATCCTGCACGGCGTCGATACAAACGTCTTCCGCCCCGCAGAGGATAAACAGGCCCTTCGCCGCGAATTGGACCTCGACCCGGATGCCGTGCTGATCGGCTGTTTCGGACGGGTGCGGGCGCAGAAGGGTGTCGATCTCCTGGTGGGCGCGGCACTGGCGCTGTTTCACGCGCATCCGAAAGCGCAGCTTGTGTTTACCGGCCGGATCACGCGCGACAATCAGGATTTCGTGGATGATCTGCAAAAGCAGATCGGGGCGGCAGGTCTGACCGACCGCATCCATTTCCTTGGCGAACTGCCGTGGGAAGATGTCGTGCGTCATTATCAGGCGATGGACCTGTTCGTCGCGCCCGCCAGATGGGAGGGCTTTGGCCTGACGCCGCTAGAGGCGATGGCCTGCGCCGTCCCCGTCGTCGCCACCCGCGTCGGCGCCTTCGAGACCCTGATAAAGGACGGCGAAACCGGCAGCCTCGTGCCAGCCGACGATCAGGATGCACTGACCGCCGCCATCAGAGACTGGCTGCAAAACCCGGACAAGCGACAGGCCGCCGGCCGCGCCGCGCTGAACCATGTCCGCCAGAACCACGATATCGAGGGCGAGGCCCGTGCCATCGTCGACACCTACCGCGAGCTTCTGGCGTGACGCCCCTGCGCTTCTATATCGCCCGCCTGCTGCGGAACGAGGATATGCTGGCCACTCTCTCGGTCCGGCAATCCGCCCTTCTGGCAGCTCTGAAAGGCAAGACCGTGGCGCTTGTCGGCAATGCCCGCGCACTGTCCGACGGCAATAAGGGCGCAGAGATCGACGCCCATGACATCGTCATCCGCATCAACCTCGCCCCCATGCCGTCTCCCGAAAGCCACGGCACCCGCACGGATTGGCTTGGCCTCGCAACCCGCCTGCCCAGGGCCGAGCGCAAGCGTATCCAACCCGGCCGCATCCTGTGGATGTCGCACAAACGCAAACGCCTGGACCACCGCAGCGCCCATTCGCAAGGTTTCTATATGCACCCGCTTGAGGATTACGAGGCACTCAGGGAAAAGATCGGCGCACAGCCCACCACCGGCGCGCTGCTGATCGCACTACTGCTGAAATCGGAACTCGCCCGGCTGGACCTCTACGGCTTCGATTTCTTCGCCTCAAAATCCCTGTCCGGCAGCCGCTCCGCCGATCAGGTGCCGCATGATTTCGGCTCGGAAGCAGAGTGGGTGGAAGGTTTGATAGCAGCCGAGCCGCGCCTGCATTTGCATCGGTTGGGGTCGTGACACCGGATGACAGATGAGAGCCCATCTGGCATCCGCCAATAACAGGACAACTACATGGAAATTTGGTTCATTCTTCTTGTGCTCGTAGCTGTTTGCGCGCGGGCGTTACGAGGAAAGCGGTCACCTCACAAGAAAGTCCATAGCGGCAGCTTGCCCTCCTTCGAAAAGAAGAGCGCAAGCCCGCCTCCTGCAAGAACAGTAATTCGAGGGGCCGCCTATGTTATTGATGGAGATACCGTGGTTATCCAACGAACCCAAGTGCGCTTGTTTGGCATTGATGCCCCCGAGCTAGAACACCCTTACGGAAGGCAAGCCAAATGGGCATTGGTTTCATTATGCAAGGGGAAGAAGGTCAGTGCAGAAATTGTCGCAATAGACGATCACGGTCGAACCGTTGCCCGATGCTATCTTGAAAATGGCGGCGACCTCTCGGCCGAAATGGTCAAGCTTGGCCTAGCTATCGACTGGCCTAAACACTCAGGCGGCAAGTATAGTTCATTGGAAATCCCTGGCGTGAGGAAAAAGCTTTGGCTCGCTGACGCTCGGCAAAAAGGCCGAATGCACGTTTGGGAACAATACGAAGCAAGAAAACACGCTGCTGCGAAACTGAAGTAGCTGGCGGCCTTGTTCCGCATAACCGCCACCCCAAACAAAAGCCCCGCAAGACATCGCGGGGCCTCCCTCTCACATCCACAAGCCCTTAACTCCGCAGCACGCCGCCGACAGCCTTCGCAACCTTCTCTACGATCTTCGCAGAGACCGCTTCGATATCGGCATCGGTCAGCGTCTTGTCGCGCGGCTGCAACCGGGCGGTGATCGCGACCGACTTCTTGCCCGCGCCCATCTGCGCCTCGGCCTTGTCGCCGGTGAACTGGTCAAAGACGCGAACATCCTCGATCAGCGCCTTGTCGGCACCCGCAGCGGCATTCACCAGTTTCAACGCCTCGACATCCTTATCGACGACGAAGGCAAAGTCACGCTCCACCGCTTGCAGGGCCGAGGCATCAAGCGCCGAGCGGGTCGGCGTGCTGGATTTCGGCAGCGGCACATTCGGGATGTGAACGGTAAAGGCAACTGCCGGGCCTTTCACATCCATCTCTCGCAGAATCTTTGGGTGAACCTCGCCGAATGTCGCCAGACGGTTCGGGCCAAGCTGGATATTGCCCGACCGGCCCGGATGCCACCAGCCGTCCAGCTTGCGGTCGATCTGGAACTTTGCTGGAGCGCCAATGGCCGCCAGCACCGCCTCTGCATCCGCCTTGGCGTCATAGACATCGACCGGACGGCGCGAGCCAAAGGGATCGCGCGGCGCGACCGAGCCGACCAGCAGGCCGGTCAGGCACAGGGCCTGCTCTCCCGGCTCGCCACCCGAAAAGACCGGCCCGCATTCGAACAGCGCCAGATCGGCAAAGCCGCGCGCCTGATTACGCGCCGCCGCCGCCAGCAGGCCCGGCAGCAAATCCGGGCGCATATGCGTCATCTCGGATGAGATCGGATTGTCCACGCGCACCGCATCATCGCCACCACCGAACAGCGCGGCGGCCTTCTGGTCAATGAAACTATAGGTCACACATTCATTGTAGCCCAGTTGCGCCGCCATCCGCCGCGCCGTCTTTTCGCGGCGCTGCAGGGGCGTCAGAACCGGCAGCGGGACACCCGGCTGCGGCCGCGCCATCGGCTGACCGACCAGACGGGTCAGGCTGGCCACCCGCGCGATCTCCTCGATCAGGTCGGCCTCGCCCAGCACATCCGGGCGCCAGCTTGGCACATGGGCCTTGTCGCCCTCCATCTCGAAGCCCAAAGCCTCCAGCGTCTGGCGCTGCACAGCGTCGTCGATCTCCATGCCGACAAGGCTGACGACGCGGTTCGTATCCAGCCAGTAACTGCGCGAGTGGTCCGGCACCGCACCCGCCGTCACCGGCCCCGACGCCTCGCCACCGCAAAGATGCAGCACCATCTGCGTTGCCAGATCAAGACCCGGTAGCGTGAACTCCGGGTCAACGCCGCGCTCGAAACGGTAGCGCGCGTCTGAATTGATCTTCAGCGCCCGCCCCGTCGCAGCCGTGCTGATCGGGTCGAAATAGGCGGCCTCGATGAACACGTCCGTGGTATCATCCTGAGAACCCGACGCCGCGCCACCCATCACGCCGGCAATGGATTCCACGCCATTGTCATCACAGATCACCACCGCACCTTCCGGCAGGGTGTATTCCTTGTCATCAAGTGCGACCAGCTTTTCGCCCGCCTTCGCCGCGCGCAGGCGCAAATCACCCGTCACCTTGCTGACGTCAAAGACATGCAGCGGGCGATTCAGGTCATAGGTGAAGTAATTCGTGATATCGACCAGTGTGTTGATCGGACGCAGCCCGATGGCGCGCAGCCGCTTCTGCATCCAGTCCGGAGACGGCCCGTTCGTCAGGCCCCGCACCACGCGGCCCGAGAAGAAGGGCGCTTTCGCGGCAATATCAGCGTCAATCATGACATTGACCGGGCTGGCGAATTTCGCCTCGATATTCGCCTCAGCAAGTGGTTTCAGGCTGCCCAGACCCCGCGCCGCCAGATCACGGGCGATACCGCGCACCCCAAGCGCATCGGGCCGGTTCGGCGTGATCGCAATGTCGAAAACCGGGTCGATCTTGTCAGGCGCATTCACAGCCAGCCAGTCGGTGAACTTTTGCCCAACCTCACCAGAGGGCAGCTCGATGATGCCATCATGCTCATCGCTCAGCTCAAGCTCACGCTCAGACGCCATCATGCCGTGGCTTTCGACGCCGCGGATCTTGCCGACGCTCAGGGTTGTGTCGATGCCGGGAACGTAGTCACCCGGCTTCGCCAGCACCCCGATCAGCCCGGCCTTCGCATTGGGCGCACCGCAAACGATCTGCTTCTCACCCTCATCGGTTTCCACACGCAGCACCCGCAGCCGGTCCGCATCGGGATGCTGCTCGGCAGAGGTGACTTTCGCGATGGTAAACCCGTCCAGCTTCGCGGCGGGGTCGATGATCTCTTCGACCTCCAGCCCAAGATCGGTCAGAACCCGTCCGATCTCTTCGACAGAGGCGTCGGTTTCCAGATGATCCTTCAGCCAGGACAAGGTGAATTTCATGTCTGCGTTCCCATGCGTTTCGGGCCGTTATCGGTTGGCGCTGACTTAAACCAAGACGCGGCGGAAGAACAGGGCCGCGCAAGCCGCGTGGCGGGCCGGCGTATCTGCAGCATATATACGGGTTTCATACGCGATATATACGAATTGCGCAGGCGGTTCTTAAGGCTCAGGTAAACAGCCCGATGGTGGCAAAAATCGCGCCCGCCACCAGCCATGCGGCTTTGTTCTGCCGCGCCGCGGCCCCAATCGCCAGACAGGGCACCGCCAGAAACCACGGCCAATGCGCCGCCATCCCTGCCGACAACCCCTCCATCTGCGAAGGCGCGATGAGCGCCAGAAAATAGCTTATGGCAGCCAGAAAGCCAAAGTAGCAGGCGGTCCCGATTCCCAGTTCAAGCACCTGCCGCTCGGCCTTCTGAGTGTTCCAGAAATAGCTGCCCCGCAGATGTCCCCGCGTCAGCGTAATCAGCGTGACGATCAGAAAACAGAATGCAGAAATCCCCAGCACAGGCAGCAAAAAAGCCCGCGTGATCGCGCTTGCGGCTGTCGCCCCGCGTTCAACCGAAACAGCATCGACAAGCCCGAAAAGGCTGATCGACGTCATGAAAGCGATTGCATAAAGGGTCAGCGTCGTGTGCTTTGTATCGGTCATGCGGGCGTCCTGTTCGTGCAAGTGCTGGCGAGTCGCCTTTAAGGATAGCCTGCCGTTGTTTCACTGTCATCAGACGCGAGCAGGAGGTAACGAAAGGGTCAGTTTGCAACAGGATCAGATGCAGGAATTGCTGGTCTTCATCTGCGTGCCTCCTATTTGCGCGACAGTTATTTATCTGTGGTATCTGGCCCGCAATTCACTCGAAGCGAAGGTCATTGTCGTCTTTCTCTGGCTGACCGCACTGAGCATAAGTGTGGTTCTCGGCGGCTCATACATCCTCGTGATGGGCAGCGCCTCTGCCCTGATGGCGCTGTTCATCTTTGTCAGGCTGTGGAAGTTCTGAGCAGCCGCGCAGCGCCTTAGATTTCCGCGCCGAAGCCGATACGGTAGGGTTCCTGTTCTGCCACCGGAGGCACCGCCACCAGCATGAAGTTCAATTGCGAGACATGCTGGACAACCGCGACCTGCTGCTTCCCGCCCAGAAGCCCGTAAAATTCGATGATATTGGGATTGCGGTAGCCCATGCCACGCACATGAACCGCGCGTTCGCCCCCATAATTGGCCAGCCTTATGCCCAGTTCAAAATGCTCGGGCAGGTTAGCCTGAAAGGCCTTTACCCGTGTGAGAAGATGGTTGAACACCTCTTCGGCCGCATGAAGCGTCGCCTGATCCGCCTCATCCCCCTGAGGCCAAAGATCCTCTGCAATCGCCGGAACGGGAATCATTTCGACTGAAGCCGGTGCCTCACCCTTGGGTTCTTCCGATGTCTTCGCTGCCTTCGCTTTCGGCTTTTTGGTCATGGGTTCCTGCTTTGCTCTGTGGAAACAGGATGCACATAAGCAGGCAAAAGTTGAAGCCCCGGCCGCCAGTTCAAAATGGCCAATTACATCCGCCGGAACTCAATGCGTCTTATCAACGCGTCAGAACCTGCTGAATACTACGGCCCACTTAACGGAACCCCGTGCGGCGGCCGGCAGTTTACCTGGACGGCGGCAATGGTGATCGAGTTTTTGCGCGATCAAAACCGGTAGCCACCGGAATTTCCGCAAAGGGACTAACTCCCCCTTCAAGAACGCCCCGGCCCGCATAGTTTTGTGGGCCGGGGCAACTGTTTTTATTCACCAGCGAAACGGGTCGCCAGCTGCTGCCCTGTCCAGTCGTCAAGCGCCAGATCAGCAGCTTCGTCGCGCGCGGTGATCCAGTCAGGCTCCCCGTCAAAGCGTGTATCCAGCCGTGCGATCAAGGACTTGGCCTGAGCATCCCCGGCGGCCGCGGCCGAGCCCGCCAGCCGGCGCGCAATGGCATAGCTGCGCGGCACACCATCGCCTTCCGCATAGGCAAGTGCGGCGTCGCGCAATGCCCCGACTGAAGCAAATGCCTCGGACGGGACGGCGCTGTCCGCGGCTGCCTGCGCCGCCAAAAGCTCCGACATGGTCAATTGACCTTCAATCTGGTCAAGCGCTGCGGGTGCATCCGCGCTGCCAAGCTCTGCAGCCTTCTGGGCATGGCCATATGCGGCGGCTGGATCCGATTCCGCACCAAGCCGGGCGACGGTCAGCATGGCATCGGCATTATCTTCCAGCGGCGAAAGCAGTTCGATTGCCCGACGGGTGTTCTTCGGCAGACCCCGACCGTCGGCAAGCGCCACACCCAATGCAAACGGGTCAGAGATGCTATCCGGCGTTGCGATCAGTGCGAGCGGAGGAGTCGGCGCCGCGTTCGAGAAAACCGGCTGCATCAGAGCAACTGCATCTTCGGGGGATTCCCACTCTGTCGTTTCAAAGTCGATCGGTTCATCCGGGCGCACTTCGACGGTGACGCGACCGGGCTCTTGCAGGAAGTTGCGAAGCGCATCAGCAAGGGCTTCCTGAGCAGCGCGAAGCTCTGTCCCCGGCTCTGCCGTGATGACGGCGCCGACAGCATCAGGGCCGGCCATCTCCGGCGGGATCATGGGCTGAAGGCGTTCCCACACGCCAAGGTTTTCGACAGAAAGATGCGCAGAGCGCAAGGTGCCGCGGAACCCTGCTTCTGGCTCATCGGATCCATAACTGTCCGGCTCGATGAAATTTCCGTTCTCGTCAAAGCTAGGCGCTTCCAGTGGATCGTCAATCCGATAGGGATCGTCCTGCGCCATCATTTCTTCGATAATGCCGGGCATGGAAAACGTGACATAGTCAAAATCGGCATTGCCCTCTATGCGGGCTATGCCCGGACTGACAGCCTGTATATCAAGCGTTGTCGCGCCGCTGCCCGAGATCTGCCGGATATCGACGATCAGCGAATCCAGCGGGATGGAAGGACCACCTGTCACGATCCCGATCATGGCAGCATTCGGGCCGAAGCAGTTATTGGCAATTGCAAGATCGCTGAGCTCCACCCGGTTGCGCATATCCTCGCCCCCGAAGAAGGTCATGCCCGAGATATCCACCTTGCCAAGTGAGACAGAGCAGTTTTCATATTCGCCTATACCGTCGATCTGCAGATTGCGCAGCGTCATCGCACCGCGCTTGTTGTCCACCTCTAGCGCGCCATAACGAATGTCGGTGACAATGCGGCCATAGGACACCGCCAGACGAGTCAGGCTGGCAGACAGGTTTGCCGCCGTGAAGCCGCTATCCTCGCTTCCGGCCGCCGATGCAGCGCCGGTACTTCCCACGACGATCGCCGCGACAACCGCCAGCGGCAGAAGCTGCAACGCAGAGGTACTGCCGAACGGCGCAACAATGGGGTCGTCATAAGGTTGATCGGTCTGGGCCTGTGCCGCGCCGGTAATAATCATGGAAACTGCAGTGCCCGAAGCGATGCCGCGAATAATTGAACTCATCGAAAACTCCCTCATTGAACGCTTGCGTTTAACAGAAGAACAGACAGCCATGTTTTGCAACCCGTTCACAATGACTCGGTTAGCGACATTTGCGACGCACGAAGTTGCGGCCGGTCTCCCGCGAACCGCCAAAGCCTTCCGGTCGTTTCCAGACGCCGCCTGTTGACAATTTTCCGGTCGACGCAGATAGGCTTGGTTTATCGTTAAACCCAAGGGAAATTCATGCCATGACAGATCAGCAGGAGATCGACCTTTCGCGCAGTTGGGAACTGTCACAGATCGGTGGGAATGCGCGTGCAGCGATTGATTTTCCGGGCGACGTGCATTCTGCGCTGCTCAACGCAAAGGTCATTGCCGATCTCTATTGGCGGGATCGGGAGACCTCTCTGGATTGGGTACACGAAAGCGAATGGTTGGCAGAGCGGACATTCACGCTGCCCGACGACGCGAAGGCGAGATATGTTCTGACGTTAAGCGGCGTGGACTGTCATGCGGTTGTCAGCATCAATGGCAAGCCCGTCGGAGAGACAGAAAATCGCTTTCTTCGCTACGACCTCGATATCACCGAGGCACTGGTCGCGGGACAGAACCACCTTTCGGTGCACTTTCTGTCGAATTCCACCATTGCTGAGGCGAAATCTGCGGCGTCGCCCTTCCCCATTCCGCATATCTTTTGGAACAACCGCCTGCCGCACTACAATTTTCTGCGCAAACCCCAATGCGACGCGGGTTGGGACTGGAACATCGCCCTGTCGCCTATTGGCATTTACGGCGATATCCGCCTGCGCAGGATCGAAAATATCCGGCTGGATGACATGATGGTCCGGCAGCATCACCGCGATGGCCGGGTCACGGTAGAGGTTGAACTTCTGGCCCATGCGACCGAACCCGCCATTGATCAGGCAACGCTGGCTTTGGACGGTGCGGTCGTCGCGACCGATGTTCAGCTTTGGCCCGGACAGAACCGGGTCAGGCTGAGCGTCGAAATCACCGCGCCGCGGCTTTGGTGGCCTGTGGGCCACGGCGCACAGGAATTTTACGATCTGACCGTCTCTATCGGCGATCAGCAGCGAGAAATGCAGATCGGTTTGCGAGAGATAGAGCTTGACACAAGCCCCGATGCGATCGGCCACCGTTTCGCGTTCCGCGTCAATGGCCGGGATATCTTCATGCGTGGCGCGAACTGGATTCCTGCCGATGCCCTGCCCGCCCGCGCCACGAAAGAACGCGTCGCGGACCTGCTGGACAGCGCGGTCGAGGCGAACATGAACATGATCCGCATCTGGGGCGGTGGCACATATGAGGCCGATTGGTTCTATCAAATGTGCTCTGAACGCGGGTTGCTGGTCTGGCAGGACTTCATGTTTGCCTGCAATCTTTATCCCGCCGCCGACAGGCAATGGCTGGACAATGTCCGGCTAGAGGCGCGTCAGCAGATACGTCGTTTGTCGGCGCATCCGTGCCTTGCCCTGTGGTGCGGCGATAACGAGTTGGTCGGTGCGCTGAACTGGTTCGATGAAAGCAAGGCGGACCGGGACCGTTATCTCGCCATGTATGACCGTCTGAACCACGCGCTTGAGGAGGCGATTGAGGATGAGGCCCCCGATGTGCCGTGGTGGCCCTCCAGCCCATCCGTCGGGCGGCTGAACTTTGGCGACGGATGGCACGACGACAGTTCAGGCGACATGCATTTCTGGGACGTCTGGCACTCCGCCAAGGATTTCGAGCATTACCGGACGGTCCGGCCCCGCTTCTGTTCCGAATTCGGCTTCCAGTCCTTCCCCTCTGCCCGCGTCATCGACAGTTTCACAGAGCCTCGGGACCGGAATGTCTCATCGGCGGTGATGGACGTTCACCAACGCAACCCCGGCGGCAACAGCCGCATTGTCGAGACCTTGGCACGCTATTTCCGCTTCCCCGACGGGTTTGAGAACATGACGTGGCTCAGCCAGATCAGTCAGGCACTGGCGATGAAAACGGCCATAGAGTTCTGGCGCAGCAACAAGCCGCGCAGCATGGGCACGCTGTATTGGCAATTGAACGACACCTGGCCCGTCGCCAGTTGGGCCAGCCTTGAATATGGCGGTGGCTGGAAGGCTTTGCACTATGCCGCGCGGCGCTTCTATGCGCCCGTTCTGATCAGCGCCCAGCCCGCAACGGACGGGGACGATATCGTTCTGTGGGCAGTGAACGATACGCCATCCCCGGTGTCACTGACTGTGGCCATTCGCAGCGTGCGTATGTCCGGACAGGTTGACGAGATCCGTACTGCGCAGGTTTCGGTCCCCTGCGATCGTGCTGTCGAGGTTACGAGCATCCGGCGCGATGAGATCGCCGCCGATGCCTTCCTGCACTTCGACTGGACGGATGGCGGTGCGCATGTCGGAGAGAATGAGTTCCTGCCGCTGCGGCCGAAAGAATATGACCTGGGTAATCCGAATATTTCTGCCATTGAAGACATAGATGCAGACGGCCGCCAGACCGTCACGCTGACGACCGACCGCCCGGCGCTTTGGGTGAGTTGGGATCACGGCGGTGACACCGTCTGGTCGGACAATTACATCACGCTGCTTCCGGGTCAGCCACGGCAATTGTCCGCCCAACGGCACCGCCATTCGCACCTGCCCCCGCAGGTCTCACAGGCCAGGGCGTTGCGGGGATAGCTATGGCTAAGAAAAATCACGCGCCGGTCACCCTGAAATCCGTGGCAGAGGAATTGAACGTTTCCGTTACCACCGTCGCAAGGGCATTGAAGGACGGCCACAAGATCAGCCCGGCAATGGTCCAGAGGGTCAGGGACACCGCCGAAAGGATGGGCTATGTGCGCAACCTTGAAGGCGCAAAGCTTCGATCCGGCAAGACGCTGGTCATCATCCCGTTCCTTCAGGTCTCGCAAGAAGAGGAGGTCGGGGATTCCGGCTCTGTGGGATTGCTGAACGGTATACACGACCGCCTGTCCCACAGCGATTATGCCGTCCGTGCGGTTCCGACATCCGCAGCCGCGCAATCGTTGGAACGGATTCAGGAAACGGTCCGTGGTCGGTTGGCCGATGGCATCATCCTCGACCACATCGCACCACAGGACGCCCGTGTCAGCTATCTTCGATCACAGGGGTTTCCCTTTGTCACCTTTGGTCGAACCGATACTCCAGACCGTCACGCCTGGTTCGACATCGACAATGAACACGCCGCCTGGCAAGGGACCGATGCGCTTCTGCGTGGCGGCCACCGCCGCATCGCCTTGCTGGATGGCGACCCGCAACTCAGCTTTGTTCATCAGCGATTGCACGGTTATCAGCGCGCGTTGCGCGACCACGGCATCGAGGCAGAAGCCGCGTTGCAACGCCACGGCGTGACCGCCGCCGATATGGCCCGCAAAGCTGCCCGTGACCTGCTGGAACAGGGCGCGGACGGGTTTGTCTGCGTGAATGAACTGGTGTTTCTTGGCGCGCTCGCCGGGGTGCGTGACAAGCGCGGCGGCGACATCGGCGGGATCGGTTTCTCGCTGCGCTCTGGCACCAATCTTGCAAGCTATGTCGCGAGCCACGCCTTTGCCTCGCACTACTCTCGGCAACAGGCGGGCTGGCACCTGGCTGATCTGCTGTTGCGACAGATCACGGGTGATAACGTAGCCAATTGCCAGAAGCTGGTCAGAACGGAACTCAGACCATCCTGATCAATGGACCACACAGAGAATGCTTGACCACTGCGTGACCTGCGGTCATTGAAGCGGTGCTCAGGTTCCGGTGCCAACCACCGGTGAAAAGGGAACACGGTCAAATCCGTGGCTGCCCCCGCAACTGTAAGCGGAGAGCGACGCCGATCACGCCACTGGGAAACCGGGAAGGCCGGCGAAGCTGCGACCCGCAAGCCAGGAGACCTGCCGGGGCATTCACCCTTTCCGGGGCGCGGGGCGCGTCCAGGAGGCGGCACGACCCGCAGCGGTGATGACCTCACCCCTGCGGAGATTCTGCAGGACATTTTTCACCGCCGGCCCGAATATGCAGGGCCCCAGAGAAAGCCAAGCAGATGCGAACGATCCTATTCCTCAGCCTCACTGCAATGCCAACGACCGCGCTTGCCCAGCAAACACAGCCCATCGTGCTGGATACCATTTATCTCGATGCCGGTCTTACCCCGATTGAACAGCAGGCATATGGCCGCGCGAATACCGTCATCACGGGTGAAGAACTGGAAGCATCCGGCGTGGCAACCGTTCAGGATGCGCTGCGCCGCGTTCCCGGCGTCGCCGTCAGCGGGTCTGGTGAAAGCAACACTCAGGTTCGCATTCGCGGCGCAGAGGGCAATCACACGCTGGTGTTGGTCGACGGCATCCGGGCGATGGCCGGGGCGCAGGAATATTTCTTCTCGGGCATTCCGTCGGCCAATATCGAGCGGATCGAGGTGCTTCGCGGCCCTCAATCGGTGTTCTTCGGTGCAGACGCATCCGCCGGGGTTATCAACATCATCACCGATAAGGGCGAGCCCGGCACCACTGCCCGCGCCGGGGTAGAATATGGCGACGGCTGGTCGGGCTATGCGCATGTCAGCCGTCGCGACGATCGGGGCGGTGTCGCGCTGAGCTTCAGCCGGCGCAACGATCATGGCTATGACATCTCTGGCAGCAGGGGCGGCGATGATGACGGGCTGCGGCGCAGCGACATGCAACTGTCGGCCGACTATGCGCTGAGCGATGACATCCGTGCGGGCGTGAACTTGCGCCGCGCGGATCAGGAATACGAACATGACGCGGTTAGCTGGCCCCAAACAGGTCCCGACGGCTACCTGACCGACAGCAATGACCGGAAAGAGCGGGCAGAGCGTGGTGGCCGGATCTGGCTGGAGGCAGACACGCTGGACGGACGTCTGCGTCACAGGCTGGCCTACGAGCAGACGCGATATGAGTTTGATGATTTCCAGTGGACCCAGACCGAAGCGCGCACCGACATCCTGAAATATCGCGGCGTCTATGGCCTTGACGGTCGCGTTGATGATGCAGACCACACGATTGCGTTCGGGTTGGAACGTCGAAAGGATGAAAACAGCCTTGCGACCGATCAGCGCCGCCGCTCTGATTCGGCCATTGTCGAATATCGCGGTGCCTTCACGAATGGGCTGGATGTTCAGCTTGGGGTGCGTCGCGACGACAATGATGTGTTCAAGGATGCCACCACCTGGTCGCTCGGCCTGTCCTATCAACTGCCGAACGCGCCGGTGCGGCTTCACGCCTCTGCCGGGACCGGCGTGGTCAACCCCGACTATGCCGAGTTGTTCGGCGCTTATGGCTATGTCGGCAATCCCGACCTTCAGCCCGAAAAGAATCGTGGCTTCGACCTTGGTATCGAGGCAGAGCTTCTGGCCGGGCGCGCGGTCGTCGATCTGACCTATTTCCACGAAGATCTGGAAAATGAGATCACATGGAGCTTGACGAAGCGTCCAGACGGAACGAACTTCTTCAATCAGGAAGGGACCAGTAAGCGCCGGGGCGTCGAAATCGCCGCCAGCTATCAGGCAACGGATGACCTGACCATCGGTGCGGACTACACCTATCTTCATGCTAAAGACCCGGATGGCGGTGTCGAAACCCGCCGCCCGCGCCACCAGTTCGGGCTGAACGCGACCTATCTTTTTGCGGAAGGACGCGGCAGCCTGTCGGGCGATCTCACCTATGTCGCAGGGAATTTTGACGGCTATCCTGGTACAAGGCTTCCCGCCCCGAAAATTGGTCCAATTCCCAGAGAACTGCCTGACTACACCGTCGTTAACGTCGCGGCTGGATATGATGTCACGGACAATGTCCGGCTGACGGGCCGTGTGGTGAACCTGTTCGATGCAGAATACAGCGATCTTTGGGGATATCCGGCCCGTGGCAGAACGGCTTATCTCGGGCTGTCCACGACATGGTAAAACTTGCCGCCGCGCTTGCAGTGATGATTGCGGGCGCGGCCGCAGCCGCGCCGCCAAAGCGCGTCGTCTCGATCAACCTGTGTACCGATCAGCTTGCAATGCTTGTTGCCGCACCAGGTCAGCTTGTCTCCGTCTCTTGGCTGGCTGCCGATCCAAGTGTCTCTCTGATGGCGGAAGAGGCTGCGACGACTGGCCTCAACCACGGCAGCGCCGAAGAGGTCTTCGTCCAGCGACCGGAGCTTGTACTGGCAGGCACATATTCCACCGGGCCAGCGACGGATATGCTGCGGCGTCTGGGTATCAGGGTAGAGACATTGCCCCCTGCAAACTCCATCGCAGATGTCAGAGCAAACATCTTGCAGATGGGCAAGCTTTTGGGTCAGCCAGAACGGGCGGCTGATGTTCTGGTGCGATTTGACGCCGATCTTGCCGCAGTTCAACCCGGACCGTCGCGAGTGGCGGCGACCTATGCAGCGAACGGGTTCACAGCTGGTCCTGACAGTTTAAGCGCAGACATCCTGCGGCGTGCGGGGCTGATGGCCTTGTCAGAAAAACTCGGAACTAGTGGCGGCAAGCTGTCACTGGAAGAACTTGTGCTCGCAACGCCGGACATGATCGTCACCGGCAGCCGCTACGCCGCACCTTCGCGGGCAGAGGGCGTGCTGGATCATCCTGCTTTCGCGGCCATCCCTGCCACGCGCCGCACCGTCCCGGACCGCGACTGGATGTGCGGTTTGCCCGCGGTCGCTGCCACCGTTGCGGGGCTGGCGAAATGAAGGTCACGTTAGTGCTTGCCCTCTTGTGCCTTTGCCTGATGGTAGCCTCGGTCCTGATCGGCCCCGCAGAGGCCGGTCTGACAGAAAGCCTGCACGCATTGTGGACGGGCGACGGTGCTTTGGGTCTGGTCATGCGCGAAATCCGCCTGCCCCGCGCCGTTCTTGGGTTTCTGGTGGGCGCCTCGCTGGGTCTGTCGGGCGCGGCCATGCAGGGGTATCTGCGCAACCCTCTGGCAGAGCCGGGGCTGATCGGCGTGTCCGGTTCAGCGGCTTTGGGTGCCGTTCTTGCGCTGCATACGGGTTTCGTTGCCGCCTTTGCGTTGGCTCTGCCGCTTGCTGCGCTGTCGGGTGCTATCATCGCTGTTGGCCTTATCCTGATGCTGGCCGGGCCGGGAGGCAGTTCTCTTTCGCTTATTCTTGCCGGGGTGGCGATATCCGCCTTTGCCGCTGCGCTGACCTCTCTGGTGCTGAACCTGTCGCCGAACCCGTTTGCGGCCGGTGAGATCGTGTTCTGGATGATGGGCTCGCTTGCGGACAGGTCATGGGTGCATGTCATGCTGGCCGCGCCATTCATGGCGTGTGGCGGGCTGTTGCTTCTTGGCTGCGGTCGCGGTCTGGACGCACTGACGCTGGGCGAAGATGCCGCTGCCTCAATGGGAATCAACATGCGCGCCCTACGCGTTCAGCTTGTGATGGGCGTCGCCGCGATGGTCGGTGCGGCAACTGCCGTTGCCGGTGCAATCGGATTCGTCGGGTTGGTGGTGCCGCACCTTTTGCGGCGCAGTGTGGCCGGGCAGCCGGCCCTTTTGCTGCCGGCCTCTGCCGCCGGTGGGGCGGCTTTGGTGCTGGCCGCCGATATAGCGGTCAGGGTTGTCATGGCGGGCCGCGATCTGAAGCTGGGCGTTGTGATGGCGCTGATCGGTGCGCCGGTCTTTCTGCATCTGATCTGGCGTCAAAGGCGGGGGTTCTGATGGAAGTGAGCATCCGCGACCTGACTGTGAAACGCGGCGCCAAAACGGTGCTGGATCATGCGACCGTGAGTGTGGCACCCGGAGAGTTCATTGGCCTGATTGGCCCGAACGGCGCGGGCAAGACCACACTGATGCGCGCAATGCTGGGCCTGATCGGCGCGTCCGGCCACTCTGATCTGGCGGCAATGCCAGCCAACAGACGCGCTGCAATGGCCGCATGGCTGCCACAGCAGCGCGAAGCTGCCTGGCCCGTTAGTGTTGAACGCCTTGTCAGGCTGGGCCGCATCCCGCATCGCCGCCCGGATGCAGACGAAGACCTCGTTTCAAAGAGCATTGATCGCATGGGGCTGCAATCATTGCGCCACCGCCCGGTGACAGAACTTTCCGGCGGAGAATTGGCCCGCGCGCTGATCGCCAGAGCGCTTGCCCAGAACACGCCCCTGCTGATGGCAGATGAACCCATTGCGGGCCTTGATCCCGCCTATCAGATTGCGACGATGCAACTGTTTCGCGACCTTGCCGATGAGGGGCGCAGCGTCATCGCATCGCTGCATGATCTTGGCCTCGCAGCACGCCACTGCACGCGCCTTGTTATGATGGCTGGCGGCAGGATCATCGCGGATGGAAAGCCGCAGGACGTGCTGACAGCCGAACTTCTGGCTCGCACATTCGGGATTCGGGGATATTTCGCCGAAGCGAAAGAGGGGCCGGTGTTCCAGCCCCTCCACTTAGTGATGTGACGCCTGACTGAAGCAGTTGCGAGCCGTTCAGGCCGCAAGCCGTACGTCAAAACGATCAGCATCCATGACCTTGACCCAGGCCGCCACGAAATCGTTCACGAATTTCGCAGCATTGTCATCCTGCGCGTAGACTTCGGAATAAGCCCGCAGGATCGAGTTTGAGCCGAACACCAGATCCGCGCTCGTCGCGGTCCATTTGGCTTCGCCTGTCTTGCGATCCCGGATCTCATACAGGCCATTGCCGACCGGCACCCACCGATAACGCATATCGGTCAGGTTGACGAAGAAGTCATTCGTCAGCTGGCCTTCACGATCCGTGAAGACGCCATGTTTCGTGCCGCCATGATTGGTGCCGATCACACGCATGCCACCAACAAGCGCGACCATTTCAGGCGCTGTCAGGCCCAGAAGCTGGGTGCGATCCAGCATCATCTCTTCCGGGGCGACGACATATTCCTGCTTTGCGAAGTTGCGATAGCCGTCGGCCAAGGGCTCCATCGCATCGAAGGATGCCGCATCGGTCTGTTCATCCGTTGCGTCGCCGCGACCGGGTGTGAAGGGCACCGTCACGTCGAAACCAGCCGCTTTGGCCGCTTGCTCCACCCCGACGCTGCCGGCCAGAACGATCATATCTGCGACCGATGCACCAACCTCGGCCGCGATCGGCTCCAGCACCGACAGGACACGGGCCAGACGCTCCGGCTCATTTGCCTCCCAGTCCTTCTGGGGTGCAAGACGGATGCGCGCACCGTTGGCGCCGCCGCGCATGTCCGAGCCGCGATAGGTCCGCGCGCTGTCCCATGCCGTCGCAACCATATCGGCCATCGACAGTCCGGATGCCGCGATTTTCGCCTTGGCAGCCTGCACATCATATCCGGTCGAACCAGCCGGAACCGGGTCCTGCCAGATCAGATCCTCTGCCGGGACGTCCGGGCCGTAATAGCGAACCTTCGGCCCCATATCGCGGTGGGTCAGCTTGAACCAACCACGCGCGAAAGCGTCATCCAGTGCGGCCTGATCGCGATAGAACCGCTCGGCAATCTCGCGATAGATCGGGTCCATCTTGATTGCCATATCGGCGTCGGTCATGATCGGGTTCTGCCGGATCGAGGGGTCTTCGACGTCGACCGGTTTGTCCTCTTCCGCGATCGAGATCGGCTCCCACTGGTTGGCACCTGCCGGGCTTTTGCGCAGTTCCCAGTCATGTTCCAGCAGCATCTTCAGGTAGCCGTTGTCCCACTTCGTCGGCTCTGTCGTCCAGGCACCTTCGATGCCGCTGACCATCTGGTCACGTCCGATGCCGCGCCCTTTGGTGTTCATCCAGCCAAGCCCCTGCAACTCGACCCCGGCACCTTCCGGCGCATCGGTCAGGTTCTCGGCCAGACCGTTCCCGTGGCATTTGCCGATGGTATGGCCGCCGATGGTCAGCGCGACGGTTTCTTCGTCATTCATCGCCATGCGCTCGAACGTCTCGCGCATCTGGGCAGCGGTCTTCAGCGGATCGGATTGGCCGTTCACCCCTTCGGGGTTCACATAGATCAGGCCCATCTGAACTGCAGCAAGCGGGTTTTCCATCGTTTCGGGCTGATCGACGTTATCGTAACGCCCGTCAGACGGGGCCAGCCACTCTTTCTCTGCGCCCCAATAAGTATCTTTTTCCGGATGCCAGATATCTTCACGACCGAAGCCGAAGCCGAACGTTTTCAGACCCGCGACCTCATAGGCGATGGTCCCGGCAAGCGCGATCAGGTCGGCCCAGCTGACCTTGTTGCCGTATTTCTTCTTGATCGGCCAAAGCAGGCGGCGGCCCTTGTCGGTATTGGCATTGTCGGGCCAGCTGTTCAGCGGCGCGAAACGCTGGTTGCCCGAACCGGCACCGCCACGACCATCGGCGAGACGGTACGAACCGGCAGCGTGCCACGACACACGGGCAAACATGCCGACATAGCTGCCCCAATCAGCAGGCCACCAGTCCTGACTTTCGGTCATCAGCGCGCGAACGTCGTTCTTCAGCCCCTCAATATCAAGCTTTTTCAGCTCTTCACGATAGTTGAAATCCGGCCCCATCGGGTTCGTCTTCGAATCGTGTTGTGACAGGATGTCGAGGTTCAGCGACTTGGGCCACCAGCTTGTCACCGATTCTCCGCTAGAGGTCAGTCCTCCATGCATGACAGGGCACTTGCCCGTCGGAATATCATTGCCGTCCATAAGAAATCTCCTTGCTGGCTGGTCTCTGCCGCTGCAACTGAATGAAATAGCAGCAGAATGCGTGCATGTTCGCCGCGCAGTATAGCAACCCCGTTCGATCATGAATAATTGCAATTTCTTACGCGATCTATAAGATTATCTGATGCAGTCGGTGACACTGAAACAGCTTCGCTATTTTGAGGCCCTGGCCCGCACTGGCCAGTTCGGCCGCGCTGCCGAGGATTGTGCGATTACTCAGCCCGCCCTTTCCATGCAGATCAAAGAACTGGAAGGCCAGATCGGCGCACCACTGGTTGAACGCAGCGCGCGTCAGGTCCGTCTGACGGCATTGGGGCAGCAATTCGCCGTCCGCGCCAGAGAGATCATTCGTTCTGTCGATGAGCTTGGCTCCCTTGCCCGTGCGGAAAGCGACGATCTGTCTGGGCCATTGCGGATCGGCGTCATACCAACCGTCGCCCCCTATCTGCTGCCGCGCCTGATCCAGACTCTGGCCCATCAGTATCCGGCAGTTGACGCGCAACCACGCGAGACGGTGACGAAGCGTCTGATCGAGGACCTGTTGGAACTGCGACTGGACATCGCAATCGTTGCCCTGCCGGTGTCAGAGCCCACATTGCACGAAGAGCCGCTGTTCGACGAAGAGTTCGTTCTGGTCAGACCCGCCGCCGATGCCGATCGACCTGTCCCGAATGCAGAGAACCTGCAACAGATGCGCCTGCTTCTGCTGGAGGAAGGCCACTGCTTCCGCGATCAGGCATTGTCGTTTTGCAAACTCGCCAAGGCACCGCGCGGGCTGATGGAAGGAAGTTCGCTGGCAACGCTGGTGCAGATGGTCGGCGCGGGAATCGGCGTGACCCTGGTCCCGGAAATGGCCGTCGATATCGAAACCCGCAATACTCAGGTATCGGTGGCGCGGCTGGGCGCACCCAGACCGACGCGGACGATTGGCATGGTGTGGCGAAAATCCAACCCGCTGTCGGATAAGTTCGGCCAGATTGCCCGCATCGTTGCCGAGGTCGGGCAGAGCTGACCGTGACGGCAGCAAGCCTCAGCCCTGGCCGAGCCCTATTTTGCGGGCTGTTCGCGTCTCAAGCCTCTGGAACGCCTCATAGATCAGGATCGCCAGAAGGCCGACCACCAGACCGCCCTGCAAAACAAAGGCGGTGTTGGACGACAACAACCCGGCGATAATCACCTCTCCCAGCGTTTTGGCGGCGACGGTCGAACCGATGGTCGCGGTGGCCAGCGAAATGACGGCGGACAGACGGATACCGGCAAGGATCAGGGGCAAGGCCAGTGGCAATTCGATCTGCCAAAGCCGCTGGCGCCGTGTCAGGCCCATGCCCCGCGCGGCTTCTGCGACATCCGGCGGCTGGCTGGTCAGGCCCGTCAGCGTGTTCTCAAAGATCGGCAGCAGACCATACAGGAAAAGCGCCACCAGTGTCGGCCCGGCACCGAAGCCCATGACCGGCACGGCAAGCGCCAGAACGGCAACCGGCGGAAAGGTCTGGCCGACAGAGGTGATCGTGCGGGCAAGCGGCAGAAATTCGCGCCCGACTGGCCGCGTCACCAAAATGCCCAACCCGACCGCAACGATGGTCGAGGCGATGACCGCGACGGCCACCAGCCCAAGATGCGACAAGGTCAGGCTCATCAGGCTGGTCTGGGTGTAAATTGCGGGCGCATTGTTCTGGGTCAGCGGCTCAAACAGCCACGTAAAGCTGTGCGGGCTGAGAAGAAATGCCAGCAGGAACAGCGCCGCCAATCCCAGAAGAATACGGCCTGTCATGTTACAGCCGAGGCCTCTGCCTCGCCCGCTGCGAGTTCGCGCAGGCGTTCCAGCGTAACGATCCCGCCGCCCTCAACCGGCAAGGCATCGCGCCCGGACCAGAGGCATTCCGCCAATGCGTCGCGCAAGCTGTCCTGCGGTGAAATCGGCTCCCCCACAGCCTCTCCGGGCCGGACCAGATCGCCTACGCTGGACAAGGACAGCAAGCGGAATGGACGCTCACCACTGCCGATCAGCGCTTTGACGAATGGGGTGGCCGGTTTGGTCAGAATTTCCACCGGCGGGCCATATTGCAGCAGCCTGCCCTTATCCATCACCGCGATACGGTCACCCAGTGCCACCGCCTCTTCCATATCATGGGTGACAATGATCAGCGTCGTTCCAAGCTGGCGCTGAAGAACCCGCAAATCCTCCTGCGCTTTGGCCCTGATAACCGGATCGAGCGCACCGAAGGGTTCATCCATCAGCAGAAGTTCGGGTCGGGCAGCAAGTGCCCGCGCCACGCCAACGCGCTGCTGCTGTCCACCCGACAACTCATGCGGCGTACGATCACGAAACTCCGCCGGGTTTAGCTGGAACAGCTCCAGCAGTTCGTCAACGCGCGATCGGATTTCAGCGCCGGACCATTTCAGCAGCGTGGGAACGGTGGCGATATTCTGCGCCACCGTGCGATGGGGGAACAGGCCGTGCCCCTGGATGGCATAGCCGATGCGCCGCCGCAGCAGATGCGGCGCAAGTGTGGCTGTGTCGGTTCCTGCGATCAGGACCTTGCCCGACGTCGGCTCTACCAGACGGTTGATCATCCGCAGAAGCGTCGTCTTGCCAGAGCCGGAGGTTCCGACAAGCGCGGCGATCTGACCCTTTTCGACCGTCAGAGTGACATCATCAACGACCGTGTTCGCGTCGTATTGCTTGGTCAGGTTCTGGATCTCGATCATGTCCCTGTCCTTTTTACCTTGCTGTGATCCAGTGCCTCGACCAGCAGATCAAGCGCGATACCCGCCACCAGAGCGAGCGCAATCGTCGGCAGCGCCCCCAGCAGAACAAGATCCATCGCTGTCTGGTTGAGGCCCTGAAAGACGAAGGTCCCAAAGCCGCCGCCGCCGATCAGCCCGGCAATGACCGCGAGGCCAATATTCTGGACCAAGACGATCCTGACAGCCGCGATAATGACGGGAAGCGCCAATGGCAGCAGCACGCCGCGCAGAACCTGCGCATTCGTCATACCCAGCCCCAAAGCCGCATCGCGGGCCGCAGGCGAAACGCCGTTCAGACCCACAAGTGTGTTCGAGACCACCGGCAGCAGCGAATAAAGGAACAGCGCGACAAGCGCGGGGAATATGCCGATCCCTGCGATTCCCATCGAGGCTGCGCCGGGCACGTTCAAGGCGATCCATCCGAAGATCGGTATCATGATCCCGAACAAGGCAAGCGACGGGATGGTCTGCAGGATATTCAGCACGCCCAAAACGGGCCTGCGGAAACGTGGGCTCTGATAGATCGCGATACCGATGGGCAATCCCACCACCATCGCCGCACCCAGAGAGCCGAAGGCAAGGACAAGATGCTGCCAAGCCTCGCGCCAGAACACGTCCTTGCGGGCAGCGTATTCCCGCATGACCGAAACACCGTCCAGCCACCCGGACCAAAGGATCGCGCAGATCACAAGGATTGATCCGCCCAGCATCAGCCAACGCTGCGTCAGCGTCAGATGCATCCGCGAAAGCGCATCCGTCGCCATCAACGCAAAGGCCAGCAAAAGCAGCCAGAACCCGCTGGAGGGCGCGACACGTGCCATTGTATTGCCGTCTGGCGTCAGGGCCTGCGCCGTCGCCCCAAGCGCCAGCAAGGCTGCAACCACGCCCGCGAAGCCGATGACCAATCGCAGCCGCAGCGGCACACGGGCCGAAACCGCAGCCAGCAGGCCGCAAGCGAAAACGCCTGCCAGCAGCCACCCCATCGTGGCCAACGCGCCGGGAAGAAGCACACCTTCGCCCAACACGATGCGGTTCGCCTTGAACTGAACAAATGGCACGGATAGCCCGATCAGGCCGAGAACCGCGAACAACAGGCCGGGCCGACTGATGGCAGAGCCTGCTGCGTGGTGATCTGCGGATGCGGTCGCTTCGCTCATGGATATTGCAAGAGCGTCAGCCTTGACCGACCACACTCAGGCGGTCGGCGTCAGGCGTCACTCCAGTATGCCCTGCTGGGTCAGATAGTCGGTCGCGACGGCATTTGCCGGCTCGCCGCCGACCTGGATCCGGCCATTCAGCTCTTGCAGAGTCTCAAGCGTCAGCCCTTCGAATATCGGGTTCAGCACATCGGCGATCTCCGGATGTGCTTCCAGTGTCTCAGCCCGGACAACGGGGGCTGGCTGATACACAGGTTCGACCGATTTGTCGTCCGCCATGACAACAAGACCCGCCGGGGCAATGCCGCCATCGGTGCCGTAAACCATCGCCGCATTCACGCCCGAGGTCTGCTGCGCCGCCGCCGCGATGGTTGCAGCTGTGTCACCACCCGAAAGCTGAACCAGCTGATCGGGCGTCAGTTCAAAGCCATAAGCCGACTGGAAAGCTGGCAAAGCTGCGGGAGAGGTTACAAATTCGGTCGAGGCGGCAAGCTTTACCTCACCCCCATCCGCCACATATTTGCCGAAATCCGACATCGTCTTCAGGCTGCCCTCATCGGCCAGATCCTGCCGGACCGCGATGGCCCATGTGTTGTTCGCAGGCGAGGGCGCCAGCCAGATCAGGCCCGCTTCCTCATCAAGCTCTGCCGCGCGAGCGTAGCCTTCGGCGGCATTCTTCCAAACCTCGCTGTCAGCCTCGTTATGAAAGAACGCGGCATTGCCGGTATATTCGGGATAGATGTCAATCTGACCTGCGACCAAGGCATCACGCACGATGGGCGTCCCGCCAAGTTGCAACTTGTCCTGCACCGGCAGGCCTGCATTCTGTAGCGCAAGGAATATCATATTGCCAAGCAAACCGCCTTCGGTATCAATCTTCGACGATACCACGATATCTTGGGCCGAGGCTGCACCCCCAGCCAACCCGATCAGGGCGGCAGCGGCCAGAGTGTTCACACGGTTCATCAGAATCTCTCCTATTGCGGTCATTTGCTGTCATTGCGTTCTGTTTAGACGCGGTCGCAATCCCTAAAGTTTCATCGAAAGGCGAAAAGGGCGGAGTTGCAAGCAATTCGGCCCGGAAAGCAGCATTGGTGAAAGTACCGTGAAGGAAGGTCACCGCAGCCGATTTCAGCAAAACACGCGCAAGACCGGGCAAATCTGCGCAAATGCTATTGCACAACAACGCATTTTACCAAGGCATCATGAAAGCGGAACAACTCTACTGCACAGCGCGACGAAATCTGGTTCTGATCCGTTCAGGGCGATCTGGCGGGGCAGTAAATCGTATTTCTTAGCAGTTGGGGCCGTGATTAAAAAAGATCACTTCCTTTCAAATGCGCCTCGGCCGCGAACCGTTCGAGCGCGGGCGGAAATATCAAAGAAATTTACTCAGGCTCTAGACCCTCTCAGACAGCGGCGATAGAAACAGGCGACCGCGTGCAGCCAAGCATTCAGCCATACGCAGAACGCAAAAGGATCATTTGATGAACCAATTCATAGCCCCTCTTGTCACGACCTTAGCGCTGACAACCGCCGCAGCAGCGCAGGACGTATCGATCACGACCGCGCAGGGCGAGGTCACCGTCCCGACCAATCCAGAGACGGTCGTGGCCTATGACATCGCCGCGATAGACACGCTGCTTGCGCTTGGCGTCGATCTGGCCGGCGTGCCGGACAATCTTTATCTGTCCGATCTGGATGCAGGCGATGCCGCAGCTGTCGGCACCCTGTTCGAGCCTGACCTTGAGGCATTGGCGGGAATTGCGCCTGACCTGATTGTCGTCGGCGGACGCTCTGCCACGCAGCTTGATGCTGTCTCACAGGTTGCGCCGGCGATTGATATGACCATCGGCACGGATCTTGTGGCGGAAGCCGAAGCACGGGTTGACGCCTATGGCACGATCTTCGAAATGCCGGAGAAGGCAGAAGAGCTGAAGGCGGAGCTGGACGAAGCACTCGCCGGTCTCAAAACCGCTGCCGAGGGCAAGGGCAACGCACTGATTGTCATGACCAATGGCACGAAGATGGCGGCCTACGGCCCCGGCTCTCGTTTTGGTTGGCTGCATGAACAGACCGGCATGGCGCCGGCGATTGCCGACCTCTCCAGCGAGGAAAACCACGGCAACGTCCTGACGCATGAGGCGATTGCCGAAGCCGATCCGGACTGGCTGTTCGTGCTGGATCGCGGTGCCGCCGTCGGTGAAGAGGGCGAAAGCGCCGAGCAGACGCTGAGCACGCCCTTGGTCGAAGGCACAAAGGCGTGGCAGAACGATCAGGTTGTCTATCTGCCCGCGGCAGAGCTGTATATCGGCGGCGGCGGCTGGGGTTCGCTGACGACGGTGATTTCCGCACTGACGACGGCCCTTCAAAAGTGAGGCGACTGGCTGGCATGTTGCTCGCGGCGTTGCTGCCGCTGACACTGGCCAGCCTGATGACCGGCGCCGCAAGCGTCGATATCTTTTCGGCAGGCAGTGACCCTTGGGCGCTTCTGGTGCTGATGGAATCGCGCCTGCCGCGCACACTGGCGATCCTGCTGACCGGCGCAGCCCTTTCGGTCGCAGGGCTATTGCTGCAGGCATTGGTGCGCAACCGCTTCGTTGGACCGGATACGGTCGGCACTGCGGAAAGCGCGGCGCTCGGCCTGCTTGTCATCACACTGCTTGCCCCTGCGGCCCCGATATGGGTCAAAATGGGCATCGCCTGTATCACCGCCATGCTTGGCACAGCGGTTTTTATTGCGGTCATCCGTCGCTTGCCACCGCAGGAAATCATGCTTGTCCCCATCGCCGGCATTGTGGTCGCAGGAGTCATCGGCTCTGTCGTGACCTACATCGCCTGGCAGGCCGATATGGTCCAATATGTGACGTCCTGGCTGATGGTCGGCGAATTTTCGGGCGTCGTCGCCGGGCGCTACGAAATCCTTTGGCTCGCGGGTATCGCGGCCGCCTTGGCATGGTTTGCGGCGGACCGGTTCGCCATTCTGGCGCTTGGGGACGGCGTCGCGACCGGGCTTGGCCTTGGGACACGCGGCGTCATGCGGCTGGGGCTTTTCACTGTCTCTCTTGTCAGCGCGATGGTGGTCACCACGGTCGGGATGATCCCCTTCATCGGTCTGGTGGTGCCCAACATCATCTCTCGTATCATGGGCGACAACCTGCGTGAGAGCCTGCCCATCGTTGCCCTTGCAGGCGCGGTGCTGCTGCTGTTCTGCGACCTGATCGGTCGGCTTATCCGCTATCCTTTCGAGATCCCCGTCGGCACCGTCATGGGCTTCATCGGTGCGGGTATATTTCTGTGGCTTCTGTATCGCAGGCCCGCCCGTGTCTGATGCAGCAATTCCGATGGTGACGGGGCGCGCAGCACATCCGGCCCGGTTTCTGGTCTTTCTGGGCCTGTTGTTGGCGGTGGCATCTGCGACGTGGATGTTTCAGGGCCTTGGCGACGGCAACCGCGCCTTCATCCTGCAGCTGCGCGCGCTCAAACTGGGGGCGCTGATTACGGTCGGTGCCGCGGTTGGCGTATCAACCATAATCTTCCAGACCGTCGCCGCGAACCGGGTTCTGACGCCGTCGATCATGGGGTTCGACTCGCTCTATGTGCTGCTTCAGACAGCAACGGTTGCCATGATCGGCACGGCCAGCTTCGCGGCGATCCCCGACATGCCCAAGTTCCTGATCGAGGTTGCGGTCATGTGTGTGCTTGCGATCATCCTGTTCGGCACATTGCTGGGAAATGGCACGCGCGATATTGGCCGGACGATCCTGACAGGCGTCATTCTTGGCGTCATGTTCCGCTCTGCCTCCGGCCTTCTGGGGCGGCTGATGGACCCGAATGAATATGCCGTTGTGCAGGCATCCAGCGTGGTGAATTTTTCCCGCGCCGATACGGAGTTGCTGCCGATCGGCGCGACGCTTTGCGTATGGGCGATAGGGATTTCGCTTTGGCTTGCGCCGAAATTCGATGTAGTGGCGCTTGGCAGAGACAGTGCAACCTCACTTGGGCTGCGCTTTGGCCGGATGGTGGTCATCTGCCTTGGGCTGGTGGCGATCCTTGTCTCTGTCGCTACGGCCCTTGTCGGGCCGATGTCCCTGTTCGGGGCAGCGGCTTTCTTTGGCCTTATCGTCGCGGGCATGACCCACGGCATCGCGGGAACCCACCGGCACGCCCTGTTGCTGCCCGGCGCGGCGCTGATTGCCGCCAATATCCTTGTGATCGGACAAATGCTGTTTGAACGCGCGCTTGGCCAGCAGGCGGCCTTGTCTGTGGTCATAGAGTTCGCTGGCGGCTTGTTCTTCCTTTACCTGTTACTGAAAGGCCGCATCCGATGATCACGCTGGCCGGTGTTTGCCATCAGATTGGCCAGGCCCCGATCCTGTCCGACGTCTCGACAGAGGTTCCGCGCGGCAAGCTGACTGCCCTTATCGGCCCGAACGGCGCCGGGAAATCCACGCTGCTGCGCCTGATCGGCCGGTTAGAGACGCTGCAAAAGGGGCAGATCCTCATCGACGGCAACAATATCGCCGAGACGCGGACAGAAGACCTTGCGCGCAGGATGGCAATTCTTGGTCAGCAAACCGTCATTTCCAGCAGGCTGCGCCTGTCGGATCTGGTTGCCTTCGGTCGCTGGCCCCATCATCAGGGCCGCCCCCGGCCCGAGGATAAGGCTGCCGTCACGGCTGCATTGGACACATTCGGTCTGACCGGACTGTCCAGCCGCTTTCTGGACGAGGTATCAGGCGGTCAGGCTCAGCGGGCCTTTCTTGCAATGACCATTGCGCAGGATACGGATTGGCTGTTGCTGGATGAACCGCTGAACAATCTGGATATGTCGCACGCGCGCCTGCTGATGCAGCGCCTTTCGCAGCTTGTCCGAGAGTCAGGTAAAAGCGTTGTCGTCGTCGTGCATGAGGTCAACTATGCGGCCGCCTGGGCGGATCATATCGTTGCCCTGAAAGAGGGTCGCATTGTCGCCACCGGACCCGCGCAGGAGGTGCTGACCGGCGATGGGCTGACCGAGCTATACGATACCCCAGTCAGCGTCACCGAATTTGATGGGCGCCCGCTGGTCCTTCATCACTACTGACGACCTTCTACCCTCCGGCCATCAGACCTCTACGGTCATCGGCTCGGCAAGCCAATGTTCCTCAAGATTGCTCTCCGGTCCGATCCGGTCAATCACGCCGTAGATGCCAGTCCCATCCAATGGGCAAAGCACACCATGCCACACGTTGCGATGGAGGTTCACGCCCTGCCCTGCCCTCGCGATAAAGGCGCGGATATTGGCAGGCTGGCCGTCGGCATCGTCGGCCACCACGACCAGAAAGCGGGATTGTGACATCGGAATGAACGCCTGAGAGCCAAGCGGATGACGCTCCAGCATGTCCAGCCGGTGAGGTGTTTCGCGCAATTGGGCCTGAAACACGCTGATCCCGGCGGCACCACCGCCAAAATCCATCCGCGCTCGATCATGAAAGCGGCCGCATTTGCCTTCGTTGATCAGCTTGTCGGGCTCGCCCGAGGCTTCGAGCACCTCGCCATAAGGCGCGAAAGCCTCCGCAGTCAGCGGCTCAGCGGTGATCGTGGGTGGGTGGGTCATGGCAGCATCGTCCTCAGTCGCAGTTCTGCAATTCGTTCAACCTGGCTTGTCGCCTCGGCAAACTCTGCCTCTCGGCTGTTGTCGATCCGGTGGCGAAAGGCGGCAAGGATGCCTGCCTTATCGTGATCCCGAACGGCAATAATGAAGGGGAAACCGTGCTTGGCAACATAGGCATCGTTCAACCGCGTAAACTCCTCCCGCTCCTCATCCGTCAGCGCATCCAGACCGGCGCTCGCCTGTTCCGATGTCGATTCAGCCGTCAGCCGCTTCGCCTGCGCCAGCTTACCCGCAAGGTCCGGATGCGCGGTCAGCACAGCCAGCCGCTCCGTCTCTGACGCTGATCGGAAGATGCGGCACAGCGCATTGTGCAGACCGATGGCGCTGTCATGCGCGGGGCCGAGTTCCAACGCCCAGGCACGTTCGGCGATCCAGGGCGAATGTTCGATGATGCTGCCATAGCGGCTGACAAAGGTGTCGCGATCCATCTTCGACGGACGCTCAAACTGTTGGGGCGGATGTGTTTTGGCCCAATGCCGCGCGATGTCGATCCTGCGCGGCGTCCAGACATCTTCGAAGCCCTGAATATAGTCGATGAAGTGCTTCAGCCCCGCCAGCTTGCCCGGCCTTCCGATCAGGCGGCAATGCAGGCCAATGCTCATCATCTTTGGCGCACCGGCCTCTCCCTCCTCATACAGCACATCGAAGGCATCCTTCAGATATTGAAAGAACTGCTCTCCGGTGATGTAGCCGGGCGCTGTTGCAAAACGCATATCATTGGCTTCAAGCGTATAGGGAATGATCAGCTGATCTCGCCCACCGATATGCTTCCAGTATGGCAAATCGTCGTCATAGGTGTCGGAAACATAGGCGAACTGCCCGGTTTCGGCGGTCAGCCGGACGGTGTTTTCGCTGCAACGGCCGGTATACCAACCTTCTGGCGGGCTGCCGACGACCTCGGCATGCAAACGGATCGCTTCGGCAATGGCGGCGCGCTCTTCGTCCTCGGACATATCCTTATGCTCGACCCATTTCAGGCCATGCGACGCGACCTCCCATCCGGCGGATTTCATTGCAGCGACCTGTTCCGGGCTGCGGGCAAGGGCCGACGCGACGCCATAGATCGTGACCGGAATACCGGACCCGGTGAAAAGCCGGTGCAGGCGCCAGAACCCGGCGCGCGCGCCATATTCATAGATCGATTCCATGTTCCAGTGCCGCTGACCCGGCCACATGGCAGCACCTGCAATGTCGGACAGGAATGCCTCTGACGCCGCATCTCCGTGCAGGACGCAGTTCTCCCCCCCCTCTTCATAGTTCAGCACGAATTGAACGGCGACCTTCGCCCCCCCGGGCCATTTGGGATCAGGCGGGTTCTGCCCGTAACCGCGCATATCGCGAGCGTAACGTTTCATGGAATGCCTCCGTTCTCGGGCCCGTTCTAGCGCAAAGCGGCGCGATAGACTTTCGTCTTTTTGCAGAATGACTTTCTTACCTGTTTAATATGGGTTCAGCGCCCGAAAGGGTCCAGAGTGACACCCAAGGATCGCCCTTGCGAAGATTGCGACCAAGAGGAGTTAAGACGACGATGGCCGGATATCTGACGACACATGTGCTGGACACAGCCAAAGGTACACCTGCCGCCGGGCTGAGGATTGAGTTGTTCCGGATTGAGGGCGAGGCACGCAGCCATCTGAAATCGCTGACGACCAATGCCGATGGCCGCACCGACGAACAGATCCTGCCAGAGGACGAATTTGCGACCGGCACCTATGAACTGGTCTTTCACGCCGGGGATTATCTGGGTCAACGGGATTTTCTGGACATCATCCCGCTGCGCTTCATCATGTCAGAGGCAAGCCACTATCACGTTCCCTTGCTGCTTTCGCCTTACGGCTACTCGACCTATCGGGGCAGTTAATGAAACCGCCGCGCAAGATGCGCGGCGGTTCTGTTATTGCAGCGGGTCCGCTCAAGCGACGCCGTGCTTTTCCTTGAACTTCAGCCGATATTCGTGAAGCAGCGGTTCGGTATAGCCCGAAGGCTGCTCGCGCCCTTTGAACACCAGATCGCAGGCAGCCTGAAACGCGAGCGAATCCGACCCGTCGCCCATCGGCAGATAAGACGGATCGCCCTCGTTCTGACGATCCACGATGGCAGCCGCCTTCTTCATCGCATCCATCACACGATCATCGGTGACCACCCCGTGATGCAGCCAGTTCGCCAGCATCTGAGAACTGATGCGGCAGGTCGCGCGGTCCTCCATCTGGCCGACGTCATTGATGTCCGGCACCTTTGAGCAGCCGACACCCTGATCGACCCAACGGACGACATAGCCAAGGATACCCTGCGCATTGTTCAGGATTTCCGCATCGACATCTTCTTCCGGATACAGGTTCGACGGCGCCAGCGGAATTTGCAGCAGTTCATCCAGCGTCCGGCGGGGCGCCTTTTTCAGGATCTCATCCTGCCGTTGCTTCACACTGACCTGATGGTAATGCGTGGCATGAAGCGTCGCCGCGGTCGGAGACGGCACCCAGGCACAATTTGCGCCGGATTTCGGATGGCCGATCTTGGCCTCCAGCATCGCCTCCATCCGGTCGGGCATGGCCCACATGCCTTTGCCGATCTGGCCTTTCCCCTGAAAACCGCAGGCAAGCGCAATATCGACGTTGCGATCCTCATAGGCCGAAAGCCAGGTTTCGTCCTTCATCTGCGCCTTGCGCTTCATGACACCCGCTTCCATCGAGGTGTGGATCTCATCCCCCGTCCGGTCAAGGAAGCCGGTATTGACGAAGGCCGCCCGGTGCCGCGCAGCGCGGATACATTCCTTCAGGTTGGCCGAGGTCCGGCGTTCCTCATCCATGATGCCGATCTTGATGGTGTGCCGCGGCAGGCCAAGGATATCCTCGACAGCACCGAAGATCTCATCGGCAAGCGCTACCTCATCGGGGCCGTGCATCTTCGGCTTCACGATATAGACCGAGGCTTCGGAATTTGCCTGTGCACCTTTCAGATCGTGCATTGCGGCCGCCGTGGTGAACAGCGCATCCATAATGCCTTCCGGAATATCGGCGCCATCCGCATTGCGCACGGCCGGGTTGGTCATCAGATGGCCGACATTGCGGACGAACATCAGTGCGCGCCCCTTCAGCTTTGCATCGCTGCCGTCGGGGGTTTTGTAGGCAATGTCATCCTCCAGGCGGCGCGTCATCTGCTTTCCGCCCTTTTCGAACGTCTCTTGCAGCGTGCCGTTCATCAGGCCCAGCCAGTTGCCATAGGCCAGCACCTTGTCCGTTGCATCGACCGCAGCGACCGAATCCTCACAATCCATGATTGCCGAGATCGCGGATTCCAGCCGCACATCAGACACACCGGCTTTGTCGGTTTTTCCAATGTCATGCGACGGATCAATGTCGATGATGATGTGCAAGCCATTGTGCACCAACACGATCCCCGAGGGCTTTGCAGCATCGCCCATATAGCCCGCGAGAGCGCGCGCATCTTTCAGCGCTGCCTCACCGGAACCCGTCTGTGCCGTCAGCGCGCCGTCTTTTACTGCATATCCGGTCACATCGGCATGGCTGGCACCATCCAGAGGAACGGCCTGATCCAGAAATTTCTTGGCCCATGCGATGACCTGCGCACCTCGCGCTGCATCATAGCCCTTGCCCTGCGGCAGGCTGCCCATCGCGTCCGATCCATACAGCGCATCATACAGGCTGCCCCAACGCGCATTTGCCGCATTCAGCGCAAAACGCGCATTCATAACCGGCACAACAAGCTGAGGCCCGCAAATCGTGGCGACTTCCGGGTCCACATTCGCGGTATCGATCGCAAAATCCGGCCCCTCGGGTTTCAGATAACCGATCTGCTCAAGGAACGCACGATAGGCACCGGCATCAAATTCGGAGTTGCGATGAGAGACGTGCCATTTGTCGATGGCCGACTGCAGCTCTTCCCGTTTTTTCAGCGCATCGGCATTCAATGGGGCGAAACGCGCGAAAAGGTCCGCCAGCCCCGTCCAGAAATCATCCGCTGACACGCCAATGCCCGGCAAAAGTTCATTCTCGGCAAAATCGGCCAGTTCGGTGGCGACCTGAAGGCCGGCCTTGTCAACAAATGCCATCGCGGCGTCTCCCTTCTTGTTCATTGGGCAGGGCAAAAACCTGCCGCACCCTTGTCAATGGATCGCAGCGTCAGGGCAAGCCCTGTTAGCCCAAACAGACAAGTCGTGCCGTGTCGTCATGGTCAGAACAGCGGTGGCGCAGGCTGCGCCAAGCGTCATGACAGCGAAGGGAAAGCTTGGCTGTGGGGGCATACCTGTCAGCAGCCGGTACTCAGGCGCATCGACAAGTGGCTGATTTCACAATGACATATGCCGGTTGACGTCCTTGTAAAGCAGATAGCGGAACGGCCCCGGCCCCCCGGCGTAGCAGGCTTGCGGGCAAAAAGCGCGCAACCACATGAAATCGCCTGCTTCGACCTCAACCCAATCCTGATTTAGACGATAAACCGCCTTCCCTTCCAGAACGTAAAGCCCATGCTCCATGACATGCGTTTCAGCGAAGGGAATGACCCCGCCAGGCTGGAACGTCACGATGGTGACATGCATGTCGTGGCGAAGATCGGCCGGATCGACAAAGCGGGTCGTGGCCCACGCACCATCCGTATCCGGCATGGGCGTCGGCTCTATCATGCTTTCGTTGGCGATCACCGGGTCGGGCGCGTCCAGACCTTCCACGAACTGATAGGCCTTGCGGATCCAGTGGAAGCGGGCTGGGACGTCATTCTGGTTTTTCAGGCTCCATTCAACGCCCGGCGGAATATAGGCATACCCCCCCGGCTCCAGCCGGTCTGTCTTCCCGGCAACAGTAAGGGTAACTGCGCCTTCGACCACGAACAGGACGGCCTCGACCCCCTCCTCCGTCTCGGGCCGCTCGCTGCCGCCACCGGGAAGCACCTCGGCAATATATTGCGAGAAGGTTTCCGCAAAGCCCGACAACGGCCGAGCGATCACCCAGAACCGCGCCTTTTCCCAGAAGGGCAGCAGTGAGGTCACGATATCGCTGAAAGTCCCCTTCGGAACGACCGCATAGGCTTCGGTGAACATCGCCCGGTCCGTCAGAAGCTGCGTCTGCGGCGGCAGTCCGCCCTTTGGTGCATAATAGCTGCGTTCGGCCATGTTCACTTCCTTTGGATGGTATCGGATATTTGAGCAGCCGGTGGCCCCGAAGCCAATGCGCTTACCTCAGCGTATCGCAGAAAGGATTTTCAGGCGATTCTTGACAATGGCAGCAATGCCCCCCTTAGCTGCGGCCCCTGATACGTTCGATCGCTTTCAACACCTCTTCAGGCGTGGCTGGCGCATCAAGATGCGGCGCGACCTTGTAATCCGCTATGGACGCCACGGCGTGGCCCAACGCCTCCCAAACGGAAATGCCCAGCATGAGGGGCGGCTCTCCCACCGCTTTTGAGCGTTTTATCGTGCGTTCGGCATTCACGGACCATTCGGCCAGTTGCACATTGAAGACCTTGGGCCGGTCCGATGCCAGCGGAATCTTGTAGGTCGAGGGCGCATGCGTCCGAAGCTGGCCCTTGTCATCCCACCAGAGTTCCTCGCAGGTCAGCCAACCCACGCCCTGCACGAAACCGCCTTCGACCTGCCCCAGATCAATTGCAGGGTTCAGAGAGCGACCTACATCATGCAGCACATCAGCCCGTTCAATCACATATTCGCCGGTCAGCGTATCCACGCTGACCTCGGAACAGGCGGCACCATAGGCAAAATAGAAGAAGGGTCGCCCGGTGCCGGTCTTGCGGTCCCAGTGGATTTTCGGAGTCGCATAAAACCCGTCCGACCAAAGCTGGACACGGGCGAGATAGGCTTTCTCGATCACCTCGGCAAAGGGCATATCCTCGCCCTTCACGCGAATATGGCCCGGCACGAACTCGACCTGATCGGGGCTGGCATCCTTTGCCTTGCACAGGAAATCGACCAGCCGTGCCTTGATCTGTTCGCAGGCATCCAGTGCCGCCATGCCATTCAGATCGGTCCCGGACGAGGCCGCCGTGGCCGAGGTATTGGGCACCTTCTCTGTCGTTGTGCGCGTCATGCGGATGCGGGCGATGTCGACCTGAAACGCCTCTGCCACGACCTGAGCGACCTTGGTGTGCAGGCCCTGCCCCATCTCGGTCCCGCCATGGTTCACCATGACCGAGCCATCATTGTAGATATGGACCAATGCGCCCGCCTGATTGAACCATGTTGCCGTAAAGCTGATCCCGAATTTCACCGGTGTCAGCGCGATCCCGCGACGGATCACGCCACCCCTGGCATTATGGTCCAGCACCGCCTGACGCCGCGCGGCATAATCGCAGGAGGCTTCCAGTTCCTCGAAGATGCGCGGCAGGATCTGGTCCCCGACCTCCTGATGGTAAGGCGTCAACTGGCCGTTCTGATACAGGTTGCGCTTGCGCACCTCCAGCGTATCGAGGCCCAGACCATAGGCAATATCCTCCATCAGGCGTTCCGCCATGATCACCCCCTGCGGGCCGCCGAAGCCCCGGAAGGCCGTGTTGCTGACGGTATTCGTGCGCATCGGATGGCTGCGCAGGACCACATCGGGATAATAATAGGCGTTGTCGGCATGAAACAGCGCCCGGTCGGTCACGGGGCCGGACAGATCCGCCGAAAAGCCGCAGCGGGCGTGGAAATCGGCCTCGACCGCCAGAATGCGGCCCTGGTCGTCGTAACCGGCCTTGTAGTCGATGACGAAATCATGGCGCTTGCCGGTGGCGGACATATCCTCATCCCGGTCGGGACGCAGCTTGACGGGACGGCCCAGCTTCCTCGCCGCCACAGCAACGACGCAGGCAAACAGGTTCATCTGCGTTTCCTTGCCGCCGAAGCCGCCACCCATGCGCCGCACATTCACCACAACAGCATTGGCCGGCACATCAAGCGCATGGGCCACCATATGCTGCACCTCGCTGGGGTGCTGGGTCGAGACATGGATCTGGATCTCTTCGGCATCCGGCACGGCCATGGCGATCTGGCCTTCCAGATAGAAGTGATCCTGCCCACCGACCTTCATCCGCCCAGAGGCATGGCGCGGCGCATTGGCCAACCCGGCAAGCGCATCGCCGCGCTGCAGCGTCAGGGGTTCGGTGACATAGCCCATGCCCGCATCCCGCGCGGCAATGGGATCAAGCGCTTGGGGCAGCGCGTCATATTCGATTTTGGCCAGTGCTGCCGCGCGGCGGGCCAGATCGCGGGTCTCGGCGACGACAGCAAAAATGGGCTGGCCCCAGAACATCACCTTGTTCTCGGCGAAGATCGGGTCGTCGTTCAGCCCGTTCGGGCTGACATCGTTGTGGCCGGGAATATCCTTCGCGGTCAGAACCGCCACCACGCCGGGCGCATCCCGCACCGGATCAAGATCCATCGACGCAATCCGCCCATGCGCGCATTGCGAAAGACCAAGCGCCGCGTGCAGAGTGCCCGCCGGTTCGCGCAGATCGTCGGTATAGTCGGCCCGTCCCGTAACGTGCAGCCGCGCCGATTCATGCGCAATGGGCTGATGGGCAAGGCCGGTGATGCTGCTGTCTCTGCGATCCTTCATCTTACGCTCCCACGGCGCGGGTCAGGCGCACGTCCTCCCCTTCCTGTTCCAGCCAGAAGCGGCGGATCAGGTTGCCCGCGACGGCACTGCGATAGCCTTCGCTGGCGCGCCAGTCCGACAGGGGCTGGAAATCCTCTGCCACGGCGCGGGCGGCGGCATCGAATGTGTCGCGGGCGAAAAGATGGCCGCGCATGGCGGCTTCGGCCCTGGCCGCGCGTTTCGGTATACCGGCCATGCCACCATAGGCAATACGGGCCTCGGTGATCATGCCATGTTCTTCATGGACCATGATCGCGCAAGCGACTGCGGTAATGTCGGAATGCGTCCGCTTTGAGACCTTGTAGGCAGCCATCCGCGCCTGCGGCCGGGGAATGATGATCGTCTCCAGAAACTCGGCCTTCTGCCGGTCCTGCTTGCCATAGTCGATGAAGAAGTCTTCCAGAGCGACCTCGCGCCGCGCATCGCCCTTGCGCAGCACGATCCGCGCGCCAAGCGCGATCAGCAGCGGCGGCATTTCCCCGATGGGCGAGCCATTGGCGATATTGCCGCCCACCGTCCCGGCATTGCGCACCTGCCAGCCGCCGATGCGTTCCAGATAATCGACGAATGCGGGGAAAGCGTCACCAAAGACCGGCAGCAGTTCCGAATAGGTCACCCCCGCGCCGATACGGATTTCACTGTCGGTGACCTCGACCTCTTTCATCAGATGCCCGATGAAAATGGCAGGCGAGATTGGCCGCAGGAACTTCGTCACCCACAGGCCGACATCGGTCGCCCCGGCGATGATGGTGGCATCCGGTTTTTCCAGCAGTGCCGTGGCCAATCCATCTGTATCCGCAGGCAGGATTGCCCGCTTGCCGTCGCGGGCGACATACGCATCCGCCGGGATGTCGGCCAGCATCGCCGCGACCTCCTCACGCTCTGCCGCGAGTGCATCCATCGCCTGCCCGCCCGCCTGTGCAGCGGCAAAAGCCGCCCGCACAATCGGCGCGTATCCGGTGCAGCGGCACAGATTGCCCTGCAACGCTGTCTCGATCTGGATCACCGAGGGGTCGGGGTTTTCCATCCACAGCGCATAAAGCGCCATGACGAAGCCCGGCGTGCAGAAGCCGCATTGGCTGCCGTGATGCTCGACCATCGCCTGCTGCACCGGATGAAGATCATCGCCCCGCGCCAGATGTTCAACCGTGACCACATGGCAGCCATGACAGGCCGCAAGGAAGCGGATGCAGGCGTTGATCGGCTCATACCGCAGTTTGCCGTCATGCAGGCGGCCCACCAGCACCGTGCAGGCACCGCAATCGCCCTCAGCACAGCCTTCCTTGGTGCCGGTCAGGCGGCGCGACAGGCGCAGGAAATCCAGCAGCGTGTCGTCGGGCGCGACCTCTGACAGGCTGATTTCGGCGTCGTTCAGACGAAAGCGGATAGGGCTGGTCTGGCTGGTCATGGGATACTCTGGCTCAACCCGACCAGCATCCTACAGCTTCGCCGCAAGATAAAGCCCCGCCTTCGCGGCCGCTATGCGGCGGCGAGATTTGCCAACCGATCGTGCAGGGCCGCACGCTCAAACCCGGATTTCGGGACGTCCATGACCACCTGTCCGCGTTCCATCACGCTGAAACTGTCGCCGAGGTCCCATGCGAAATCGAAATACTGCTCGACCAGCACGATTGCCATATCGCCGCGATCCCTGAGCGCAGCGATAACACGACCGATCTGCGCGATGATATTAGGCTGGATGCCCTCGGTCGGTTCATCCATCAGCAGCACCTTCGGGCGGATCACAAGCGCCCGCGCGATGGCGAGTTGCTGCTGCTGGCCACCCGAAAGATCACCGCCCCGCCGGCTGGCCATTTCAGCCAGAACCGGGAAGCTGTCATAGATCTCATCAGGCACCTTGCGTTCACCCGCAGGCAGGCAGCCAAAGCCGGTTTCCAGATTCTCGCGCACCGTCAGCAGCGGAAAGATCGCCCGGCCCTGCGGCACATAGCCCACCCCGCGCCGCGCCATGTCCTGCGCAGTGACGCGGCCCAGCTTTTCGCCCATCAGGCGCAACTCGCCGCCGGATCGGGGGTGCCGCCCGGCCAGCAGGTTCATCAGGCTGGTCTTGCCGACGCCGTTATTCCCCATGACGCAGGTGACTTTGCCGGGTTTCGCCAGCAGGGACACGCCGTGCAAAATCTGGCTGCTGCCGTAATGCAGGGTGACGTTTTCAGCTTCGATCATATCAGCGCCCCAGATAAACTTCGATCACGTCCGGATTGGCCGAGACATGGTCAAGTGAGCCCTCGGCCAGCACCGCCCCCTGATGCAGCACCGTCACCTTGCAGTTCAGGCGGCGCACGAAATCCATGTCATGTTCGACGACGACCACAGCCCGCGTTTCTGCCAGCCGTTTCAGCAATGTGGTTGTCTGTTCCCGTTCCGCAAGCGTCATCCCCGCCGCTGGCTCATCAACCAGCAAAAGCCGAGGCTCTTGCGCCAGCAGCATCCCGATTTCCAGCCATTGCTTCTGCCCGTGGCTGAGTTCCCCGGATTTGCGGTTAAGCTGATCGGCCAGACCAACCTCTGCCGCCAGTTGGTCGACCCGACTGCGCGAGGCACGGCAGGGCTTCCAGAACAGCACCGAAAACGCCCCGCGCGGGGCCTTCAGCGCCATTGTCAGGTTGTCGGCCACGCTCTGGTCCTCAAACACGGTTGGACGCTGGAACTTGCGACCGATGCCTTCGCGGGCGATCTTCGCCTCTGTCATTTTCAGCAACGATCGTGAGAATTCGCCCCAGCGAACCTCGCCCTCATCGGGGCGGGTCTTGCCGGTAACGATATCCATGAAGGTCGTTTTCCCCGCACCGTTCGGACCGATAATGGCACGCAGCTCTGCCGCGCCGATGGAAAAGGACAGGTTGTTGATCGCCTTGAATCCGTCAAAGCTTTTCGAGATGCCCGACACTTCCAGAAGATCGCTCATGCCTCTGCCTCCTTCTCGCGCAGCGCACCCAGATCGGGGCCAAGATCCTTGCCGCGCCGCATCGGATGGCGCAGACCAGCCATAGCGTCGATGATGGATGACAGCCCGCGCGGGGCGAACAAGGTGACCAGCACGAAGGCCACGCCAAGCAGGACCTGCCACCAGTCGACCCAGTTCACGGTGTAGAAACCAAGGTTCAGATCGGGGGCCTTGCCGCCCGTGAACCAGCTGGACAGCAGCGAGACGAAGACCGCCCCGATCACCGCACCGTAAAGCCTGCCGCGCCCGCCAATGGCGACCCAGACCGCCAGATAGATGGATGCGATAGGCGCAAGCTCTGCGGGATTGATGATGCCCGCCTGCGGGTAATACAGCGCCCCGGCAATGGCGCAGATCATCGCCGTCAGGGTGAAGATGAACAGCTTGTAGCCCTCGACCGAGTAGCCGAGGAACCGCACCCGCGCCTCATCGTCCCGGATGGCGCGGATGACGCTGCCGAACTTGCCCGCAACCAGCCAGCTTGCCAGCAGATAGGCCAGCCCAAGCGCAAGCGCGGAAGCCCAGAGGAACCAGATCGAGACCACAGATTGCGGCTTGTCGGTCAGGCCGGGGATGTTCTGCAGCCCCGACAGCCCGTTATTGCCGCGAAAGCCGCTGTCGTTCTGGAACAGCCACAGGGCAAGGGCCAGCGTCATCGCCTGCGTCAGGATCGACAGATAGACGCCGTTCACGCGCGACCGGAAGGCCAGCCAGCCGAACAGAAACGCGAAGAGGCCCGGCACCAGCAGCACCAGCAGAAGCTGGACCGGCAGACTGCCCGCGAAACTCCATGCCAGCGGCAGATCGCTTGATCCGACGACGCCGAAAATCTGGCTGGCGATGCCCTCCTGCACCTCTGCGGGGGTGGGCGGGATCGGCGCATTGGCCAGCGTCGCCGTCACGATCTCCTCGGTCCGGGCATACATCAGCCACATGCCGATCATGTATCCGCCAAGCGCGAAAAAGGCCATGTGACCAAGGCTGAGGATGCCTGCATAGCCCCAGACCAGATCCATCGCGAGCGCGGCAAGCGCAAGGCACAGCGTCTTGCCGAACAGCTTGATCGTCGAGGTCGGGATCGCGCCCGTTCCATAGGCCTGCGACATCAGGGTCACCGCGATGGTGAAGGTTGCCAGCAGGGCAAGGAAGATCAGCACGGATGGGTGTTTGCGGATCAGCATGGCTCAACCCTCTGCAAAGCGGCCGCGGGTCGGGAAGATGCCCCTTGGCCGGAACTGAATGAAGATGATGATGAAGAGGATCATCCAGGTCTGCGCGGCCAACGTATTGGCCGGGTTCAGAACCTCGATCCCCTTCTGCAGCCCGCCGATCATCGCGGCACCGGCCAGCGTTCCCCAGATATTGCCGACGCCGCCGACGACCACTGTCATGAAGCTCTGGACGATATAGGCCTGCCCAAGCTCGGACGTCACCTGCGCGAACAGCCCGATGGCGACGCCTGCGATACCGGCAATGCCCGATCCCAGCCCGAAGGTCAGCATCGCCACCCGGTCGGGGTTGATGCCCATACTGGCCGCCATGCCGGGGTTCTGCGTCACCGCCCGCATGTTCAGCCCCATGCGCGTGCGTTTGGTGATGTAGAGAAACAGGCCCAGAAACAGCAGCGCCAGCACAAAGATCGCAACCCTGATGGTGGAGATCGACACGATCTCTCCCCAGCCGATGGACCCGCCCAGCCAGTCGGGCGCGGTCAGGGGTCTTGCCTGCGTGCCGAAGATGTTCTTCGCCAGTTGCTGCAAGGCGATGGACACGCCGAAGGTCGCCAGCAGGGTTTCCAGCGGACGGTGCACCAGGTGGCGGATGACCAGCCGATACAGCACGATGCCGGCCATGGCCGTGACCACAAAGGCCAATGGAAGAGCCACGAGCAGTGAGGCCGTCTTATTGGCGATGAAGCCCTGCACGACATAGCCCGTATAGGCACCCATCATGATGAACTCGCCATGCGCCATATTGATAACGCCCATCACGCCGAAGGTGATGGCAAGGCCGATGGCCGCAAGGAAACAGATCGAGGCCAGCGACAGCGCATCCAGCATCAGATCGGCACCTTGTTGGGCGCGTTCGCGAAACACGAGGTCGTTCAGCGCACCACGGGCGGCATCGGTCAGTTCCGCCGAGGGCTCGTCATAGACATCGGCAAATACATGGCTTTCCAGTGCCGCATCTACCTGATCCGTACTGGCAGCGGGGCGGACCGCGCCTGCGGCGGCAAGCGCACGATAGGCCCGGTCGCGGGCATCGGGGCTGTCAAGATTGGCCACGGGAATATCGCCGACCTGCCCGTCGGACAGATTGGCGGCAAGCGCGGATTTCTGTTCCGCATCGCTTAGCCTCGGCGGGGCGAGATCGGCATCGACCAGCAGGCGATATGCTTCCGCCCGCGTCAGATCGCTGCCGACATTCAGACGGCGTGCGACATTGGCATCGGCAGTCAGTTCAGGTGCCGCGATGCGCGTCGTTGTCAGAAGCGGGTTCAGCGCCGCCTGCACATCGCTGCCGCTATCCCCCGCAAAGCTTTCAATGGCCGCGACGCGGGCGGCAGGATCGGGATCGAAACGGATGGTCAGCAGACGCTCCAGCCGCGCCTTGCGGGCGGCAATAGTAGGATCGGGGTCGTCAAGCGCTGCCCGCAGCGCGGGCAGATGTTCCGCCGTTGCATCCCGGCCAAGCGCATCCAGTGCCGCGCGTCGGCGGGCAGGATCGGGATCCGCAAGCTGGGCCGGCACAAGCGCCGCTGCAATCAGCCCGCGCACGCCGGAATTTGGTCGCAGCGAATCCAGCTCATCCGTCACCGGCTCGCCTGTCACGGCATCGGTGGCCGTATGGCCTTCAATGATCGCAAAGCGTCCGTCTTCGGTCACACCGATACGCCGGTCGCCCCATGCCTCCAGAAAGGCCACGGCACCTTCACCGCTCGCCGCGATTTCGTCGATCACCGGCCCGATGGTCTGGCGCGAGGGTTTTGTGATCTGCTCGCGATTGGCCTCAAGCACCGTGCCGAGGTCCTGAGCGGATACGGGTGTTGCGATCAGCAGAAGAAGACAAAGAAACAAACGGCGCATGATGGCCCTTTCAATTCGCGTGGAAGGGGCGGCACAGGGCCGCCCCGCCGTGGCTCAGTAATTCGACTGAACCTGCACGCAGCTTTCGGTTTCAGTGTTGAACATGCCGCACTCCTTGCCCGGCCAGTCGGCATCCAGAACGGCGCTGTCGGGCAGAAAATCTGTCCAGGCATCGCCCGGCACCGGGTCGGTTTCGCTAACGATATCGAACTGGCCGTCCTCGCGAATCTCACCGATCAGGACGGGTTTGGTCAGGTGGTGGTTCGGCAGAACCTCGGCCATGCTGCCCGTCAGGTTCGGGACCTCGACCCCGACTATCGCGTCCAGCACGGCGTCTGTCTCGGTCGAGCCTGCTGCTTCAACCGCTGCAACCCAAGCATTGAAGCCGATCATCGTGGCTTCCATCGGGTCGTTGGTCACGCGGTTATCGTCACCAGTGAAGGCATGCCATCCGTCGATGAATGCGGCGTTTTCGGGCGATTCCGCGCTTTCGAAATAGTTCCAGGCGGCCAGATGACCGACAAGGTTGGCGGTATCCAGACCCGAAAGCTCCTCCTCACCCACCGAAAAGGCCATGACCGGAATGTCATCGGCGCTGACACCCGCCGCCGCCAGCTCCTTATAGAACCCTACATTCGCATCGCCATTGATGGTCGAAACGACACCGACCTGCTTTCCCTCATTGGTCAGGGCGACAACATCGGCGACGATCTTCGACCAGTCGGAATGCCCGAAAGGCGTGTAATTGACGAAAATATCGTCCTGCGCGACGCCGTTTTCCTTCAGATAGGCTTCGAGAATGGTGTTCGTCGTGCGAGGATAAACATAGTCCGTGCCCAGAAGCGCCCATTTTTCCACGCCCAGTTCATCGCGCATGTAATCCACCGCCGGGATCGCCTGCTGGTTCGGCGCGGCACCCGTATAAATGACGTTTTTCGACGATTCCTCGCCCTCATATTGCACGGGATAGAACAGCAGCCCGTTCAGTTCCTCGATCACGGGCAGGACGGATTTTCGGCTGACAGAGGTCCAGCAGCCGAAAATCGCATCGACGCCCTGATCCGAAATCAGTTCCCGCGCCTTTTCCGCGAAAAGCGGCCAGTCAGAGGCCGGATCGACGACCACGGCTTCGATCTGCTTGCCCAGAAGGCCGCCCTTGGCATTCTGCTGTTCGACCATCATCAGGACCGTGTCCTTCAGCGTGGTCTCGGAAATCGCCATGGTGCCGGACAGTGAGTGCAGCACGCCGATCTTGATCGTGTCATCTTGCGCCCAGGCCGCCCCGGCCAGCGTCATGCCAAGCGCGCTGCTGGCCAGAAAATACCTCATTCCCTGCATATCGTTCCCTTTCGGGCCGCAAAAGACTGACCGCTTCCCGACCGAGGGGCGCGATGCTAAGACGATGCGGCAACTTCGTTGCACCAGTGCGGCGGCGTCGTTTTCCAGGCGGTGGCCGTCGCACACTTCCGACCCTTTGCGGGCCTTTCGCATCTGCAGAAGATCCCGTGCCGGGGTTTCAGGCAATTGCAGTCAGGGGTTTCACTGCAACGATCTGTTCACATGACGCCTGATCAACCAGATTTCTGTCAGTTTGCTTAAATTTACGGCAAGGCCGGACTGAAATCAGAGCCTTGGACGCAGTCCGCCCTCGCGGATGATGAATTCCGCGACATCTGCCGCGCCTTTGCCTTGCAGCAATGCGGCCGTGATGACGGGTCGCATGCCTCGTGCGGTTTTCGCATCGCTCTCAAGCAATTCCGGATCGACGCCTACATGCGGCGCGAGATCGGTCTTGTTGACGACAAGCAGGTCAGACCGTGCCAGTCCCGGCCCCCTTTTACGCGGAATATCCTGACCGGCAGCCGTATCGATCACATAGATCGTCAGATCGGCCAGTTCCGGGCTGAATGTCGCCGCAAGGTTATCGCCGCCCGATTCAATCAGCACGAGATCCAGGCCCGGCAGCTTTTCGGTCAACTCTGCAATCGCGGCAAGGTTGATGCTGGCATCCTCGCGAATGGCGGTGTGCGGACAGCCGCCGGTTTCAACGCCACGCACCCGGTCCTGCGGCAGGACCTGCGCCCGCATCAATGCCTCGGCATCCTCGCGCGTATAAATGTCGTTCGTCACGACCGCCATGGACAGGCGCGGGGCCAGCAGACGGGCAAGTTCAATCGTCAGCGTGGTCTTGCCGGCGCCAACCGGGCCGCCGATGCCGACGCGAAGGGGTCCGTTAGTCATGAGCGGAATATCCTCACGGTCATTGTTTCATGTCGCATCTGTGCGAGTTCCGCGCCGATGGCGCAGCCGCCCAGATCGTCCTCCTCCGCATCCGCCGCAAGCGCCGCCAGCCGCAGTATCAACGGTGCAAGGCTGGCAAGGATGCGCTGCCCCTCGGCCTGCCCCATAGGCATGAATCGCACAGCCGCCTGGATCAGGTTCAACGCCTGCCCGTGCAGATAAAGCCCGATGATCTCTGCCCGCGGCATGCCGAGGCTGGCAAGCGCGCGCCCAACGGCAACCGGCAGGGCCGCGGGCGATGCATCGGTGCCGGTCAGGGCGGCTGCCGTAACAGCAAAAGCAGCGCCCTGTTCCAGCGTTTCGGACAGTCGTTCTGACGCCAGGCACATTGCGCGGGCAAGATCATCCAAAGCCGCATGATCCGCGCAAGGTCGCAAAGCAAGCGACAGGATCACCGCGTCTGACCAGCCGGCGCCATATTCCAGCACATCGGCGATCCAGCCGGCCAAGGCCGGACCATTCGCGACCTCACCCCGATCCATCGCCCATTCCAGACCCTGCGCATAGGCGAAGGCCCCGGTCGGGAAAGCCGGGGACAAAAGCTGGACGGCCAGCAAACGAGCCGCCTCAGTGGGAATGACCGAATGTCCGTCCATGACCATAGGCGCCACCTTCGGGCCGGAAGGGCGCAAACCCCTTTGCAATCGTTGCACCAAGCTTGCGAAGCATGTCTTCCAGCACCGGATCCGCGCGGATGATAAGATGATCCTCAGCCATTTCGCAGGGGCAGTGGCGATTGCCGATATGCCAGGCCAGCCGGGGCAGCTCGCCTTCGATCCGCAAGACGGGCTCATGCGCTTCTATCACCTCGATCGCATTTCCATCGGCAAGCGCAAAGGCCGCGCCGGGATCAAGGCTGACGGTTTGCGGAAGATCGACCATGAATGCCGCTCCGCCTTCCGTTGCCAGCCGCTTCCGGCGCAGGCATCGGGCCTCATAATCCAGCACGACGCGCCCCACGACTTTGCGGCCGTGATCGGCGGGGAGGATCGCCACCGCGACACCGAGTTCGTCACCATTGGCAAGAAAATGCATGTTCGCTCCACTCAATACAGAAAATAGCGCTGCGCCAGGGGCAGCTCTGTCGCCGGTTGGCAGGTCAGCAATTGCCCGTCGGCACGGACTTCATAGGTTTCGGGATCGACCGCGATTTCGGGCGTGGCATCATTCAAGCGCATGTCGCGTTTGCCGATGTCGCGCGTGTCCTGCACGGCGACTGCCTGTTTATACAGCCCATCCGCCGCACCGTCCTGAAGCCCTGCTACGCTGACGAAATGCACCGCTGCAGATTGCATCGCCCGTCCAAGCGCCCCGAACATCGGTCGTGAGTACATCGGCTGAGGTGTCGGGATCGAAGCGTTCGGATCGCCCATCTGCGCCATGACGATCTGCCCGCCGATCAGGCTCATCTCTGGCTTGGCACCGAAAAACGCAGGCGACCAGATGACCAGATCGGCGCGTTTGCCCGTCTCGACGCTGCCTGTATGGCTGCTTATCCCATGCGCTACAGCCGGGTTAATCGTGTATTTCGCGACATAGCGCCGGGCGCGGAGATTGTCGTTATCCCCAGCCTCACCCTCCAGCCGCCCGCGCTGCTGTTTCATCTTATGCGCGGTTTGCCATGTGCGGGTGATCACCTCTCCGACACGGCCCATGGCTTGGCTGTCGCTGCTGATAATCGAGAACGCGCCAAGGTCGTGAAGGATATCCTCAGCCGCGATGGTCTCTCGCCGGATGCGGCTTTCGGCGAAGGCCACATCCTCGGGGATAGAGCGGTCCAGATGGTGGCAGACCATGAGCATATCGAGATGCTCCTCGATGGTGTTTGCCGTATAGGGCCGCGTCGGGTTCGTCGAAGAAGGGATGATGTTCTGCGAGCCCACCACCCGCATGATGTCAGGCGCATGGCCACCGCCCGCGCCTTCTGTGTGATAGGCATGGATGGTGCGGCCCGCGATGGCTTTCAAAGTATTCTCGACAAAGCCGGATTCGTTCAGCGTATCGTTATGGATCATGACCTGAATGTCCATGTCGTCGGCCACGGTCAGGCAGCAGTCGATGGCGGCGGGCGTCGTGCCCCAATCCTCATGCAGCTTCAGCGCGCAGGCCCCGGCGCGGACCTGTTCGATCAGGGCTTCGGGGCGCGAGGCATTGCCCTTTCCCGCCAGCCCGATATTCATCGGAAGACTATCCGCAGCCTCCAGCATTCGGCGGATATGCCACGGCCCCGGCGTGCAGGTGGTGGCCAGCGTCCCATGCGCGGGCCCAGTGCCGCCGCCGATCATTGTGGTGATGCCGGAATGCAGCGCGTCGTCGACCTGCTGAGGACAGATGAAGTGGATATGGCAGTCGATGCCGCCTGCGGTCACGATCCGGCCCTCGGCGGCGATGATCTCGGTCCCCGGCCCGATGATGATATCGACGCCGGGTTGGGTATCGGGGTTGCCCGCCTTGCCAATGGCGGCGATGCGCCCGTCCTTCAGACCCAGATCGGCCTTGTAGATGCCCGTCCAGTCAAGGATCAGCGCATTGGTCAGCACCGTGTCCGTCGCCCCACCCTCGCGGGTGATCTGGCTCTGCCCCATCCCGTCGCGGATGACCTTGCCGCCGCCGAACTTGACCTCCTCGCCATAGATGGTCAGATCGCGTTCGACCTCGATCACCAGATCGGTATCGCCAAGACGCACGCGGTCGCCGGTCGTTGGACCGAACATATCGGCATAGGCGGCGCGGGAAATCTGGACCGGCATTACAGCGCCCCCATGATCTGCTGGTTGAAGCCCCAGACCTGCCGGTTACCCTCGAAGGGGATCAGCCGGACCTCGCGCCTCTGCCCCGGCTCAAACCTGATCGCGGTGCCTGCGGCGATGTCCAGACGCATACCGCGCGCGGCCTTGCGGTCGAAATCCAGACCCGGATTGGTTTCCGCGAAATGATAGTGACTGCCGACCTGCACGGGGCGGTCGCCGGTATTGGCGACCATCATTGTGATCGCCTCGCGACCCTCGTTCAGGGTGATGCTGCCCTGTGCGGGTATGATCTCGCCGGGGATCATGTCAGCCCGCCATCGCCAAAGTCACGCCCGCAAGCGCCGCTGCAAAGCCCGTCAGGCGGAGCGCCAGTGCCGGAATGGCTTTGCCCGCCACGATGCCGAGCCCGTGCAACAGCGCCGTTGCCACGACGAAACCCGCCGCATAGACCGCCAAGCCATTCACCGGACCCTCTGCCCCATGCGCCCAGCCATGCGCCGCGCCAAACAGCGCCGTCCCCGCCAGCATCACCGACAATGGCAGGCGCACGGCTAGGGCGACAAGCGCACCGAGGATGATGCAGGAGGCCAGGATCGTCGGCTCAACCGCCGGGAAGGGCATTCCGCCCGCCCCCAGCATCCCGCCAAGCAGCATTGTCGTCACGAAGGTCAGGGGCAACACCCACACAGCACGCTTGCCAATCTGCGCGGCAAGAAGGCCAAGCGCCACCATCGCCAGCATATGGTCAGCGCCGCCGAAAGGATGGCCGAAACCGCTGTGGAAGCTGCCAGCCTGATGCCCGGTATGGGCAAATGCGACAGATGGCATCAGGGCCAGCAGAATCAGGGTCTTTTTCATCGGTCTTCCTCAGCGGATTGGGTGGTGGACGGTCACGAGCTTCGTGCCATCGGGAAATGTGGCTTCGACCTGCACGGTCTCGATCATCGAGGGCACGCCCTCCATACATTGCTCGGCACGGATCACGGTTGCACCTGCCGCCATCAGGTCAGCCACGCTGCGCCCGTCGCGAGCGCCCTCGACCACGTAATCGGTGATCAGCGCGATGGCCTCGGGGTGGTTCAGCTTGACGCCGCGTTCCAGCCGACCGCGCGCAACCATCGCAGCGAGGCTTATCAGCAGCTTGTCCTTTTCGCGTGGGGTCAGGTTCATCCTTACTCCTGTGATTGCCAGACACGGGGCATTCCGCCCGGTCGCAAAATCGCGATCAGACGCACAATCTGGCGCCGCAGCGGCCATGCATCCGCGGCGCATGCACGAAGGATCATCCGGCCCGGCAGGGCGGAAACGGCGGCCTCCACCCCCGGCTCATCCAGACTTGCGCGCAAATCCTGCAAATGCCGGTCCGCATCAGGCCCTGAATAAATCAGCACCGAAAAGGCCCGCGCGTTGCTGAGCAACGCGGGTGAACCCGCACGATTGATGGCGACGGAATCAAGCCGAAGCGGATCGAATACCTCCACCTGTCCATCGCGCGTGACCTTACGGCTATCGCGCAGAAATATTTCTCGCACGGTTTCGCCCATGGCCTGCCGCCCCAGAACCATGGTTTCAAGCCCCAGAAAAACGGCATCTCCGCAAAGCCGAATATCGGTCCGCCGCGCAAAGCTTGAACCGTCGAACAGGATCGTATCTTGCGGCAACCAGTCAAGCCTGCCGCCCGAAGCGACATGCAGCGATACGGTTGCCTGCGCGGGCTCCCCATCCGCGCGATAGGCACGCTCTGCAGTTTGGGTCGTCGCTATGGCCCTGGTGTCGGGACCGAGGGTCACGCTGTATTCAAGCCGGTCGCCGGCCGTCAGCCCGCCCGACGTGTTCAGGAATACCAGTTCTGGCGCAGCGCCATATGTGCGCGGCAGCATGACCTTGGCGCTGCCCGATTGGGACAGTTCCGTCAGAGTGCCGCGATCCAGAGCGACCTTCGCCGCGCCGAAGCTGCGTTGCATGATGGCAGCGTCAAACATGGCCCAACGGTAGAACCGCGCAGGAACCGATGTGAGGTCAATCTGCGCGTTTCGCTAAGGCCAACTGCCGGGATGCTGCTGTTTTGGGCAATCCAGACCCACCTTGCCCACTTTCAGGGCAGGTCGTAACTGGCGCGTTAAGCCTACGCCGAAATCGGCATCGGCGGGGCGTCCAGCGTCGACAGGTCAACCCGCCGTTCCAAAGCCTGACCGTCCGAATCGAACAGATGGCAGTCGGCGGGTGAGAAGCTGATATCCAGCGGCGTGTCCTCTGCAACCCGTCGCGAACCGGGCAGCACGATAGAGAAATTCTCTTCCGCATCGTTCAGCGGCGCATAGGCAATCGTCTGCTGGCCCAAACGCTCCACCACAGCGGGCGTTACGCTCAGTGTCAGTTCACCCGGACGGATTTCGACATGTTCGGGCCGGATTCCCAAAGACAGCGTCTGACCTTCAAGCCCCGGACGCCCGACCACAGGTATCAGGGCATTCTGGCCGTTGAAGCTGATTTCGACGCCGGTATCTGTCACGGCATTGCAGGTCACGTTCAGCATATTCATGCGCGGATTGCCGATGAAGCCCGCGACAAACGTGTTCTGCGGCTTGTGATAAAGCTCCAGCGGTGCGCCGACCTGCGCGATATAGCCTGCATTCAGAACGACAATCCGGTCAGCCATTGTCATGGCCTCGATCTGGTCGTGCGTGACATAGATCATCGTCGCGCCAAGCTGCTTGTGCAGGCGCGTAAGTTCGATCCGCATATCCGCCCGCAGCGCCGCATCAAGGTTCGACAGCGGTTCGTCAAACAGGAAAATTTCCGGTTCGCGCACGATGGCGCGGCCAATGGCGACGCGCTGACGCTGCCCACCGGAAAGCATTCCCGGCTTCTGCTCCAGTCGCTGATCCAGATGCAGGATCTTCGCGGCGGATTCGACCTTCTGACGAATCTCGGCTTCGGGTGCCTTTTCCACGCGAAGGGGGAAGGCGATATTTTCGAACACCGACATATGCGGATACAGCGCATATGACTGGAAGACCATGGCGATGCCGCGTTTGACCGGCGCAAGATCGTTGACCCTGCGGTCGTCGATCACGATGTCGCCAGAGGTCGTATGCTCCAACCCCGCGATCATGCGCAGCAAGGTCGACTTTCCGCAGCCCGAGGGGCCGACAAAGACGATAAACTCACCCTCGCGAACATCCAGCGAGACGCCTTTCACGACCTCTATCGTGCCGAATTTTTTCACGATGTCCTTAAGCGTCAACTGACCCAAGGTGCCATTCCTTCCATGTCTTCAAAATGTCCCGGCCGCTGATGGCACGGCCGGGACCGGGGCTGCCTCACTTATACTCTTCAAGCGCTTCCGCAGCTTTGGTCAGCGCTTCCTGCGGCTCTGCCGATCCGGTGACAACGGACTGCACCATCTCGATCATCACGTTTTGAAGGCCGCGATAATCGGTGAACAGCGGCTCGGGCCCGCCGAATTCGATACCGTCGATATAGGGCTGCCAGTAAGCGTCGGCGGCAACCATTTCATCGACAGCAGCAGACGGACGAAGCGGCGTCAGCCCGGCGAGGCCGCCGGCTTCATATTCTTCCTGAATATGCGGCTGAGTGATAAACTTGGCGAACTCAACCGCCTTTTCCTCAACACCCGAGTCCTTGAAGACCGCCAAGCTGTCGGTGATCAGCAGAGTGCCCTTGCCTTGCGCATCAGGCCCAAGCGGAAGATCAGTGACGCCCCAGTCAATATCCGTATCCTTCAGCAGGAACGCTGTGCTGACCGCGGCCTGCAACATGCCAACCTGCCCATCCAGGAAGATCGCCCGCATCTCGTTCTGTTCGTAAGCGGTCGCGCCCTCGACGGAATAAGGTGTGATGTCTTTATAAGCCTGCAGCGCGGCAAGCACCTCGGGGCTGTCGAGAACAATATTGTTCTCATCGTCGATGACCTGACCGTTATTGGTGTATACCCAATGCAGGAACTGGTGCATCGTGTTGTCGAAGGTCTTTGCCGACAGGCCATAGCCGGCCTTATCGGTGTTTTCCGTGATCGTCTTGGCGAACTCGATCTCTTCTTCCCAGGTTTTCGGCGGCTGCTCGGGGTCCAGACCGGCCTCGCGGAAGATATCCTTGTTCCAGTAAAGCGCCTTGGTCGAAAACGCGATCGGTACACCCCACTGTGTGCCATCGAAGGTAACCGTCTCGACGATATTCGGGTAATAGGCGGCCTTTTCATCGTCGGTCATCGGAACTTCGACGATCAGATCGCTGAGTGCGAATTCCTTCAGCGTGCGCGAGCCGACATAGGCGATACCGGCCGGGCTGCCCGCGGCAGCAAGGGTGGTTGCCTTGTCCTGACACTGTGCCCAGCCGACGACTTCGGGCACGACGTTGAAGTCAGGATTCGCCTCGTTCCATTCGGCGATGTACTTCTCATGCGCCGGGTCGATCCGGTCGCCGCAATAGATCCAGCTGATTTCATCTGCCAGTGCTGGCAGGGCCGTGGTTCCGGCAAGGGCAACGCCGATCAGGCTTGTGCGGAATAGTGTTTTCACTTTCAGGACTCCCGGTTGGTTGGTTGGTTTATTGTTTCACCGCGCCAGCGGTCAGACCGCCGACGAGATAGCGTTGAAGGAAGAAGATCAGGATCAGCGCGGGCGCAATGCCCACAAAGCTGGCGGCCATCAATTCATTCCAGATCACCTCTTGCTTGCCGAAATAGGCGTAAAGCCCGATCGGCAGCGGCATGTATTCGGTCTTGGAGTTAAACGTCAGCGCAAAGATGAACTGCTGCGAATATGCGCCGATAAAGGTCATGATCGCGACCACGATGATGCCCGGTCGTGCAATCGGCAGGATCACCCGGCGAAAGGTGTAGAACTGGCTGGCCCCATCCATATAGGCGGCCTCGTTCAGCTCTCGCGGGATGCGCATCATATAGGTGCGCAGCAACCAGATCGCGGCGGGGATCAGGAATGCCGCACCCGGCACGATCATCGACCAGTAGGTGTTCAGCATTCCCAACGTCCGCATCAGGCGGAACAGCGGAATCAGCAGCACAGCGCCCGAGAACATGCTGACCGCAAGGAATGCCGCCAGCACCAGACCCATCCCCTTGAAGCTGAACCGGGCAAAGGCATAGGCGGCAGGCACGACCAGCAGCAACACGATGATGGTCGCCACGCTGGAGATCAGGAAAGAGTTGAAGATGTAGCGCGCAAAGCCCGGCACACTTTCCCACATCGTGAAATAGGCAGCGAAAGAACCGTTTTCGGGCCAGAAGCTGTACGGCGTCGAAAACAACTGCGCCAGGGGCTTCAGGCTGACAAGGAACCCTTCGATGAACGGCGCCAGCATGAAGAACAGGAAGGCAAAGATGCCTGCGTAAATCCCGATGATTTCCCACCAGCGGTAGCGGTCGATCATGGGCGTGTCGTCTTTGCGGAACAAAGCCATCTGCGTCTCCTATGCCTTGTCCATAGCGTGCAAGCGCCGGGTCACGCGGAAGTATGCCAGACAGAACAGCGACAGGAAGATGCAGATCACCACGGCACGCGCTGCACCCTCGCCATATTTTTTGGAACCGATAGCGACCTGATATGTGTCGATAATCATGGTTGTCGTCTGCCCGGACGGGCCGCCCTGTGTCAGGATCCAGATGATGTCAAAACTGTTGAATGTGGCAATCAGCGACAGCATCGACATGGTAATGATCGCCGGTGCCATCAGCGGCAGTGTGATACGGCGAAAGCGGGTCCAGCGGCTGGCACCATCGGTCCATGCGGCCTCATACAGGTCCTTCGGTATCGCCTGCATCGCGGCCAGGAAATAGATCGTCACCATCGGCACACCGATCCAGACATCCGTAACAATCGTCGCCCAGAACGCTGTGCTGCCATAGGCAAGGAAAGCCACCGGCCCATCGACGATACCAAAGCGTTGCAGCAGGCCAGAGATCATCCCAAACTGCCCGTTATACATCCAGCCCCACATGAAGATGCCGATTGCCATCGGCACGATCCACGGCGGCATGGTCAGAATACGGAACAGATTGCGCCCTGGCACGGCAGCATTCAGCAACACCGCCCCGCACATCCCGATGATCATCTTCAGCAGAACCGAAAAGAACGTCCAGATAAACGTGCGTGTAATGACGGTCAGGAAAGTCTCGTTGAAGATTTTTTCATAGTTCCGCCAACCGACGTAATTCACCACCTTACGCAGCGACGCGTCGGTGAAAGACAGACGTACAGTTTCCACAAGCGGCCATGCCACGATGATCAGGACATAGATGATAGCAGGCGCCAGAAGTGCCCAAGCGAATACCCAAGCGGAACGCGAACTTGTCATCAGGCGGCCCTCTGCATCAGGGCTTCGTCATAACGTTCCCAGATCGGCGCGAGATCGATCACGCGACCCTGCCGGCGCGCATCATCCATCGCCATCGCAAGAATACCTGCCTCAAGCGCATCCAGCGGCGAAACCGGCAACGGGCCGCCGCGCATGACATGGGCCACGACCTCTTCGGCCATCTTCTCATCCGCGCCGTAATGCTGTGACAGTGCGGTTGCCTGATACTGTTCTTCGACGACGCGGGCCTCTGACATGACGTCGGTGACGTTCAGGAAGCCACGGATGAAGTCGCCCTCGGCCTGACCTTTGGTGCCGAAAACCGCAAAGCGGCGGAACTGGTCAGGCGCATTCAGATTGGTGTGGAAATTCATCCCGACGCCGTTGGCGTATTCAACAATAGCAACCTGATAGTCGATGATATCGGCATCGTTGTCGAAAACCTTGTCAGAGCCGTTCCAGCCGGAGGGCTTGCGGTGATACAGACTCAGATCATTGACGCCTTCAAGACGCGGGTCGTTTTCCGGCACGAATGTCTTGCGCCCGCCGAAGCTGGCAACACGCGCGGGCCGGGAACCGATCAGGCCGTTGTAAAGGTCCAGATCGTGGCAGCACTTTTCCAGCATGAAGCTGCCGGACCATTTTTCATAGCGGCGCCAGTCGCGCATGAAGAAGGCACCATGATAGGGGAAGATGTGTTCCGCGGCTTCGACTGAAACGATTTTCCCCAGTCGGCCATCATCCCGCGCTTTAAGCAGATCGCGGTAAAGCGGCGCGTAGCGCAGGACCAGACCGACAAGCAGACGGTCATGACCATAGCGGCCCATCAGTCCTGCCAGTTCGACTGTCTGGTCAATCGTCGAAACGATGGGCTTTTCCGAGAAAACCTTGTTCCCCGCTTCCAGCCCAAGACGAATATGATCGAGGTGCATGTGGTTGGGAGAGCCGACCATAAGCAGATCGTAGCCACCAGCCTTCACCAGTTCTTCGGCAGAACCGTATCGGGTGCCTTCAGGCACGCCATTTTCCTGCAAGGTTGGCAGACCAGCGGGCTCCGGGTCGAAATAGGAAACAATCTCGAACTCCGGATCCATCTCCTTGAAGACATGCCCAAGGTAGCCAAGGCGGTAGCCAAGTCCAATTATCCCAACCTTCATTTCGCCCCCATTGGAGAAATTCTTTTTCTCCTATATGCAAAAACTTCTTAAGCTTGGTCAAGAAAATTTAGCATTAACTTGTTTCAGTGTAATACTTTTTCATGCATCTGACGTTCTTTCACCGGCATTTGCGGCACGAGAAGCGGAAATTTGCCTTTCACAGCGCCTTACCAGACCGTTCCACGGGCAAGCAGCTTTTCAACGCGCGTCACGGCACCGTCCCGATGAAAAACAACACGGTCGAACAGATTCGACACGACGCAGCAATGGTTTGGGACGATTCGCACCTGCTCTCCGATCCGGGGAAGGTCTGCTGTGCAACCCGACACATCCGTCACGGCATGTTCTTCGGACAGAGAAACGATCTTTGCACCTGGCAACTCTTCGATCCGCCCAAAATCATCAAAACCGAGCAGATCAGAGGTCAAGGCCTTCGACCCGGCGTCAAGAACAAGCCTTCCCTCGGTCGGTATCGAAACCACGGTCGCCAGAACATGCAAAGCGAGATCATCTTCCTTGCATTCGCCCGTACGCACCATCGAGCGGTCGTTGTAGACATAGGTGCCAGCCCGATGCTCTGTCGCGGCGGGAACCAGATGCGCTTGCCAGATATCCGGACTGCCGCCATTCGAACGTATCGGGCAGTCGATCCCAACGGAATCAAGCAGTGCCATCGCCTCAGTCAGAAAACTCTGGACGGCTTTTGCACCACCGGGCGCGGGATAGGTCAGCAATCCAGCGAAGTGCAGGCCGTCCGAAGCACTGATTTTCTGCGCCAGTTCGAATGCGGCGCGCGGTGACTGAACACCACAGCGCCCGCCGCCAGTGTCACATTCGATCAGCACTGACAACGGCTTGTCTTTGCCGAAAGTGGCGGCGTAACCTGCAACCGCGACCTCGTTATCGGCGCAGACTTTCAAGGCAGAAACGCGATTGTTCAACGCCTTCAAACGGCCCAGACGCGAAGCGCCCAGAATATTGTAAGTGACAAGAATGTCGTCGAAACCGGCATCGGCAAATGCCTCTGCCTCGGTCAGTTTCTGACAGTTCAGGCCCACCGCCCCAGCGGCAAGCTGCTGCTTTGCGACGTAAGAAAGCTTGTGGGTCTTGATATGCGGCCTGAACGCTATCCGGTGCTGGTCCATATATCGCTGTGCACGGCCGATATTCGCGGCAACCCGATCCTCATCTATGACCGGCATCGGGGTGAGGACATCATGCAGCGGGGTGCCGGGTTCCGGCCAGGGGAAGGTCATGCTTCACTTTCCTCAGTCTTGAGATTGCGCGGCCAGATGTCCTGACGCACATGGCGATAGGGCGTTGTAGCTGGCTCGTTCGGGTAAGGCCGCCCGGCAGAGCAATAAATGATCTCTGACGCGATAGGCGCGAAGGCGGCATAAAAATGATTGGTCGACTTGATGGCCAGGATTTTCTGCTTTTGCGGATCGATTCCAAGCGCCGTAAACAGCGACGGATCATAGCTTTGCGCCCGCACCGTGTTCAGGATCACCTTAACGCCCGTATCTTCGCCCTGCTGATCCAGCACCGAGATACGCGCAGCCGGGCCAAAGGGAACTACGCTTTCCCCAAAGATCATCCGCGCATCGGCAGATACCTTCTCCACACGAACAAGTGCATCAACCGGATCACCCGTATTTGGCGCAGACTTTCCGCCAAAGCGCAGCAAAAACTCGGCGCCCTCACCCGCCACCATGCAGATCTGCACCGCCATCGGATCCCAGATCGTGCCTACGGCAACATCCTTCGCCCCTTTGGACAGAAGTTCGCGCAAAAGCACCGTTGCATCGCCCGCCGTACCACCACCGGGATTGTCCCACATATCGGCGATGACAACGGGCCCATCCTGCGATGCCATCGCCTTTGCCACGGCATCAACCTCGTTCATCGCCGGCATGATGTGGCGCCCGCGATTGGCATACAGCTTCTCGCCCAGTTCCCGCGCCAACCGCTGGCCCAGTTCCGCATTGCCGTCCGTTACGGCAATAGTTTTGGTTCCCATTTCAGGGACGTCACCGGCCATGAATCCGTGGATGGTCGAAAGGGACAGGACCCGCGGATCATCCTTTTCGATCTGCTGCATCAGGTCGACAAAGCCCCGCATCGGCTCTTTCGAGGTCGGAAATACGTCGATCATCTTGCAGTCATGGATCGACATGACCGGATGCACCCGATTTTCCAGCGTATCGACCGTGATACGCCACAGATCCTCGGCCCGTTCGACGAAATCGGTGTGCGGGAACTCTTTGAAGACGACAAAGAAATCCGCCGCGGCGACCCGCTTTTCGGTCAGGTGGCTGTGCGGATCAAGCTCTGCACAAAGCAGCACATCGGGACCGATGATCTCGCGGATGCGCGCCAGCAGATCGCCCTCGGGGTCGAGATAGCCCTGCGCGACCATCGCGCCATGCAACCCCATCACCACCGCATCGACGGGCAAAGCCGCCCGAAGCTGATCCAGAATCTCATCACGCAGGGATTCGTATGCCCCCCGCGAAACAAGACCCGCCGGGTCCGCCCAGGCCGCGGTTCCTTCGATCAGCGTCCAGCCCTTCTCGGCGCAAACCCGGCGCCCGACGGGAATCGGCGCGGTACACAGGGTTGGCGTCGGTGGATGCTGACCGGGTGGGGCATAAAGCGAGGTTTCAAACCCTTGCCGGTCGATCATGATCGGGGAAAAAGTATTCGTCTCTGTCGCGAGCGCTGCGACAAAGATCCGCTTTCGACTGACAGCCGTCATGGATTTGCCACGTAGGGCAAGTAGCCGACAAAACCCGCAATCTTCCAACGCCCGCCATCGCGGCGGCAAATATACAGGGTTTGCCAGTTCATGACGTCATGACTGCCATCGGCCTTTGCCAGCTTACCATCGAACTTCTTGCGGACCAGAGCCGCGTCGCCGTCAATCTCGATCTCTTCCAGCCGTGTCGCGCCGAAAATACCCTGCTTGGGATCACCCGCGAAGGCGCCGGCATCGCGCGTTGCGCCGAATTCCTGCGCCTGCCGCAGCCATTCGTCGCGATAGGCTTCCAGGGTGGGGAAGGCCAGCGTATAGCCCTGCGGATCCGGTTGATGATTACCGCTGATCCCGGTAAATCCCGCCGCGATGAAATCGTCGGCGACCATCTGCCAGTCTGCAGTCAGAAACGCCTCGATATCCCGCGGGACCAGCATTTCCCAAATGGCACGTCGATCCGTGTCTTCCTCTGCGAACGGATTCTTGAACGGATCACGCAAGCTCACTTTTGGCCCCCTATGTGAAAAAAAATTTCTGCACTTGAAGATTTCTCTAGTATCATCACGAGAGACATGGATAAATGTCAAGAAAATGAGAAAACAAATTTCTGGAAGAGTCATGACCGACCCAAATTTGCCAGAACAGGAAACCGCAGGGGAGGACGCAGAAAGCCTGCCGCCTTCTGCAAATGACCCAAGCCCGGCGACAACGGCACCGCCCGATATCATCGCGGCACTGGCAAATGAAGAGGGCCTGATTTCAGCGCTAGAGCGCAGGCTGGCGGCGGAAATACTGTCCGATGTGAATTTCGCGACCGGCGCCTCCATTACCGAAATTGCCGAGCGTGCGGGCGTCTCCCCGCCTACCGTCACACGTTTTTGCCGCAGACTTGGCTGCGCCTCATTTTCGGATTTCAAGGTGCAGCTTGCCAAAAGCGCCTATGTCGGTCTGCGCTATCTGAACCCGGAAATGGCCACGACGACCCCGGCAGAGGTCGCAGAAGACATCGTGACGAAGGCCCAAAGCGCGCTGTTCGAACTGCATCGTGGGCTGGATATGGACAGCATCGCCAGGGCAGCGGATTTGCTGGCGGGCGCCGGTTTCATCTATGCGTTCGGCTCTGGCGGCAATTCATCCATGATCGCGAATGAGTTGCATAACCGCCTGTTCCGTCTTGGCTGCCGGATTTCCGCCTCGACCGATCACGGACTCATGTTGATGCAATCCGCCGCCGCCGAAAGGGGAACGGTTGTGCTCGGTTCTTCGTTCAGCGGCCGCAATGTAGAACTGGTGCGCTGTTTCCAGCTTCTGCAGGAACGCGAAGTCCCAACCATCGCATTGACGCAGCGCGATTCCCCGCTGGCGAACTGCGCGGATGTCGTCGTCCCGATCAATCTGCCAGAAGGCAAAAATATCTTCAGGCCCACCTCGACGCGGTTTGCATTCCTTGCGGCGGTCGACATCATCGCGAATCTCGTCGCCTATGCCAACCGCGACCGCTCTGCCGTTCTGCTGCGCGGCATCAAGGAACAGTTGATCCGTCACCGCGACGGGGACGACAGGCAGCTTCTGGGCGACTGAGCGACGCAGAAAACGGTCAGAATTTGAACCATGGAAGAGGAAGTCATGTCGAAGCGACTTGCCATTGTCACTGGTGCGGCGGGTGACATCGGCCGCGCCATATCCCGAAGATTGCTGCGCGATCACGACGCAGTTGTGCTTGCCGATCTGAATCTGTCAGCGGCAGAGGCTACAGCGGAAGAAATGCAGGGTGAAGCGATACCGATTCAGGTCGATGTCACCGCGAATGAAAGCTGCACGAATCTGGCCGAGATCGTGGCAGGCAACGGAACGGCGGTGACGCTGGTAAACAACGCCGGCGCGGCAATCGGGCCCAGCCTGCACGCAACGACCTCAGACCAGTGGCATGATGATCTGTCATTGAACCTCAGCGCGCCTTATCAGGTCTTTGCCGCATTTGCCGATCAGCTGGTGGCGTCGCAGGGATCGGTGGTCAACATCGCCTCGGTCAACGGGATGTCGGTGTTCGGCCATCCCGCTTATTCCGCTGCCAAGGCCGGAATGATCCATCTGACACGCATGATTGCCGTGGAATATGGCCGCCACGGCCTGCGCGCAAATGCCGTCGCCCCCGGCACGGTCCGCACGCAGGCCTGGGAAGAACGGGCACGGGCCAATCCGGCGGTGTTCGAAGAAGCCGCGCGCCACTATGCCCTAGGCCGTATCGTCCGGCCTGACGATGTAGCGGAAGCGGTCGGCTTTCTCGCATCGCCGCTTGCCGGGGGGATAACGGGCGTGGTGCTGCCGGTCGATTGCGGTCTGACCGCAGGTATCCCGGCGCTTGCTCGTCAGTTTTCCCAGTCCGAAGACTACTGAACTCTCGCCTGAAAGATCGCCACTATGACCCTTTTCCTTGAAAACGCCTGGTCACCCGCTCCTGCACCTGATGGAAGCTGGACCGTAACACTTCACAACCTCGGCGAAGAGGAGTTGGCCAATTTCACGCTGTCGGTCACCACAATTACCCGGATCATGCCAGAGCATGATATTGTGGGCGCAAAAGTCCTGCGCCGCGTCGCCAATTATCATGAACTGGCGCCCCCGGAAGGAACGCGCCTGAAGGCCGGTGACACATGGCGCTTCAGCGTCTCTGGCCTGAACAGGATGCCGTTTCACCGCAATGACGCGGCGAAAACGGCATGGATCACGCGGGCTGACGGAACACATCTTCACATTCAGGTCGGTGATCTGATCCAACACCCCGACATCCCTTCGCTGCCGCCGCCCCGTCTGCCCGAAGGCAAGCTGACCTTGCCCTTCGCCCTTATGCCGTGGCCTAACCAGATCGACGCAGAGGCCGGCGAGGCACCGGTCATCCTGCACGCCGCCGATGGCACATCGCTTGCGGATCGCAGATTGATGCTGTCGGTCGATGACCTGCACACTCGTCTGTTTCCGACCGCGCGAAAGCTGTTCCAGCTTGGCGAGGCGCCCGGCAGCCGCGGGCTTGCCTTTGCCGAGGATGCGGGCCTGCCGACAGAGGGCTTCCGGCTGGACTTCGCAGAACAGATCACCTTGTCCGCCAGCACAGAGGCGGGCCGTCGCTATGGCCTGATCGCGCTTGCTCATATGCTGCACGGGGCGTTCAACGACCCACAGTTCCGCTTTCCGCTTTCCGGAACGATCGAAGACGCACCACGCTATGACTGGCGGGGCAGTCATCTGGACGTATCGCGCCATTTCTGGAGCTTTGAAGAGGTAAAGCGGGTTGTCGATATCCTCGGCTGGTACCGGATGAACATCTTCCACTGGCACCTGACTGATGACGAGGGCTGGCGGGCCGAAATCCGCGCCTACCCTCAGCTGACCGCAGAGGGTGCGCATCGCGGATATGATTCCCCCGGTATGCTGCCGCAGCTTGGCGACGGGCCCGAAAAGGCAGGTGGCTATTACACTCAGGACCAGATGCGCGATCTCGTGGCACATGCAAGCGGGCTGGGGATCGAGGTCATGCCGGAAATCGAAACACCCGGTCACGCGGCTTGCGTGCTGGCAGCGCTGCCTTTCCTTGTCGATCCGGACGAGACGCCGAACAGCTATGCGCCCGTGCAAGGCTATCCGAACAACTCGTGGAATCCGGGTGTGCCGGAAACTTTCACGGTGCTGGAAACCATCATAGATGAGCTGTGCGAAATTTTTCCCGCACGCTATTTCCACATCGGCGGGGACGAGGTCGCCAAGAACGCATGGCTGGAATCCCCGAAGGCGCGCATTCTGATGCAGCGCGAAGGGCTTTCGGGCACATTCGAGCTTCAAAGCTGGTTCGCCGGGCGCGTGAAGAAAATGCTGAACGCGCGCGGCAAGGTGATGGTCGGCTGGAACGAGCTTTCACATGGCGGTGGCGTTGAACCGGAAGACACCATCCTGATGGCATGGGAAACGCCGGAGGTCGGGATCGAGCTTGCGCGGCAGGGCTATGACGTCATCATGACGCCGGGACAGGCATATTACATGGATATGGTGCAGGGTCCTGACTGGCTGGAAAACGGTGCCGGATGGGCGGGTCCCGTGCCACCTGAACAGACCTATCAATATGAGGCAGAGGGCGACTTTCCTGACGATCTGCGCGGCCATATGCGCGGTATCCAGTCGTGCATATGGTGCGAACATTTCACCACCACCGCATGGTTCAACGATCTGGTCTTCCCGCGCCTTCCCGCCATCGCAGAGGCCGCGTGGACACAAAAGGAAAATAAGGATTGGCAGCGCTTTGCGGCGCAAGTGCGTCTGCATCCCACGCTATAGAGGAAGACGGAACAATGCGCATTGCTGTCGGCGGCATCCATACCGAATGCTCGACCTATTCCCCGGTCCTGATGCGCACCGGAGATTTCCGGGTCTTGCGTGGCGCGGAGCTTGTGGATCATGACTATTTCGCCTTTCTGAAAGCGCATGAAGCGGCGTTTCTGCCGCTTCTGCACGCCCGCGCCGTTCCCGGCGGCCCGGTCGCGAAAGACGCATATGACGCGTTCAAGGCGGAGTTTCTGGACCGTCTTGCAAGCGCTATGCCGGTCGACGGCGTCTATCTTGCCATGCATGGCGCGATGAAGGTCGACGGGATGTTCGACGCAGAGGCCGATTGGATCGGCGCTGTTCGCGATATGGTCGGCCCCAATATTCCGATTGCCGTCAGCTACGACCTGCATGGCAATGTCTCGCAACAGGTGGTTGATGCGATCGACATTTTCGCAGCCTATCGCACAGCGCCGCATATCGACGTCGCCGAGACGATGGATGCCTCGGTGAAGATGCTGGTGCGCGCGCTGACCACGGGGGAACGTCCCGGCGTCATACGCGTACCGGTGCCGCTGCTGCTGCCCGGAGAGCGTTCGTCCACCGTGGATGAACCTGCGCGCAGCCTCTATGCCGGTTTGCCAGCTCTGGAAGGCCCGGACGTCTGGCGTACAGATCTGATGATCGGCTATGTCTGGGCGGACGAACCGCGCGCAACGGCAGCGGCCATCGTCACCGGGACTGATGCGGATGCGGCCAGTGCCGCGGCAGAGCGTATTGCGGCAGATTTCTGGAATGCGCGTGATCGGTTCGCCTTTGGGCCGGTGACTGGCACATTGGACGAAATGCTCGATCTGGCAGGCCGCACAGAAACCCGTCCGATCATTCTTGCAGACAGCGGCGACAACCCCACCGGTGGCGGCGTCGGTGACCGGGCCGACGTGCTGGCAAAGCTGATTGAGCGCGACTGGCAGGAAACCATCGTCGCAGGCATCACCGATGCACCGGCGACCGAGGCTTGTTTCAATGCCGGCGAAGGTGCGGAACTACCACTTAAGATCGGCGGAACGCTGGATCCCTCTGGCTTGTCGGTGACCGAAACGGTCCGGGTGCTGCGTCTTGTCGAAGGCGACAAGACGACCGAAAGACAGGCCGTTGTCCAGACCGGGGGGATCCAGCTTGTGCTTGCTGCCCGCCGCCGCCCCTATCACAATACCGAGGATTTCACGCGACTCGGCCTGAACCCATCCGAGGCAAGGCTGGTGGTTGTCAAATCCGGCTATCTGTCGCCCGATCTTGCGGCCATCGCCGGTCCGAACCTGATGGCGCTGACAGATGGCGCGGTAAATCAGGACATCGCGCGGCTTGAGAACAGGCATCGGCATCAGGCCACCCTGCCCTTTGATCCCGACTGTGGCTTCCAACCATCTGCGCAGCTCTCTGCCCGTTTCCAGACTCAGTCCTGACAATGAACCCGTGGATCGCCATTCTTCGCCATCACAAGGTGGTTCGCGTCTCTGCCGCAGCGATTTTTCTGTACGGGCTGGCGGGTGCGGCGACCTCTCCCTATCAGTCCGTTATCGGTATCCGCGAACTTGGGCTCTCGGATCAGGCCTACGCGACGATTGCGCTTATCGCATCTATTACGAATGTCATCATGGCCATTGCCATTGGTGCCACGTCCGACCGCTTCCAAAGCTACCGCCTGCCGCTGATCTTCGTCTCGGCCTTCGGCATCATCGGCTACGGGGCCATCTGGGCCTTCCCTTCGCCCCTGGTCTTTGCGGTTGTCATGATCGGGCCGCTGGCGCTGTTTCATGCCACCAACTCGATGCTGTTCGGCAATGTCCGGGCGCAGTCGCATCTGTTCACACCGGAAGAAACGCAGATCGTCAATGCCGTGATGCGGATGGCCATTTCGCTGTCCTGGGTGCTGGTGCCGGGCATCGTCGGCCTGATCCTTGCCGGTCAGGACAGTATGATCGGGGCCTATCTGATCGCAACAATAGCTGCTGCCGCCTGTATGACGACCATCATGCTATGGCTTGGACCAGACCGACCGCGACCGGGCCCGCCTTCCGCGGAAGAGGACCTGCCAGAAGGCGGAACCGGCACCGCGCGCGTCGCGCCAAGTTCAGGGCGGACTGACCGGCCGGTTCAGGTCAGGTTGCCGGGATCGGTCTTTGGCGACATGCTTCAGATCCTGCGACCGCACCTTCTGGCGCCGGTTGTCGGCGTTGCCCTGATCAGTCAGGTGCTGCATGTGAATGGCGCGGTTCTGCCGCTGATCATGACCGGCCAGGCCGGCGGTAAAGCCGGCGATGTCGGCTATGCCGTCGGTATGGTCGCCCTGCTGGAGGTCATCTTCATGTTCGCATGGACATGGTCGCTGCGCTATCTGCGCCTGACAACGGCGCTTGCATATGCAATTGGCATCTACCTGTTCTATCTGATCGGGCTGGCCCTGGCGACGGACCCTCTGCATGTCTTTGCCGCCAGCATATTGGCGGGCATCGGGGCGGCTGGCATTATCTCGATCCCGATTTCCTATCTGCTGGACCTGATCAGCGACCGGCCCGGATTGTCCGCATCTCTGATTGCTGTGAACATGTTTCTTGGCGGCGCGTTTGGCGCGGGGGTATTTGCCATCGGGACTGCGATACAAGGCTATCCCGCAGCAGCTATTTTAAGCGGTCTTGCCGGGATGCTCGGCGCGGCGATACTGGTCTGGCGGGAAAGGCTGTCGGGATGAACCGGATCACGCTGGAAATCTGTGTCGATGATGAGGCTGGCATCCGCGCGGCCGCAGATGGCGGCGCCGACCGGATTGAGCTTTGCGCGGCCCTTGGCGTTGGCGGTCTGACGCCATCTGCCGGGCTGATGTTACTTGCGCGACGCTCTTCCTTGCCTTCGATGGTGATGATCCGTCCACGAGCCGGGGATTTCGTCTGGAACCGCGCCGAGCGCGACGCCATGCTGGCCGAAATAGCAGCCGTCAAAGCGGCAGGTCTGGCGGGTGTCGTGATCGGCGCATCGCTGCCCGATGGCAGGCTGGATACCGAGGCGATGACAGAAATGGTCCGCGCAGCAGAAGGATTGGACATCACCCTTCACCGCGCCATCGACCTTGTACCGGACCCCGCCGAATCAATGCGGCTGGTTGAAGGGCTGGGCGTCCGGCGCGTCTTGTCTTCGGGTGGCGCAACCACGGCGTTAAGCGGCATCGACAGGCTGAAACTGATGTCTGACACGGCCCCATCCGTGACGGTCATGCCCGGCGGCGGCGTTTCGGCCTTGAATGCCGCGACGTTTGCCGATGCGATACCTCTGCGCGAAATTCATGCCTCTGCCTCGGTCATGGCCGAAGCGCCATCATTGCGCGCGATTGCCGAGTTCGGCTTTCAGCCTGCCGGGTCGAAACGCACCGACCGTGACAGCGTGCGCGCCCTACGCGATGCGCTAGACCTGATCGCAGGCCAAGCAACGGATCGCTGACGTTGCAAGACCATTGCCAAGATGCTGGCTGGCCGCGATTGATCTGATATACCTCGGCCAAGCGGCCCTCAGCGGCCCTTGTCTTATACGGTGTAGCGAAAGGCCCCTTTCATGACCGACCCCATCAGAAGCGAAATTCGCGGCTCTGCCCTGATCGTGACCATCGACAACCCGCCGGTTAACGTGATCTCACAGGCTGTGCGGGCGGGACTGCTTGGGGCGATTAACGAGGCCGAGGCAGCACTGGCCGAAGGCCGTATTGACCGCGTCGTGATCACGGGTGCAGGCCGGGCCTTTGTGGCCGGGGCAGATGCAAAGGAATTTGATGGCCCCGCGTTAGAGCCGCACCTTCCCGACGTGGTGAATGCACTGGCCGAACTGCCTGCCATTGCCGCGATCAATGGCGCAGCGCTTGGCGGCGGCTATGAAATCGCGCTTGCCTGCCGCTATCGGGTCGCCGCACCGGCTGCGGTGATCGGGTTGCCAGAGGTGACGCTTGGCGTCGTCCCCGGATCGGGCGGCACACAACGCCTGCCACGTCTGATCGGGCTCGAAAAGGCTCTGCCGCTGATCTCAACCGGGCAGACGCTGAAGGGCAAGGCTGCTCTGGAACAGGGCATGGTAGATGCCATTGCCGATGACCCGGTGCAGGCGGCGCTGTCACTGGATATCGCGCGACTCGGGCCGGCAATCGGTGACATGCCCAACCCCACTGCTGCACCTGATGCCGTCAAGGCTGCACGGGAAAATGCGAAGAAACGGATGCGCGGCCAGTTCGCGCCGTTGAAAGCTATCGAGCTGATGGAGGGGGCGGCCACGCTGTCCCTGCGAGAGGGCATGGAGGCCGAGCGGGCAGCGTTTCTTGAGCTGCGCTCGGGCGGTCAGGCGCGTGCCCTGCGCCATATCTTCTTTGCCGAACGCGCTGCGGGCGCCTCTGCCGAGCTGAAGAAGCTGGAACCGGCGACGGTAGATCATGCGCTTGTGGCGGGCGGCGGCACGATGGGGGCGGCGATTGCCTATGCGCTGAACACTGCCGGGATTGAGATCACGCTTCTGGAAAACGATGCGGAGGCCGAAGGTCGCGCCCGCACCAATGTCAGTAAACTGTTCGATGAAGCGGTCAGCAGGGGCAAGCTGGAACGGACCGAGGCAGATCGCCGCCTGGATGAGACCTTTCATTTCATCAATGGTGCGGATACCGCCCTGCCCGCAGTCGATATCGTGATCGAGGCGGTGTTCGAAAACCTCGATGTGAAGCGAGAGCTTTTCGCGCGGCTGGCGAAAGGGCTGCCGGATGACACCATTCTTGCGACGAACACCTCTTACCTTGACGTGAACAGGATTGCCGAAGTGGTGCACAATCCCTCACGCTTTCTTGGGCTGCATTTCTTCGCGCCCGCGCATCTGATGAAGCTGGTCGAGGTGATCCGCGCGGAAGAGACATCGAAGCAGACGCTTGCCACGGCATTTGCGCTGACAAAACGGCTGGGCAAAATCGCCGTTGAGGCTGGGGTCTGTGACGGTTTTATCGGCAATCGTATCCTGACCCGCTATCGGCAGACGGCGGATGTGACCCTTCTGGAAGGTGCCTTGCCCGCGCAGGTGGACAAGGCCATGAGGAGTTTCGGTATGGCGATGGGCCCTTATGCGGTCCAGGACCTGTCAGGTCTGGACATTGCCTATGCCAATCGCAAACGAAAACGCGACGCCGGGATCGAATTTACCGGCCGTTATGTGCCTGTCGCCGACCGTATGGTCGAAGAACTGGAACGATTGGGACGCAAGACTGGCGCAGGCTGGTATGATTATGACGACAGCAGGGCGGCGCCGTCATCTGCGGTCGACGACGAGGTGCGCCGCGCATCTGCCGAGGCCGGGATCACCCGCCGCGAATTCACAGATGAAGAAATCGCGCGTCGGCTTGCCCTGTCCATGATTGCCGAAGGTGCGGATATCGTTGAAGAAGGCATCGCCAACCGCCCGGCTGATGTCGATCTGGTGCTGGTTCACGGCTATGGTTTCCCACGCTGGCGCGGCGGTCCGATGCGGCTGGCCGATGAGTGGGGCTTGCCGAAGCTGCTGGAGGAATACAAAGCGCTCGCCGCTGAGGATCCGCAAAGCTGGACCGTCCCGCCACTAATCCAGAGGTTGGCCAGCGAGGGCCGCAGGTTCCGCGACCTGAACGGCTGACACCTCAGACCGATTCAGCGATAAGCATGATCGCAATGACGAAAAGCAGCGCCATGATCATCCGGTCAAAGACCTTGGCACCGGTCCGCCTGACCAGTGCGGCGCCAATCGGCATTCCCAGAAACAGCGGGATACAGGCGACGATGCTGATCAGAAAAATCTCCCACGACATGATGCCGACGCCAGCAAGCGACGGCAGTTGAACGATGGCCATGGAAGCGAAAAGGGTCGAAATCGTCGCAATGAAACGCTCCCTCGGCATATGTATCGCGTGCAGATATGTCACCGATATCGGTGCCGAAATCCCCGCTGCACCCTGAAGTATCCCGGCAGCGAAGCCTGCCGGCGCCGCGATTGCGCGTGCCAGACCGTAATCCAGTGCCCAATCGGGTTTCATCAGGCGGAACGCCACATAGAACAGCGCCAGCAGTGCCACGATTATCGACAGCGTTTCAGCCGGAAGCGCGGCCAGCAGCAACGTTCCGACAAATGCGCCCGCGCCTGCAGCACCGGCCAGTCGAACGACAAAGCCGGTATCGCTGATGCTGCCGCGATATTGCCAGCCCTGCCAGATGTTTGACGCCAATGCAGGTAATGCGAAGGCCGCAACCGCGTAAGGAACATCAAAATAAATCGACATGATCGGTATGACCACCACGGGCGTTCCGGCCCCGATGGCACCTTTCAGGATGCCGCCCAACAGAAAGGCAACCATCGTGACCAGCATGGCCTCTACCATGAAACGGCGTCCTTTTGGCGCGACCTAGCCCAGCAATCTGACAAGGAAAAGTGAGATCCAGGGCATCGTGATCAGGAAGGCAATGCGAATGAAGTCGCTGAGAAGGAAGGGCAGCACGCCGCGGAAGCTTTCGACCATCGTCACATCCTTCGCCATGCCGTTGATGACGAAGACATTCATGCCCACGGGTGGTGTTATCAGCCCCACCTCTACCACGACCACGGCAAGAATGCCGAACCAGATCAAGGTATCCTCTCGGCTCATGCCGAAATCCAGACCCGCGATGATCGGATAGAAGATCGGCACAGTCAGCAGCAGCATGGACATGGAATCCATGACGCAGCCCATCGCCAGATAAAGAAGCAGAATTGCCAGCAGGACAAGCATCGGGGACAGCCCACTGTCGACAATCGCCTGTGCCGCCAACATCGGAGTCTGGGTGGCCGAAAGGAAGGCGTTGAACATCTCTGCCCCCAGCATGATCAGGAAGATCATGGCCGAGGTCCGCGCCGCACCCTGAAGGCAGTCGAGCAGACCGGACAGGCGCAGCCCGCCGTGCACGACCGCAAGGACAAAGGTTCCGAATGCACCGATGGCAGCGGCCTCTGTCGGGGTGAACCAGCCGCGATACATCCCGACGATTACCAGCAGGAAAATCAGCGCAATCGACCATGTTTCACGAATGGCGGTCAGCTTTTCGGCGCGGGTCGCACGCTCTGCTGCCGGGCCTGCATCGGGGTGACGGCGTACGAACCATGCGATGGCAAGCATATAGCCAAGCGCCGCAAGGATACCCGGCACCATCGCGGCCACGAACATGTCGCCAATGCTTTGTTCGGTCATCAGCGCATACAGTACCAGAATCACGGATGGCGGAATCAGGATGCCCAGCGTACCACCTGCCGCGACTGAGCCCGTCGACAGCGCCCCGGAATAGCCGTAGCGCCGCATCTCTGGCAGCGCGACCTGTCCCATCGTGGCCGCGGTGGCCAGCGAAGATCCGCAGATCGCACCAAATGCGGCGCTGCCCCCAATGGTCGCCATAGCCAGCCCACCCCGGCGATGGCCAAGGAAGGCGGCAGCCGCGCGATACAAGGCACGGCTCATCCCGGCATGGGTCGCAAATTCTCCCATCAGCACAAACAGCGGGATCACCGAAAGCGAATAGCTGGAGAACTGATAATATGTGTTGGTCTTGAGGTAAGCCAGCAACGGCATCGTGCCGTTCATCAGCCAATAGCCCGAAACCCCCGTCGCCAGCATCGCAACCGCAATCGGCACGCGGAATGCCATGAGCACCAGAAGCGCGGCGAAACCCGTTAGTCCGGCGGCAATGCCCGTCATGCCCGTGCCTCTTTCAGATGTCCGATCATGGTGAAGAAGGTGGTGATCGCAAGAACGACGAAGGCAGGCAGCATGAGCGCCGCACTGATCCAGACCGGCGCGCGCAGGACCATGGATTGTTCGCCATAGCTGCGGAACTCCACCACGCCATGCCACATACGCCACAGGATCAGCAAACCGATCAACAGGTAAATCAGATCACCGATGGCTTCGAGGAAATGATTCACCCTGTCCCCCGCCTTCATGGTGAAGAAATCGACCAGCACATTCCCGCCGGAGACCTGACACCATGGCAGGAAACAGGCGATGAGCACAGCAGAGCCCATCTCTACCATTTCGTAGTCGCCAGGAATGGGGGCGCCGAACACACCGCGCTTTACCACGCTGGCGACGGTCATGAACATGATCGCCAGCAGAACCAGCCCGCCAAAACCCGCCAACCAGCGACACAGCGTAACCAGCCAACCCGGCACAGGAACCTTATTGGGCTGTTCTGTCAGCAGTTCGGTTTGGTTATCCGGCACCCCCGTCATTTTTACTGCGCCCCTGCTTCCAGCATGGCGCGGGCGTCGTCCAGCATTGCCTGGCCGTCATGTCCAGCGGAATCCATAGCCTCGACCCATGCGTCAACGACGGGCTGCGACGCCTCGCGCCACGGGCCAAGCTGGTCTTCCGGGATAACGGTAATGGTCGCACCGGCATCGACATATTTCTGCCGCTCGACCTCCTCGGCATTGTCGAATGCAGGGCCCGCAATGGCGGCAAGCGCGGCGCCGGAATTGTCGTCGATCACCTGTTTCAGATCGTCCGGCAGCCCGTCATATTTCGCCTTGTTCATCACAAGCGCCATGACAGAGCCCGCTATGCCGCCGTTTTCCGTACCAAGTTCGGTATGGCCCTGGGTCACATCCTCGATCCGCAGAGAACCGACAACCTCCCACGGGATGACGGCCCCGTCGATCACGCCGGTGCTCAGCGACTGCGCCACTTCCGGCACCGGCATCCCCACCGCCGTTGCGCCAAGCGCATTCAGCCCGTCGGTCATGACCCGCGACGGTGCGCGGATCTTCAGCCCGGCCAGATCCTCCAGCGAGGCGACCTGCTGGTCTGCCATGTGAAACTTGTAGGCCGAGGGCGCATGGATCAGCAGGGGATGCACGTCCTTCAGCTCGTCCCCCAGATATTTGGCCTGAAATTCCTGAAGGGCATTGGTTGTCGCGGTTGCCGTGGTCGACATGAAGGGCAGCTCGAACACCTCAGAGACAGGGAAGCGACCGGGCGTATAACCAAGCAGTGTCCAGGACACGTCTACGATGCCGTCGCGTGCCTGGTCGTATAGCTGGGGTGGTTTGCCGCCAAGCTGCATCGAGGGGTAAAGCTGCACGTCAATGCGACCGCCGGACGCCTCTTCCACCATGGTTTCCCACGGCATCAGCACATCTTTGTGCATGGGTGCGTCTGCCGACAGGAAGTGATGCACGCGGATGGTCACCTCTTGCGCGGCGACTGGCGTGGCGACGCCAAGGGCCACGATGCCTGAGATAATAAATCTTTTCATTTCATTTCCTCCCTAAGTTTGTTCCCGTAATGTCCGGCGATGCGCTCTGCCTCGCCGATATTCCGCTCAGGCGTCAGAATTGTCGCCCAGTCATGTCCCGGCACCAGCGATGCCAGTGCTTCGGCCAGTGTCAGCTTGCCATCGTTCTGCATGGCGGTAAGCGCCTTGCCGACGACCTTCATAGCGTCCGTACGCGGCATCGTGCCAGCAACGACAAAGCCCGCAGCCTCTGCCATCATCATGCCACGGTCGGCGGTGAAGCTGGCGGCGATGCGCTCAGGATTGGCCCGCAAGCTCTGCGCCAGATCAAGCCCGATCCGCAGGCAGGCCGCAGCGCGTTCCAGCATATCGGGCAGCACCGCCCATTCAATTTCCAAGGCAGAGCCGTCACGTTCATACGCATGAACCATGGCCTGATGCAGCGTGCCGACCGCACCCGCATTCAGCCGCGCCAGGGTCACCAGCGTTTCAGCCGCGACCGGGTTCGATTTCTGTGGCATGGTCGATGAGCCGCCACCCATGCCAGCCGTGACCTCGCCCAGTTCGGACTGGCCCAGAAGCACCAGATCGGCACCTATCTTGCCCAATGCACCCGTGGTCATCGACAGCCAGCCGCCGAGTTCGGCGATCATGTCGCGCGTGCTGTGCCACGGCACATCCGGCGCACCCAGTTCAAGTTCTTCCGCCATAGCCTGACGAAGCGCGCCTGCCTGCTGACCAAGGGCGGCTGACGTCCCGGCAGCGCCATATAGCGACACGTTCAGCACGCGGGGAAGCATCTCATCCAGCCGCAGAAGCTGACGTGCAAGCGGTGCCCGCCAGACGGCGATTTTCGCACCAAAGGTGGTCGGCGCGGCAATCTGAAAGCGGGTATGTGCAGGCATGGGCAGCCCCGCATATTCACGAGTCTTGGCGCCCAAAGCGCGATCCACCCCATCAAGGCGCGAACGCAACAAGGCAAGCGCCTGCGAAAGCTGGATTGCCAGACCCGTATCCACGATATCCTGAGATGTCGCGCCGAAATGCACCCATCCCGCGTGCTCGCCCGCTGCCTGTTTCAGCGCAACGACGACAGGTTGCGCCGCTATGCCCGCGCGGGCAACGCCGGGTGCAAGACTGGCCGGATCGGGGCGCAGCTCCTCTGCCGCGCGGACGATTGCCTTAGCGGCCCCGTCAGGGATGATGCCAAGCTGGCCCTGAGCGCGCGACAAGGCTGCCTCTGCCCGCAACATGGCGGCAAGGGTGGCCTCGTCCGACAGCAGCGACGCCATTTCAGCGTCGCCAAGCAGTTCAGCGAACAGGGCAGTTACCATATCAGGCAGCCCTTAGCCCAAGTATCTGCCGGGCCTGTTGATAGCTGGCGACGGGCCTTTCGTATTTTTCGCAAAGCTCCACCGCGCGCGCCACAAGTGCCGCATTTGAAGGGGCCAGTTTGTCCTTGTCCAGTCGGACGTTATCCTCCAGCCCGGTACGTGCGTGGCCGCCTGCGGAAATCGCCCATTCATTCAGAACGATCTGATTGCGGCCAATGCCTGCGGCGCACCATGCGACATCATCGCCGAACAGACGCTTTACGGTGTGAATGTAGTAATCGAACACGTCGCGGTCGACCGGCATTGCATTCTTCACACCCATGACGAACTGGACATATGGCGTATCCTTGATCTGCCCCGCCTTATGCATCGCTGCTGCTTGCAGGATATGGGACAGATCGAAGGCCTCGATCTCTGGCTTCACATCGTATTTCAGCATTTCAGAGGCCAGCCACTCGACCAGATCCGGCGGGTTTTCATAAACCCGCGTCGGGAAATTGTTCGATCCCACCGACAAGCTGGCCATATCCGGTGACAACGGCAGCATACCGCCGCGTGCATTGCCGGCCCCGGAACGCCCGCCCGTCGAAAGCTGGACGATCATGCCCGGACAGTGCTTTTCGATCCCCTCTTTCAGCGCCGCAAAGCGCTCGGGGTCGCTGGTTGGCTTGCCTTCATCGTCGCGGACATGGCAATGCGCGATGGTAGCCCCCGCCTCGAAGGATTCCTGAACGGATTCTACTTGCTCGGCCACGATGATTGGCACGGCAGGGTTGTTTTCCTTGGTTGGGAGTGAGCCGGTAATGGCCACGCATATGATACAGGGTTTATTCTCAGACATCGAAGAAGACCGTCTCATTGTCGCCTTGCAGGCGGATTTCGAACCGATAGAGGGGGACACCGTCGCGCTCCCCTTGCCGTTTTGCAAGTAGCGTGGCGCGGCGGTTTTCCCATTCGATCAGGTTGAGGACAGGGTCTTCAACATTGGCCTGTTCCTCATCGGCAAAATACATGCGCGTGTTAAGGCCGATATTGATGCCACGCGAAACGATCCAAAGGCTGATATGCGGAGCCATTGGCGCGTGGCTTTCCATCCGGCCCTGCCAGTCGGGATTGCTTGCCGCGACTTTTTCGGACACGCCCGAGCCCAGCTTGACGCGCGGACGCACCTTGCCGGGCTTCACCGTGTCAAAACCCCATTCCCCGGTTTCGAAATCGGTGATGATCCGGCCCCAGCCACGAAAGCCATCCTCAACCTCGCCACCGCCTTCTGGATGGGCATAGATCCCTTCGGAGTTTGCCTGCCAAGCCTCAAGCAGCACGTCCTTGACCGGACTGCCCATGCCGTCGATCACCACACCTTCGACCCGAATGCGTTCACCCTTTGCATTCGGTCCGGCAATGTCATGACCCAGTTCTTCGCGGTAAATATCAAAACCCGCGGCCCCCGGCGCAAGGCCGATATGGACGTAAGGTCCTGCGGTTTGCGAGGGCGTTTCTTTCAGATAGTCAAGCTGCTGCTTCATCTCAGTTCCCCTCCAGCCGGTTCTCGAACAGGGTGGATCGCCGTCCGCGCAGGACGATGTCGAACTTGTAGGCGATACAATCCAGCGGAACAGAGGCGTTCATGTCCAGCCGCGCGATCAACTGTTCGATGGCGTCGGGGTCCGGGATGGTTGCCACAATCGGGCAAAGCGGAATCAGCGGGTCGCCTTCGAAATAAAGCTGCGTAATCAGCCGCTGGCTGAAGCTGGAGCCAAAGACAGAGACATGGATATGCGCCGGTCGCCAGTTATTCACCCAGTTCCGCCACGGATAGGCGCCGGGCTTGATGGTGCGGAAGTAGTAATAGCCGTTCTCATCCGTGATCGTCCGCCCGCAGCCGCCGAAGTTCGGGTCAAGCGCACCCAGATAAGTGTCCTTCTTGTGCCGATAACGGCCCGAGGCATTCGCCTGCCATATTTCGACCAGCGTATTCGTCACCGGCCGGGCATTTTCGTCCAGCACACGACCATGAACGATGATGCGTTCGCCGACCGGGTCCTGATCCTTGGCGTAATTCTTGATCAGGTCATTGTCGATCGGGTCTATATCGTTGTGGCCAAAGACCGGGCCAGTAATTTCTGAAACGGATTGCTGCAGCGAAATCATGCTATATCGCGGGCTGCGTGCAACCGAGGTCTTGTAATCAGGCGTATGTGCCGGAGGCTGACGGGTGCGGTCGCGCTGATAATACTCTGCCGGCTTCATTGGCTACCCTCCATCTCGGCGTAGGTTTGCTTTGCCAGTTTCAGTGCATGGTTCGCGCGTGGGACCCCTGCATAAATCGCGACGTGCTGGAACGCTTCAAGCACGTCGCGCTTGCTTGCCCCGGTCCGCGAGGTGGCACGAATATGCATGGGAATTTCTTCGAAGTTTCCAGTCGCGGCCAGCAGCGCCAGCGTCAGCATTGACCTTTCGCGGCGGCTTATCCCATCTGACGCCCACACATTGCCCCAGGCGCCTTCGGTAATCAGGGTCTGAAAGGCATCGTCGAACTCGGTCCTATCGGCCTCGGCCCGGTCGACATGGGTATCGCCCAAGACCTCTCGGCGGACCTTCATGCCGATGTCATAGCGCTCAGACATGGCCGACCTCTTGCAGGAATGCGCTTAGGATTCGTGCATATTCGGGTGCCGCCTCGACGCAGGGCAGGTGGCCAGCACCGTCGATTTCTGCGTAGCGCGCACCGGGGATCAGCTTGCCCGACGCCTGAACAAGTTCCGGCGGCGTGGAACCGTCCAGGCCACCCGCAATCATCTGCACGGGCAGAGACAGCGCCGGAACATCCTTGCGAAGATCGGCCCCCGCGATTGCCTGACAGCAGGCGATATAGCCATCGGCGGGCTGGCGTTCCAACATGCGCTGCCACAGCGCAAGCTCTGGCGTGGCGCGGAATTCAGGCGAGAACCAGCGTTCCATCGTCGGTGCCGCGACGACGGACAAGCCGCCCTCGCGGATCGCGTCCACCCGGTCATTCCACATCTGATCCGTGCCGATTTTTGCCGCGCTGTTAGAGACGACAAGCGACTTCAGCAAATCCGGACGCCGCAACGCAAGGCTTTGCCCGATCAGCCCGCCGATGGACAGCCCGACAAAAACCACATCCTTCAGCCCCAACCCCTCGATCAACCCGGCGGCATCATCGGCCAGTTGCTCGACCGTATAGGGACCGGTGGGAGCGGCGCTCAGCCCGTGACCGCGCTTGTCGTATCGCACCAGACGCAGGCCATCCGGCAGCAGTGGCAGCAACGCGTCCCAGAGCCGCAAATCCGTGCCGAGGGAGTTGGAAAAGACCACCGCTTTGCCATCCCGCGGTCCATGATCAGTATAATGCAACCCGATCCCGTTCGTGTCGATTGTCAGCATCAGTACGGTAACCCCACATAGTTTTCGGCGAATGCGCGCTGCTGCGCCTCGTTGTCGCGCAGGAATGCGATGTCGGCGGCCTGCATCTTCAGATCAAACTCGCTCATATCCGGATAGCGGTGCAGCAATCCGCTGAACCACCAGCTGAAGCGCTCTGCCTTCCAGACCCGAAGCAACGCCTTTTCGGAATAGCGGTCAATCCCTTCGCTGTCCTTGTCCTGATAGAACTGAGCGAGTCCGTGGTAGAGGTAGTGCACATCGCTTGCCGCAGTATTCAGGCCCTTCGCGCCGGTTGGCGGCACGATATGGGCGGCGTCGCCGCACAGGAACAGGCGACCCCAACGCATCGGCTCTGTCACGAAACTGCGCAAGGGCGCGATGGATTTTTCGATGCTGGGTCCCGTGACCAGACGATCTGCGATTTCCTGTGGTATACGGTTGCGCAACTCACTCCAGAACGCTGTATCCGTCCAGTCCTCGACATGATCTGACAGCGCACATTGAATATAATAGCGCGACAGGTTTTCATTTCGCATGGAACACAACGCGAAGCCGCGCTCAGAATTGGCGTAGACCAGTTCTTCATGAACAGGTGGTGTTTCGGAAAGAATACCCAGCCAACCGAAAGGATAGGTCTTTTCATATTCCCGCCGCACATTCAGCGGGATGGTATTGCGGCTGACACCGTGGAAACCATCGCAGCCAGCGACAAAATCGCAGTCGATGCGCTTTTCCTGTCCGTTCTGCTCGTAGGTCACATGGGGCGCATCGGTATCTGCGTCGTGGATCACGACATGATCCACCTCGAACTCCGTCTGTGCACCTGCGGCTTCACGCGCGTCATAAAGATCCCGCGTCACCTCGGTCTGGCCGTAGACAATCACCGGCGTGCCGGTCAGCGCCTTGAAATCGACGTGGAACATTTCGCCACCAAAGGCGATCTGGGTTCCGTCATGCACATAGCCTTCCTGATGCAGGCGGGTTGCAACGCCCGCCTCTTCCATCAGGCGGACAAGTCCTGTTTCCAGCACGCCCGCGCGGATACGGCCAAGCACATATTCGCGCGTCTTGCGCTCCAGCACGACCGCGTCGATCCCCTGCCGGTGCAGCAACTGGCCCAGAAGCAACCCGGACGGGCCCCCGCCAATGATCACGACCTGAGTGCGCATATCGGACCTCCAACCCCAACAGCTTCAAAATTGCATATGGAAATCGGCATGAAAAATGAGATTATGTGATTTATAATTACCAAATCAGGTAAGTAATGGATCGACGCATCAAGCTGAGACATATCGAAGCCTTCGTAGAGATCACGCGGCAGCAAAGCCTTAAGCGTGCGGCAGAACGACTTAATCTGACGCAGCCCGCCATCTCGCGGACGCTGGCTGAGCTGGAGGAGATATTGGGCAGCCGCCTGCTGACGCGCGGGCGTGGCGGCGTCAGCCTGACCGCACAGGGCGAAGCGCTGTTCGATTTCGCACAGGCTGGGCTTGGGTCGCTGGCGCGTGGGCTGGAAGCGGCGTCTGCACGGCAGCGGCTTTCCATCCCGCGCCTGCATGTCGGCGCATTGCCATCCGTATCGGCGCGGCTGCTTCCCGGCGTGGTGGCGATGCTGGAAGGCTCTTCGCAGGATTTTCAGCTTACAATCGCCGATGGGTCCCACGAACATCTGACGGATCAGCTTCGCGCCGGAACGCTTGACCTTGTTCTGGGTCGCTTGGGTGCGCCCGATACAATGCGGGGGCTCAGTTTTGCCCAACTTTATCTGGATGAGGTGGTCTTCGTGGTGCGACCGGGGCACCCGGTGCTTGATTCTCCGTCATTGTCGCGGCTGGCTGAGTTCACCGTTATCTTTCCCCCGCCCTGGGCCGCGATCCGACCGTTTGTCGAGCAATTGCTGATCGCGGAAGGCGTGCCGATTCCGCCGCACCGGATCGAGACCGTCTCTGGCGCATTTGGCCGCGCCTATACTGCGCAAAGCGATGCGATCTGGGTGATTTCCTCTGGTGTGGTTGGAAATGAGATTGCCGAGGGGCGACTGCTTCGCCTGCCCTTCAGCACGCGCGGCACCGAAGGGCCGGTGGGCCTGATGCGACGCGACGCCGACCGGGAAACGCCACAGATGAGGGCATTTGCGCAAGCCGCACGCGCCGGGGTGGAAAGGCTTGGTCTGGCGTAAATGTTCCTGTTTTCGTCGCCGTATCAGATGGCATCAGGCTGTCTGGATGGGTGCGCATCCTTAAATGCCGGCATCGCTTCGCAGGTGGCGCGTATTTCGTTCAGCCGTCCATAGGGTGCCGTATCCAGCCCAAAGCGGTCCGCCGAAAAAAGCTGAGGGGCGAGGCATATATCGGCAAGGCTCGGAGAATCGCCGAAAACAAAGCCCCCGCCATGTGATTGCGCGGCAGCAATCGCTTCACACGCGGCCAGGCCTTCGGCAATCCAATGCTGGCACCATCCATCGGCACCGGCCTGATCCTGACCGTGGTTCTGCTTGATATAGTTCAGCACGCGCAAATTCTGCAGCGGATGCACTTCACACGCGATGATCTGGGCAAAGGCGCGGATATGTGCGCGCTCAATTGCAGTGCCGGGTAGCAGCGGCGGTGCGGGATTGGTTTCGTCAAGCCACTCGATCATGGCCAGGGATTGGCTAAGGACGTTTCCATCAACCTCTAGCGCGGGCACCAGCCCTTGCGGGTTCAGGCTGCGGAAATCATCTGACTTTTGCAGCCCTTCGCGCAAGTTCACGAAAACCGTCTCTGGCTGAACGCCCTTCAGGTTGAACGCGATGCGGCAGCGATATGCCGAGGACGAGCGGAAATAACCGTAGAATTTCATTGATCAGACCTTTTTTGACTATGGACCCGATAGCGGCCCAACCAAGATTTACAAACCCTGCGCATCATCCCCGACTTCACTTCGGCGCCATTCGAACGGCATTGTCGAGGCGAATGACCTCTCCATTCAGGACCGGGTTCTCGACGATCTGCTGGACCAGCATCGCGAATTCATCCGGGCGACCCATGCGCGAGGGAAAGGGAAGGCTGGCTTCCAGCGATTTCTTGAAATCGGGGGTCAGACCGGCGGCCATCGCGGTTTCGAACAACCCCGGCGCGATGGTCATCACGCGAATGCCAACCCGCGCCAGTTCCCGCGCCGCTGGCAATGTCATAGAGGCGACACCGCCCTTTGACGCGGCATAGGCCGACTGGCCGATCTGGCCGTCCTGATAGGCGATGGACGCCGTGTTGATCACGACCCCGCGCCCACCATCAGCATCCAGCGGCTCTTGCGCGGCCATGCCACGCGCCGCGTAGGACATGACGATATAGGTGCCGATCAGGTTGATCTTCACCGTCTTTTCAAACGCATCAATCGGCAGGTCGCCGTCGCGCGGAAGGATGCGCCCAGCGGTCGCCACGCCCGCGCAGTTCACCGCGATGCGTGGTGCCGCACCCAGCTTTGCTTCTACCTGGGCGAATGCGGCCTCAACGGCGTTTTGATCGGTCACATCCGCGCCCAGGGCCAGCCCGCCGATGTCATCCGCCACGGCCTGTGCGGCATCAAGGCTGCGATCCAACACAGCCACCCTTGCGCCGTGCCCCGCCAGCCGCCGCGCCGTCGCTTCGCCCAGGCCGCTTCCCGCGCCGGTCACTAACGCTATCTGTTTGTCGATCTTCATGAATATCCCCCCAAACGCCGACTGCGTCTTAGCAGCATAGCCAGGACAAGTGCGAGGTCCACCAGCGGCGGAGATGGAGGTAAAGACCTGCGCCAGCGTTCCCGTCGGCGAAACACCGCGTTCGACCGGGCAAGATTGACTTCCGGCGGGTGAATGACTTCGTTCAACGCAAGGCGCCGCATCGGCGCATTCAATGGTTAGGACACATCATGACCACAGGCATACATCACGTCACTGGGATCACCCGCCGTGTGCAGGACAATGTGGATTTCTATGCCGGGTTTCTGGGTCTGCGCATTGTGAAGCAGACCGGCGGCTATGAAGATGCCGAACAGCTTCACCTTTTCTACGGCGATAGCTCTGGCAGCCCGGGCAGCATTGTCAGCTTCCTTGTCTGGGAAGCTGGATCCCCCGGCCGCACCGGCTTGGGTCAGGTCAGCGAAATCGCATTCGCGGTCCCGCCCCACAGCATCGGCGACTGGCTGCAACGTGCGATGAGCGCTCATATCCCGGTCGAGGGGCCATTGCGCGAATTCGGTGAGACGGTGCTGCGGCTGAAAGATCCCGACGGCATCATCGTCAAGCTGGTTGGGCTGGATATGCCCGCCGCCTCGGCCCTGCCGGACCCAATCGCGCCGACCCGCATCCGCGCCGTCACGATCCTGACCGACAATCCGGAAGAGACGGCGGCATTCACGGCCCGCTTCGGCTATCGCAGTGAAAGGACAGAGGGCAACAGCCACCGGATGCAGTCGGATACAGATGCCGTCGATATTCGCGATGCGCGTGGCTACTTCCCCGGCATTCCGGGAACGTCCATCTTCGATCACGTCGCCTTCAGGGCGCCGGATGTGGATGCCGTGCGCCAGATGCGGCTGGATCTTCGCGATAGCGACGGGCTGACGAATGTCCACGACCGGAAATACTTCCTGTCGCTTTATGTCCGCGAACCCGCCGGAACGCTGTTCGAATACGCCACCGATGCGCCCGGCTTTACTGTTGATGAACCCATGGCGCAGCTTGGTCAGACGCTGATGGTACCACCGTCTGAATCGAGCCGCGCCGCTGATCTGAAAATAATGCTGCCGCAATTCGCCCTTCCTGGCGAGGAAAGGATCCCCATGAGAGACCTGCCCTTCACCCACCGCTTCCACCACCCCAAAGATCCGGATGGCAGCGTCATCATCCTGCTGCACGGAACCGGGGGCGATGAAACGGACCTGATGCCGCTTGCGGCCAAACTGAACCCCCGCGCGACGTTGCTTGGCGTGCGCGGCCGCTCGACAGAAGAAGGAATCAACCGCTGGTTCCGCCGCTTTGATGCGGTCACCTATGATCAGGCGGATATTGCGGCCGAATCTGCCGCTTTCGTGGCCTTTGTCGAAGGTGCCATCAAAGGATACGGGCTTGAGGCATCGAAGCTTACCTTCCTTGGCTACTCCAACGGTGCAAACCTGCTGGGCGCCGTGATCCAGATTCACCCCGGCACAATCCGGCGTGCCATCCTTCTTCGCGCCGTGCAGGCACTGGAAGCTGCGCCGGAAAGCGCGGCGTCGGATACGCAGGTGCTGATGCTCACCGGCACGCGCGACCCGTTCAGCCGTATGGCACCCGCTTTGGAAGATGCTCTGAAGAAAGGCGGGGCCGATCTTGACGCGCGCCTTATCGAGGCGGGCCACGAACTTGCGCCCGCCGATATCGAAGTCAGCAGGGAATGGCTGGAACGCCTGACGGAAGGTGCCTGAGACGCACCGTCGACACTGCTGCTGGACCGCGAATTCACGGTCCAGCAGCCGCTAAAGCTCTGCTGCGAAATCCTTCACAAATTTCGCCAGGGCATCGCGGGACTTTTCATCCGCAAGATTACCCTCGTCGTCATAGACGTTGCCTGCGCGCGAAACGAGCATACGTACTTCTGACCACAGCTCTGCCTTCAGGGTCCGCAGCACGGGAAGCCATGCGTTCTGCGACAGGATCGTGCCGAAACCGCCGGGCGATGCGCCCATCACCGCGACCGGCTTTCCAACGAACATCTTCAGCCCATCGCCGCGTGACATCCAGTCGATCGAATTCTTGAAAACGCCCGGTATCGAATTGTTGTATTCCGGCGTTGCCAGAAGCAGACCATCAGCCGCCGACAGTTGAGATTGCAAACGCTCGACAGCTTCGGGCAGGCCATGAGCCGCCTCTTCGTCGGCATTATACAGGGGCACCTCGCGGATATCGCCGATCTCTATTGTAACGCCTGCGGGCGCCAGTTCTGCCGCCGCACGAAGCAGGCCGGTATTGAACGAAGCTTTGCGCAGGCTACCGGATAGGCCGAGGATGACTGGCATAGATGCTCCCTGACAATAGTGACATTTGCGCTCACCTTATCGCAGTTTTGGTTAACCGCAATCCGCCAGCTATGCCCAGAGTTTCAGGTCTCGCAGTCGAGGACAGATACATCGCCCGCCAACACTATGAATAATCATAAGTTAACTTCCACTTGCCTGATGGACGTGAAACTCTCAATCTGAGCTTGCACTCAAAGCATCGACAAATTCCCACCCAAAAGGCAGGAGCCACGCGATGAACGAACCCCCTGGATTTCCCAGCCGTCGTAGTTTCCTTAAAGCCTCAGCCGCAACTGTTGCCTTTTCTGGCATCGCGGCGACGGCACAGGCTCAAACGGCAGAGCCACCGCCACCGCTTGAAGATTACGAACCAGAGTATTTCACCGCCGAGGAATGGGCATTCATTCTGGCCGCGACCGCCAGGCTGATCCCGTCAGACGGCGAGGGTCCCGGCGCGATTGAGGCGCGCGTGCCTGTCTTTATCGACCGTCAGATGGTGGGCGATTACGGCTCTGCCGATGACTGGTATATGGAAGGTCCGCATGACGCGGCGGCCGATCCATTGCTGGGTTGGCAATCGCCCCTTCCGCCCGCGCAGGTCTATCGCGAAGGCATCGCCGCATTTGATGCGTGGTGCGAAAGCGAGCATGGCGGGATTTTCACCGAACTTGCGCCAGATGCACAGGACGCGGCACTGACCTCGCTTCAGAAAGGCGACGTTGGCCTTCAGCCGGAGATCCGGGATTTCTTCACCATCCTGCTGCAGAACACGAAGGAAGGCTATTTCGCCGATCCGATGTATGGCGGAAACCACGGGATGCAATCATGGGTCTATATCGGTTTCCCCGGTGCGCGGGCGAGCTTCCGCGAATGGGCCGGCAGACATGATACACCCTACCCGCTGGGACCTGTATCCATTTCCGGGGAAAGGGCCTGAGCATGGCACGCGAGGAAAAGAAGAAAGACGTCGTCATCGTCGGGCTTGGCTGGACCGGTTCGATCATCGGGATGGAGCTTGCGCAGGAAGGGCTGGAGATTGTCGCCCTTGAGCGCGGCGAGGATCGCGAAACGGTCCCGGATTTCAAATATCCCAATATGATTGATGAGCTGCGCTATGGCGTGCGCGTCAAGCTGATGCAGCCGCCCGCGCTTCAGACCCTGACCGTGCGCCGCAGCGCGGCGGAAACGGCTTTGCCATACCGCGTCCTTGGGTCATTCCTGCCGGGTCGCGGGGTCGGCGGTGCCGGCACGCATTGGAATGGGCTGAACTGGCGGCCCATGCCGGAAGAGATGGGCCTGCGCAGCTATGTCACCGAGAACTGGGGCGAAGAGATCATCCCCGACGATATGCTGCTGGGTGACTATCCCGTAACCTATGACGAGCTGGAGCCGTTTTTCGACCGTTTCGAGCGCGTGGCGGGTATCTCTGGTCAGGCAGGCAATATCAACGGCAGAATCGTGGCTGGCGGCAACCCGTTCGAGGGCTGGCGTTCGCGCGACTATCCGATGCCGCCCATGCCGCCGACCTATGACAGCACCAAGTTTGCCGATGCCGCGCAGGCAATGGGCTATCATCCGTTCCCGGCCCCTGCCGGGATTGCATCGACCGCTTATGTCAATGAGTACGGGATGCAGATGGGGCCGTGCAATTTCTGCGGCTTCTGCGAGCGTTTCGGCTGCTATCAATATTCCAAATCCTCACCGCAGACAGCGATCCTTGATGCGCTGAAGCGAAAGCCCAATTTCAGCTATCGCACCCATGCAGAGGTCCTGCGGGTCGAACTGGCAGAGGACGGCAAGACCGCGACAGGCGTGACCTACTACGACGAATCGGCGCAGGAAGAGGTGTTCCAGCCCGCCGATATCGTGGTGCTTGCCTCTTATCAGCTGAACAACGTCCACCTCATGCTGCTGTCGGGGATTGGTCAGCCATATGATCCCGCGACGGGCGAAGGCGTCACCGGTAAAAGCTATGCCTATCAGATGAATGGCGGGATCTCGATGTTCTTCAAAGAGGACATCTTCAACCCCTTCGTCGGCCACGGATCGAACGGTCAGGTGATCGACGACTTTGCCATCAACCAGATCGATTTCGGCGCCGAAGGGTTTATCGGCGGGTCATACTGGCGGTCGGGCACGTTCAATGGACAGCCGATCCGGTCCATGTCGCTGCCGGCGGGCACACCGTCTTGGGGACCCGACTGGAAGGCCGCGATCAAGGAGTGGTACGGACACGCCATGTCCATCGGCTCTCACGGGTCGCATATGGCCTACAAGACCAATCACCTTGATCTCGACCCGACTTACAGGGACCGCCACGGCAGGCCGCTGATGCGCATGACCTTCAACTGGAACCCGAACGATTTGCGGATGAACCAGTTCATGAAGTCAAAGATGGAGCCGCTGGCCGAATCCATGACGCCGGATGTGATGCAGTCCGGCTTCAAGGATATCGGTGCGCAATATGATGTCCGGCCCTATCAGACCACGCATAACACCGGTGGTCACATCATGTCGGAAAGCCCGGCAGAGGGCGTCGTCAACCGCTATTCGCAGGTCTGGGGACAGCACAACATCTTCGCCACGGGCGCGGGCAACTTCGTCCAGAACACGCAGTATAACCCGACCGGACTGGTTGGCGGGCTGGCCTATTGGACAGCTGACGCCATCCGCTCGCAATATCTGTCCAACCCGCGGCCATTGGTCTGAGGAGGAGGGAATATCATGATTAACCTGCTTCGCTTTCTGGCTGCGCTTGTCCTGATCGGCCTTGTCCTGCTGGTGGCATTCATCTTCTTGCCGGTCCGCACGACGCCACCAACGGCAGAACTTCCCGATGACTGGACCCCGGCAGAGGGTCAGGGGGAATATGCAATGTATGCCGCAGACTGCATGGCCTGCCACACGGCAGAGGACGGCGAACCCTTTGCCGGTGGTCTGGCCGTCGCAAGCCCGCTTGGCACGATCTGGTCTACGAATATCACGCCGGACAAGGAAACCGGGATAGGGAACTACACGCTCGATCAGTTTCGGGCGGCGCTCTATGACGGTATCGCGGCGGATGGCACGCATCTTTACCCGGCAATGCCTTACGAAAACTACCGTAAGCTGACCGAGGAGGACGTTCGGGCGCTGTATCATTACTTCATGAATGAGGTTGAGCCGGTCTCGAACGAAGTGCAGACCACCTCGCTTGATTTTCCGTTCAATCAGCGTTGGGGCATCCGGGCGTGGAACTGGCTGGCATTGCGCGGAGATGCGGGCTTCACACCTGCCGGCGCGTCGGAGATTCAGGATCGCGGTCAGTATCTGATCGAAGGACCGGGCCACTGTGCCGCTTGTCACAGCCCCCGAGACCGTTTCATGACGCAGAAAGGCACGTCACTTGGGGAAGAGGGTTTCCTGACCGGCGGTGTCGTCGGCGGCTGGGACGCGCCCGCCCTTCTGGGTGAGGGCTCTGTCTCCGAATACTGGGATATCGACCAGATCGCACAGTATCTGGCGACGGGACGAAACGTCCATGATACCGCGAATGGAGAGATGGCCCTGGTCGTCCGCGATTCGCTCCAGCACCTGACGGACGAAGACAACATTGCGATGGCCGCCTTCCTGAAAGGTTCCGATGGGGCAGAGGTGACATTGCCTGAAACGCTGATGCCGGAAGGGACGCAATCACTGCCCGCGGCTGAGGCGGATGAAGCAGGTCAGGAAACCGCTGCGATGCTGACAGAGGCATCACCCGATATGCCACTTGGTGCGCGGCTGTATCTGGACAATTGCAGCGGCTGCCACTTTGTCACCGGCAAGGGTGCGCCGGGGATATTCCCGGAACTGGCTGGAAGCGCTCTGACCAATGGCAGCGAAGTTTCGCCGCTTGTTTCGATCATCCTGAACGGAACGTCCGGGCCTTCGACCACATTGCGTCCCATGCGGCTGGTCATGCAGGGCTATGCCGACAGGCTCTCCGATGAAGAAGTGGCAGAGCTTGCCACCTTTGTACGCTCCGCGTGGGGCAACGAGGGTTCTGCCGTAACGGCGGATCAGGTCAGCGCGCTGCGTTCTGACGCCGGGCATGGTGAGGCTGCGCAGGCGCAATAGAGGACGCCAGAAACGCGAATGAAAACGGGGCGGCGGTTAATTCCACCGCCCCCTTTTCATAACAGCGCCTGCTTTCAGCCGTGCTGCGCTGTAACGGTTTTCAAACGCGAAAAGCCATACAGCGCCTCGAACCCTTTTTCGCGACCGTGGCCAGACTTGCCGACTCCGCCGAAAGGCAGTTCGACGCCCCCGCCCGCACCATAGTTGTTGATGAACACCTGACCGACATTCAGCCTTCGCGCCATACGCATCTGTCGAGCGCCGTCGCGCGTCCAGACCCCGGCGACAAGGCCGTAATCTGTGCCATTGGCGATCCGGATCGCCTCGGCCTCATCGTCGAACGGGATCAGGACCTGAACCGGGCCGAAGACCTCCTCCTGTGCAAGGCGATGATCCGGTGGAACATCGGCAAACAGGATCGGCGCGACATAATGCCCAGCGGCAGGTGCACGATCCGCGATGACCCCTTCCGCCGCGACAGTAAGTTCGCTTTTGCCAAGGACAATGTAGTCGCTCACGATCTTCTTCTGCTTGGCAGAAACCAGCGGCCCAAGATCAAGATTTTCCGCCGCTGGTCCGACACGCAGCCCCGCATAAACCTCTGCCATTCGGCGGCGAACCTCATCATAGATGCCCCGCTGAACCAGAACGCGCGACGCGGCAGAGCAGGTTTGTCCGGCGCCCTGAATACACGCGCCCACCAATGTCGGCAGGGCTGCTTCAAGGTCGACATCGTCAAACACGATATGCGGGCTTTTCCCGCCGAGTTCCAATGTGACGGGAACGACGTTCCGCGCCGCGGCCTCTTGTATGTGCTGTCCGGTCAGGACCGATCCGGTGAAAGAGACATGATCGACACCCGGATGGGTCGACAGTGCCCGGCCAACATCGGCCCCGTATCCCGTCACCACATTCAGCGCCCCGGCCGGCAGACCAGCCTCTGCCGCCAGTGCCGCGAATGCCAGCGATGAAAGCGAGGCATCCTCTGCCGGTTTCAGCACACAGGCATTGCCCATCGCAAGTGCCGCCCCGACAGAGCGCCCAAGGATCTGCATCGGATAGTTCCACGGAATGATATGCGCCGTCACACCATGCGGTTCGCGCAGTGTATAGACGGTGAAACCTTCCTGATAAGGAATGGTCGTGCCATGCAGTTTATCCGCCGCCCCGCCGTAGAACTCCAGATAGCGGGCAAGCGCGACTGAATCGTTACGGGCCTGTTTCATCGGTTTGCCGACATCGGTCGATTCCAGAAATGCCAGCTCTTCCGCGCGCTCTTTTACCAATTGCGCGAGGCGGGTCAGCAGGCGACCCCGCTCGACCGCGGGGGTGCGGCCCCAATCCCCTTCAAGGGCCAGCTGCGCGGCTGCGACGGCCTTGTCGACATCATCCGCCGATGCCTGTCCGATTTCACCGACCACTTCACCGGTCGAGGGGTCCTCGACCGCAATCGTCGCGGCATTGCCGGGGTCTTGCCACGCACCGCCGATAAAGATTTTCTTGGGGTCAAACCACAGCGTTTGCTGGATATTCATCAGGTTTCCTCCATCCGCGGATGCCCTTTGCCGCACGCATCGGGATATCTTACCAGGAAAACATTGCCCATACCCGACACCGAAGCGGTCGACAAATTCGGTTGTTGTTGAGAATACTGTGCCAGCACCTGTGTCGTCTGAACATGGCTGGCCCAGGTCCGTAAGGGGGGCTGAATGAATCTTTTACGACGCGGCGCCGAATGGCTGATGGTTGTGACCCATAATATCGCGGCCCTGTTACTTGCGGTGGCGTCAGGCATGGTCATCTATCAGGTGTTCACGCGCTTTGTGCTGGGCGATGCCTCTGGCTGGTCAGAGGTCGCCGCGCGCGGAACAATCATCTGGATGGTCTTCATCGCGGCTGGTGTCGGCTTTAGAACAGGCGCGATGATTTCGCTGGAGTTTATTCGTGGCGTGTTGCCGCCCCCGTTGCGGCGGGTTGTGCTGCTGCTTGTCGGCGGGCTTGTGCTGCTGTTTCTGTGTATCCTGGGCTGGTACGGGATCCAGATGGTGCTGCGCGTGCAGAATCAAAGGGCCGCAATGCTGGGCGTGTCGATGAGCTGGCTTTACGCTGCCATTCCCGTGGGATGCATCATTGCCATTCCGGGGGTGATCCTTGCCCTGATCGACCCGCCGCGCCGCCCTGAAGAGGATCTGCCCGAATGAACGCAGCCCTTGCCGTCTCGCTTGTCGTTCTGTTCGTGCTGTCTGTGCCGGTCGCGGTCGCAATCGGTCTGTCTGCAATCTTCGGCATCACCTTTTTCTCGACCATGCCCTTGCTGGTCGTCCCGCAGAAGATTTTTACCAGCCTCGACAGCTTCCCGCTGCTGGCCGTGCCGTTCTTCATCCTCGCGGGCAACCTCATGTCGCGCGGCGGCGTCTCGACCCGGCTGGTCGATTTCGCCAAGTCCATCATTGGCGGGATGCAGGGCGGGTTGGCCAGCACATGCGTGGTCACCTGCATGATATTTGCCGCCATCTCAGGCTCATCGGTTGCGACGACGTATGCCATCGGCGCAATACTTATCCCTGCGATGGTCGCGCATGGCTACCCGACGCCAATGGCCGCCACGATTCAGGCTTCCTCGGCAGAGCTGGGTGTGATCATTCCGCCGTCCGTGCCAATGATTATCTACGCCGTCTCAACCGAAACCTCGGTCACGAAGCTGTTCATGGCCGGCATCGTACCCGGCATGTTGATCGCAGCGATGCTGGTCGCGATGGTCCAGATCTGGTGCCGACTCAAAGGCTACGGCACGCGCGACGGCGAGGCGAGGCTATCCATAATTACCAGCACTGGACGGGCTTTCTGGGCGTTGCTGTTGCCGATCATTATCCTTGGCGGCATCTATGGTGGTGTGTTCACCCCGACAGAGGCATCTGCCGTCGCGGTCGGATATGCCCTTTTGGTTGGCATGTTCATCTATCGCGAAATTACACCGCGCGACCTGCCCGAGATATTCCGCACCGCCGCAGTCTCGACCGCCGCGATCATGCTGATCATCGGCACTGCCGGTCTGCTGTCGTTTCTGGTAAACCTTTCGGGCCTGCCCCGCGTCATCGGCGGCTGGGCCGAGGGGAATTTCACCAGCCCGTGGGCGTTTCTGCTTTTCGTGAACCTGCTGTTGTTCGTCGTCGGCATGTTTATCGAAACCTCTGCGGCGATCCTTGTCCTTGGCCCCATCCTCGCCCCCATCGCCATCAGCTATGGCATTGACCCGGTGCATTTCGGTGTCGTGATGATCGTTAACCTTGCGATGGGAATGATCACCCCGCCACTTGGCGTCAATCTGTTTGCTGCCGCGTCAGTTGCGCAGATTCCCGTGCAGCGGATGTTCCGCTCTCTGCTGATCCCACTGCTGACCGTCGTGGTGGCGCTTTTGCTGATTACCTATATCCCTGACATCAGCCTGTTCCTGACGCGGGGTCTTTAATTCATGGAGATGGACGGAATGGAGAAAGAACGGGTCGGGATCATCGGGGTTGGCCTGATGGGACACGGCATCGCGCAGAACATTGTGGCAAAGGGCTGGCCGCTTTCCTATCTGATTCATCCGGGCAACCAGCCGACTGACAGATTGGACGAAGCAGGCGCGCGCCCCTGCGAGACAACGGCACAGCTGGCGAGCCAATGTGATATACTGCTGCTCTGCGTCACCGGCACCCCGCAGGTAGAGGATGTGCTGACCGGATCGGGCGATCTCCTCTCGGCTCTGCGCAAGGGGATGGTTGTCATCGACTGTTCGACCGCGATCCCGGAGTCGACCGTCGCGATGGCTGAAAAGGTCACGAAAAGCGGCGCTCATTTCGTCGACGCCGCGATGACGCGGACCCCCAAAGAAGCGCAAGAGGGGCGGCTGAACCTGCTGATCGGCGGCGATGCAAAGGTGGTTGAACGCATCACACCGCTGCTTTCGGCTTTCTCGGAAAACCGTTTCTACGCTGGTGCGGTCGGCTCTGGCCACCGTCTGAAGCTGCTGCATAACTTCGTCTCGCTCGGCTCGGTTAGCCTGATTGCAGAGGCAGCGGCCTGCGCGCGTGCTTCCGGCATTTCCGACGAGGTGCTGGTCGATTGCCTGCGTCGCGGCGGCGGCTATGGCGCGGGTCTGGACCGTATGGCACCGTTTTTGCTGGACGGACAGGTCGATCAGCTTCGCTTTTCGGTTTCAAACAGCCTGAAGGATCTGAGCTACTATAATGCGATGGCGGAAGAGGTTGGCACCCCCCACCTGATTGCCGCCGCCGTTCGGCAGATCATGGACAATCTGGTCAATGCCGGTCACGGGCAGGAAATGCTGCCGCGACAGGTTGATCTGATGGCTCAATCCAAGGAATAGCGCCGACAGGCAGCGGCGGGCTACGCGACGTGTCGCAGATGTTCCCGCGCCGCGCGCGCAATCACCAGGCCCTCATTGGTCGGAATGACCATGACCTTTGACCGCGACATGTCGGACGAAATGATCTCTGCATTCCCGGCATTACGCGCGTGGTCAATCTCTATCCCCATCCACTCGGTGCGCTCGCAGATGCGCGACCGGATGAGGCGTGAGTTCTCACCAATACCTCCGCAAAAGACCAATGCGTCGATCCCGCCCATTGCCGCTGCCATCGCGCCGAGTTCACGCTGAATGCGAAAGACAAAATACGCAATTGCCTCTTTCGCCTCAATCGCGTCGGATGCTTCAAGCGTTCGCATATCGCTCGCCAGGCCGCCCGACAGCCCCAGCAGGCCGGAACGGCGATACAGCATGTCGGAAATCTCATCCGCATCCATACCTTCCTGATCCATCAGATACAGAAGCACACCCGGATCGACCTGCCCGCAGCGCGTGCCCATCGGCAGGCCGTCCAATGCCGAAAAGCCCATCGTCGACGCGACCGAGCGGCCGTTCTGAATGGCACACATCGACGCACCATTGCCAAGATGCGCAACCACCACCCTGCCCGCCGCGATCAGCGGTGCCCGACGCTGCAATTCGGATGTGATGTAATCATAGCTGATCCCGTGAAAGCCGTATCTCCGCACACCCCTGTCATAATATTCTCGCGGTAAGGCGAAGGTATCATTCACCCATGGATGGGTGCGATGAAACGAGGTATCGAAACACGCAATCTGCGGCACACCGGGAAATGCCTGCATTGCTGCGCGGATGCCCGCCAGATTATGCGGTTGGTGCAGCGGTGCGAAGGGCGCCAACGCTTCCAGTTTCTCCAGAACTTCGTCATCAATCGAGGTTGGCCGGTCGAACTCGGTCCCGCCATGAACGACGCGGTGGCCAATCGCGCCAAGCTTTTTATCTGGAAATGCGGCACGCAGGCTCTCCAAAACCGCCTTGATCGACTGTGCGTGATCCACCAGCGGAATATTGACCACCGGCAATTCCGTCCCATCGGCGGCCTTCAGTGACAGCGAAGCCTCATTTGCGCCGATACGGTCAACTGCGCCATCGGCGACGGGCTCATCCCCGTCTTCATCGTAAAGCGCAAACTTCAGCGAGGACGAACCTGCGTTCAGCGTAAGAACCGCACCAATCATAAAGTACTCCGAAACAGATTGTTCACCTGATTTTGTCGGAGCGAAGTTTTTCCTGCCGTTGGGCGATTGGCAACCCGCCGGTGGCGTTTTCGTCAGGTAGTTTGCAGCACCTTATGCGCACCAGCGACCCAGCCCTGCGCGTAGCGATGCAGGGCGGCATCGCGTACGTTCATGTCGACCAACGCCTTACGAATACGTGGTGTCAGATCATAGCGCGTGCCCTTGCGATCGGGATTCCGACGCTCTGTCGGGATTTCGGCTATCTTGCGGTCGGGTCGGAAAAGCCTGGTGAAAACCTCAATCGAGGCATCATAGGCTTCGGTGCAACCAACAAAGGCAAACTCTTCTATCGGCATATTGCGAAGCTGAGCGAACTGGCGGTTTTCGCCATACTTGGTCTTTGTCAGGAACTCCTCCGCATCCATCGTTTTTGCCGCATGTTCCCAGGGCGGCATCTTTTCAATCGGCTGATGAGATGGGTTGGACCGCAGGAAATAATAGGCGGAAGCGGCACGTTCGACCGGATCGCGAAGCCAGGTGATGAAGATCGGCCGGATCCCCTCTACCTCAAAAAGTCGCTTGTATTTTTGCGCCGGAAAATGACCGTGGATACAACGCACATGGCGCAGGGCCTTACGGATGTCCTCATCGCTGCCGCTTAGCGCCGTGCCTGACAGAACGCCGGGTCGTTCCAGCCAATCGTAATCCTCGATAATCTCGCCCCCGAACGTGCCCTGCAATATCTGGCGAAAGCTCGTTCCGCCGGTCTTTGGGATATGAACCGAGATGACGACGTTCTGCATCCTTACCCTTTGATCAAGCGGCCCAAACGATCACCATACGAGCCAATTCGTCACGCATACTAGAAAAGTAGATACGCGCATCAAGTGTAAATTAAATAAATATGCGACCACTGGTTGCTTTACAGCTGAACGTCACGCAATTCATATATAAACTTGCCAACCATCAGCGAATTTCTTAAGCTTCCCTGACACTCACCGTCGGGGCATTTGATGAGCGTGACATCCTCTGCAGAACTGCCGACAAGTCAGACCGATCTTCCATTGGCCGGCCTTGTCGTCGTTGACCTCAGCCAGTTTCTTTCGGGCCCTTACTGTTCGTTGAGACTGTCTGACCTTGGCGCTCGGGTAATTAAGGTTGAACGTCCCGGCACGGGCGACCTGTCCCGTCAGCTTTATCTTTCCGACACGGAAATCGGCGGTGACAGCACGATCTTTCACGCGATCAATCGCGGCAAGGAAAGCATCGCGCTTGATCTGAAGGATCCCGGCGACCTTTCGAGACTGAAGAAGCTTCTGGGGCAAGCCGATGTCATGATCCAGAACTTCCGCCCCGGCGTGGCGGCGAGAATAGGTCTGGACTGGCCAGCGGTACAGAAGATCAATCCGCGCATCGTTTACGGGTCAATCAGCGGATACGGGACATCCGGACCGTGGGTCGGCCTGCCGGGTCAGGACCTGCTGGCGCAGGCCAGATCGGGCTTGATGTGGCTGAGCGGCGATGCCGATCAGGGGCCAGTCCCGATGGGGTTGGCCGTTGCAGATATGATGGCTGGCGTCGCGCTGAGCCAGGGCATCCTGGCGGCACTGGTCGGGCGGGGCGTATCGGGTCGTGGGCGACTTGTGGAAACCAGCCTGCTGGAAGCGCTTGTGGACCTGCAGTTCGAAGTGCTGACCACGCATCTGAACGACGGCCGCCGCCTGCCAGGTCGTGCGGCGAAAAACAGTGCACACGCCTATCTTTCCGCGCCTTACGGCGTCTACGCCTGCAAGGACGGGCATATTGCATTGGCCATGACCCCTTTGCCGGGTCTGTTCAACTTGCTGGGAATGACCGACCTGACCGAGGGCCAGGCAGATGCAGGTTTTCGACGCCGAGATGAGATCAAATCCGCAATCGCTGCACGTCTGGCATCGGAAAAGGTCCCGCATTGGCTGTCGATCCTTCAGCCGGCGGATATCTGGTGTGCCGAAGTCATGAACTGGCCCGAACTTCTGGCCAGCGAAGGCTTTGCGCAGCTTGATATGCTACAGGTCGTAACGCGAGATGACGGCGTAAGCATAGAGACGACGCGATCACCGCTTACTCTGGACGGGAAACGCCCGGCAAATGGAAGGGCGGCGCCGAAGGTTGGAGATCACTCTGATCAGATACGTAAGGAGTTCGGCCTGTGACCACGTTGCGCGGCATGACGTGGAGCCATCCACGCGGCTATGACCCGATGATAGCCGTATCCGCCGAATGGCGTCGGTCAACCGGCGTCACGGTAAACTGGGAAAAGCGGTCGCTGCAGGATTTCGAAAGCTACCCTGTCGAAGATCTCGCGCGGAAATACGACCTGATCGTCATTGACCACCCGCATGTCGGACAGATCACGGCAGAAGGATGCCTGCACCCGCTGCCGGACGCGCCCGAGATTGCCGCAGGCAGCGTCGGGTTGTCCTATCCCAGTTACACATGGCAGGGGCATCAATGGGCTTATCCCATAGATGCCGCGGCTCAGGTGCAGGCGATCCGGCCCGACCTGATGGAGGCGCCGCCTGCCACATGGGACAATGTGCTGGAGCTTGCGAGGGATGGGCGGGTCGCCATTCCCCTGCGCGCGCCTCATGTGCTGATGTCTTTCCTCACCTTGGTTGCGAATTCCGGTAATCCCGTCAGGACGAACGGAAGGGGACAGTTCATCGAGCGTCACGCGGGCGTTACCGCACTGGATCGGCTGGCGGCATTGGTCAATCTGATAGATCCCGATTGTTTCAATTGGGACCCCATCGACGTGCTGGAGCGTATGGCCCGAGATGACAGTATCGCCTGCGCACCGCTGATATATGGCTATGTCAGTTACGCCGCACGGAGTGCTGTCGGCAAACGGATCAGCTTTCACGACATTGCCGAAATCCATTCCGGCGCAGGAGTGGCAGGCTCCGCCCTTGGCGGGACAGGGATCGCGGTTTCCGCTTTCACAGAAAACCCCGACCTTGCGATTGCTTTTGCCCGTCATATTGCCGGACCGGAGGCACAGCGGACCTTGTATGCAAGCGCGGGTGGTCAGGTCGGACATGGGGCGGCATGGGCGGACCCACAGGTCGACCAAAAGGCAGGTGGTTTCTATTCGGGAACCTATCGGACGCTGCAAGCTGCATCCCTGCGCCCCCGGCACGATGGCTATATGCCATTTCAGGAGCAAGCATCGGCACGCATCGCACAGGCATTGCGCGTTGGTGACTTCGAAGAGGCAATCGACGATCTGGATCGCCTTTTCGACGAAAGCTTCAACTAAAGCTCATTACGCGGAAGGCAACGACCAGATCCGCTCTGCATTGGCTGAGAACACCGCCCGACATTCGCTGTCGGAAAATTCGGCAAAAATCTGTCGGGTTGCATCCACCCATTTCGTCAGCCCACCGCCAAGCGTGCAAACGAACCAGTCGCTGCCCCATACCATCCGGTCTGTCCCGAAGCTCTGCACGATATGGTCGGTCCAACGGCGCAGGTCTTGCGCCTGCCATCCCTCTTTCGCATAGGCAGGCAGGCCGGAAACCTTCACCACGACATTATCGCGACGCGCCAGTGACGCGATATCCCGCGACCACGTTTCGAACGCGTCACCTGCGATGTCGGGAACACCGCAATGGTCCAGCACGAACTGCGTATCCGGCGCCGCATCCGCAAGCGCCATCGCCAGAGGCAGCTGCCGCGCGAGGACGCAGATGTCGAAAGGAATACCGGCTGGCCCCAGCCGCCTGATATTCTGACGGAAGGTTTCTGTCTGAGATACCTCGTCAGGGACGACATGCAGAACACGGCGGAATCCCACGACCGAAGCCCGCGCCTGAGCGCGCTCTATCTCTGCCGCGAACCCGTCTGCTCCGGGGCGGCAGGAACTGATGATCCCGGCGATCGGGACGTCATCACGAAACGGCAACGACTCGATAAAATCCGTTTCAGCGTCGATCATGTCGGGCGCCACATCCACTTCCATATGGAGGGCGCGCGTAATGCCGCATTGCGACGCCTCAGTCGCATATTCGGCGTGGCTCCAGTCACGCTCCAGCGGTCCGGCACCTTCGATCCAAGGATAGCTGATCCGGTTGCGGTCAACGAGGTGCAGATGCGTATCCAGTATCGGTGTCATGTTCCCCCCAAAATATTAGACTTAGCGTTCTCCGTCGCGGACCCCCGCCATCTCGGACAGGCGATGACAGGTATCGACCAGCAAATGCGTGCAATCTGACATATCCGGCGCGCCGCTGATATTCACCAATGGGATATATGGCACGGTCAGCGCGGCGATTGCATTTCCGTCGCCGGCAACGATCGGGGCAGAGAGGTTGAAGACACCCGCAGTCTGCGCCGACGGCATACTTTCATAGCCCTGCTCTCGGATCCGGCCGAAACGATCCTGCAAGGCAGGCGGTATCTCGCCCTTACCGTCAAGCTGGTTCTCCGTGACCATCATCTGGCGGCGCTCGGGCGTGTTGAACGCCATCAGGATATGCCCCGATCCGGTGTCGAACAGGCTGATATGCGAACCCACCCGGATGCTGATACCCCAATAGGTCGGCGCTTCCTGCTGCGCGATGACGACAACCTGCCCGCGATCGAACACGGCCAGATGAACGGCCTGTCGCGCGTTGTTTGCAAGTTCGCGCATCAGCGGTGTCGCATAGCTGACAAGGCGGCGGGTCGGCGCGTGAAGCTGCGCAAGACCGAACATCTTCAGGGTCAGCGCAAAACGATCGCCGTCGATTCGCGTGACGTAACCGCGCTTTTGCAACCGGTCGAGCATCCGGTAAAGTTCGTTCGGCGTTCGCCCAAGGCTTTTCGCAATCTCCGCCTGCGTCAGACCGCCATCAATTTCCGCCAGCAATTCCAGCATATCCAACCCCTTATCCAAGGCGGGCGCGCGGTAGCGATCATCTTCGGTCATCGTTTCTCCATGAATAGCTAAATTCATATACGACGTCAGAATCTGGAAAAACAGAAATTTATTGACAGAGCATAGCTTATGAATTTGTATATGAACAGAGCACTTACTGATGCACAAAACTGTCACTCACGTGCTCGCAGGGAGGATAATATGAAATTCTTGACGACCACCGCATTGGTTGTCGGCGGCTCGATCGTGGCGGGCACCGCCATTGCGCAGGAGTTGCCGGGAACATTTGATGGCGTGACCGTTCAGGCCAAGCTGATCGGCGGCCAACAGTATGAGGCGCTTTACGCACGCATCGCAGAATGGGAAGCCGCGACCGGCGCAACGGTCGAGGTGATCTCGAAAAAGAACCATTTCGAACTGGACCGCGAAATCAAATCGGACATCGCGACCGGCCAGCTTGGCTGGTGTGTGGGATCGAACCACTCGTCCTTCGCGCCGCAATATCCCGGCATCTATGCCGACCTGCGCGGTCTGCTGCCGGAAGACGCACTGGCCGACTTCGTGCCGGCCACGCTTGACGCAGCGACGCTGGAAGACAAGCTGGTGATGCTGCCCCGCGCCCAGTTCGATGTATCCGCCGTCTACTACCAGAAATCGCTGTATGAGGACGAGGAGAACAAAACCGCGTTCCAGGAAGAATACGGCTATGATCTGGCCCCGCCGGACACATGGGAACAGCTTTCGGATCAGGCAAAATTCTTCGCGAACCCGCCAGATTTCTACGGCACGCAATATGCCGGCAAGGAAGAGGCAATTGTTGGTCGCTTCTACGAAATGCTGCTGTCCAACGGTGGTGAATATCTGGACGCGGACGGACGCCCCGCCTTCAATTCGGAAGCAGGCGCGACAACGCTACAATGGTTCGTCGATCTGTACGAAGCCGGTGCGGTCCCGAATGGTGTTCCAAACTATCTTTGGGATGACCTCGGGCAGGGTTTTGCTTCGGGCACTGTCGCCATCGACCATGACTGGCCCGGCTGGATGGGCTTTTTCAATGACTCGGCCTCCAGCAAGGTCGCGGGCAATGTCGGCGTCGCACCGCCGCCCAAAGGCACATCGGGTGCACGCAGCGGCTGGTCCGGTTTCCACGGATTTTCCGTCACAGAAGATTGCGGCAACAAGGAAGCGGCAGCATCACTTGTCTGGTTCCTGACGAATGAGGACAGCCAGAAGTTGGAAAGCTCTGCCGGGCCGCTGCCGACCCGCAATTCGGTGTGGGAACACGTCATCGCAGAAGCGCAGGACGATCCTTACCGGGCAGAAGCGCTTGCTGCCTTCCAGACCGCATCCGAAGGTGCCTATCCCGTCCCGCGCACGCCAAGCTGGATCGAGATCACCAACGCAGTCTACCCCGAACTTCAGGCCGCAATCCTAGGCGACAAATCGGTGCAGGACGCGCTCGACACCGCCGCCGAGGAAGCGACCATCGTGCTTGAGGACGCGGGCGAACTTTAAAATCACAACAGGGGGCGGTCGGCGCCCCCTGCCTTCATTCCACGGCTGGGCCGAAACGCGATGAAACCCTGGCGAATGCCTCCGCATATTCTTCTGCTGTTGCCTGCGCTTCTTGTGCTGGCAGCCGTGGTGGTTTTGCCGCTCTTACTGTCGCTGTGGTCCAGCATGACACCGTTCCGGCTGACGCGCCCGGATTCGATTTACGATTTCATCGGCCTTCGCAACTACTCACGCTTGATGAGCGACGGAACCTTCTGGGCGGCATTCGGACGAACGGTCCTGCTGCTGACCCTGGCGCTGAATCTGGAGATGCTGCTTGGGCTTGGACTGGCGCTGCTGATCGAGCGGGCCAGCCGGGGGCAGCGCATCCTTCGCACGCTGCTGATGTTCCCGATGATGTTCTCGCCCGTATTGGTGGGCTTTCAGTTCAAGTTCATGTTTAACGACAATATCGGACTGGTGAACAATACGCTGCAATCGCTCGGGCTGACCGATCAGGCAATCCCCTGGCTGATTGATCAGAATCTGGCCTTCTTCTCGATCCTTGTCGCGGAAATCTGGTCGTCGACGTCCGTTTTCGCGATCTTCATCCTGGCCGGTCTGATGGCCATGCCGCGCGACCCGTTGGAGGCAGCGCGGGTGGATGGCTGCACACCGTGGCAGACTTTCCGCTATGTCACATGGCCCTTCCTGATGCCTTTTGCCTTCATTGCCATGACGATCAGGTCGCTGGATGTCGCGCGCGCCTATGACATCATCAAGATCATGACGGATGGCGGCCCCGCCCGCCGGACAGAGGTCTTGTGGACGCTGATCGCCCGCACCGGCTATTCGGATGCGCGGATGGGGATGGCCAATGCGATGGCTTACATTGCCATCCTTTTGTCGATCCTGTTCACGGTGATCTTTTTCCGCAAACTCGCCCAATCGCGCGAACAGATCGCGGCGGAGTGGTAGGCATGGACGCCAACAGATCATCACGCATCCGCAAACGCCTGACCCGCTGGGGTCTGAATCTGGCGTTGTTCATCGCCATGGCGATCATCTGCCTGCCCGGTCTGTGGATCGTCCTGAACTCTCTGCGCCCGACGGTCGAGATCATGGCAAAACCGCCCGTCTGGATACCCAGAGAGCTGAACTTTGAGGCTTATGTCGCCATGTTCTCGGGCGTCGGTTCGGGCGGCATTCCGGTCATCGACTACTTCCGAAACTCGATCATTATCGCGGTGACCTCGACGGTGATTGCACTCGCAATCGGCATGTCTGGCGGCTACGCCTTTGCCCGCTATCGTTTCCGCGGAAAATCCGGCTGGTTCCTTGGCCTGATGCTGACACGAACTGTTCCGGGCATCGCCCTGTCACTGCCGCTGTTCTTCGTCTATGCGCGACTTGGCATCATCGACACGCATTTCGGCCTGATCCTTGCCTATGTCGCGATGAACGTGCCCTTTACCATCTGGCTGATCGACGGTTTCTTCCGTCAGGTGCCGAAGGACCTGGCAGAGGCCGCCCAGATTGACGGCTGCACCCGCTGGCAGGCCTTCTGGCAGGTCGAGTTTCCGCTTGCGCGCCCGGGCATCGCAAGCGCGGGCATCTTCGCCTTTCTGACAGCCTGGAACGAATTCGCGCTCGCCTCGCAACTGACACGCTCAACAAACAGCAAGACGCTGCCGGTCGGGCTGCTGGACTATACCGCCGAATTTACCATCGACTGGCGCGGCATGTGCGCACTTGCCGTGGTGATGATCGTGCCGGCCCTGGCTCTCACCTATGCGGTTCAAAAACATCTCGTCTCTGGCCTGACCGCCGGTGCCGTGAAGGGATAGGAAAATGGCCGACCTGACACTTGCAAAGCTCGACAAGAAATATGGCGCTTTCCACGCTGTGAAGGGGATCGACCTTGCCGTCGAGGATGGCGAGTTCGTCGCGCTTGTCGGGCCCTCTGGCTGCGGCAAATCCACAACTTTACGCATGATTGCCGGGCTGGAGGAAATATCCGGCGGCGATATTCTGATCGGCGAACGTCTGGTCAACGATCTGCCGCCGCGGCAGCGCAATATCTCTATGGTGTTCCAGTCATATGCACTCTACCCGCACATGACCGTGCGTGAAAATATGGGTTTCACCCTGAAAATCGCAAAACGTCCCCAGTCGGAAATCGACACCGCCGTCGATGAGGCCGCTCGGGCGTTGGAGATTGAGGCACTTCTGGACCGCCGTCCGGCGCAGCTATCGGGTGGTCAGCGTCAGCGCGTGGCGATGGGCCGGGCCATTGTGCGCAGCCCCGATGTCTTTTTGTTTGATGAACCGCTGTCCAACCTCGACGCGAAGCTGCGCGGCCAGATGCGGACAGAAATCAAGAAGCTTCACGCCCGCCTTGGCGCGACGGTCGTGTACGTTACTCACGATCAGGTAGAGGCAATGACGCTGGCCGACCGCATCGTCATCATGCGCGACGGCAATATCGAACAGGCAGGAACCCCGGACGAGGTGTTCAATTATCCCGCCACGCAGTTCGTCGCAGGTTTCATTGGATCGCCACCAATGAACATGGCCGAGGCAGAGGTTCGCGGCGGACGTCTTCAATTTGCCGAAGGGGCGGAGCTGCCTGTGCCTGCGACCTATGCCGATCGCGTCACCGAAGGTCAGAGGGTGATATTTGGCCTGCGTCCCGACGACATCTACCCCGAGGGCCACGGACTGCACACCGGAACAGAGGTAGAGACACGCCCCCTGGAAGTCATACTGACCGAGCCGCTTGGCAACGAAACCCTGCTTTTCATCCGCTTCGCGGGCGCCGAATGGACAAGCCGGATGCTGAATCCACGGCCGATCCGCAGTGGAACAGCACTGGATTTTCAGTTCGATCTGTCTCGCGCGCACCTGTTTGACGCCAGCACCGGCCAAAGCCTGAGGGCGACCTGATGGCCCGGATCGAGCGCATCGAACTGGCAATGGTCGACCTTGCGCCCAAGGTCGAACGCCGCGATGCGATTCAAAGCTTTGTCAGTCAGGAAACCCCGCTTGTCACCATCACGGACAGCGATGGCGCAACCGGGACGGGCTATTCCTATACCATCGGCACCGGCGGGTCGTCGGTCATGCGATTGCTGGCCGATCACCTTTGCCCGCATCTGATTGGCCGTGACGCGACCGAGGTAGAGGCGATCTGGCATGAGCTGGAATTTCTGACCCACGCCACCACAATTGGCGCGATTACCTCGATTGCTCTGGCCGCCATCGATACTGCGCTTTGGGATCTGCGCTGCCGCAAGGCCGGGCTGCCCCTGTGGCGTATGGCCGGGGGCGCGCGGCCATCGGCGCCGTGCTACACGACGGAAGGCGGCTGGCTGCATCTGCCTGTCGAAGCCATCGTCGATGACGCTCTGAACGCCAAGGCGCAAGGCTTCACCGGATCTAAGGTCAAGATAGGCCGCCCGGTAATCGCCGAGGATGTGGCCAGAATCGCCGCCCTGCGCGAGGCGGTGGGTGACGGCTATGAGATCATGACCGACGCTAATCAGGGCTTTGCCCGCGACAGCGCACGCCGCCGCGCCGAGGCATTGTCGCCTTTCAACCTCGCATGGATAGAAGAGCCACTGCCAGCCGATGATATCGCAGGTCACGTCTCGCTTGCGCAATCTACCGCCATCCCGATTGCCGTGGGTGAATCACTCTACTCAATCCGACATTTCGCAGAATACGCCGCCCGCGACGCCTGCGGGATCATTCAGGTCGATGCAGGCCGGATCGGCGGCATCACCCCCTGGCTGAAGGTCGCCCATATGGCGGAGGGCTTCGACATCCCCGTCTGCCCGCATTTCCTGATGGAGCTGCATGTCAGCCTGGTCTGCGCGGTCCAGAATGGCCGCTATGTCGAATATATCCCGCAGCTGGATGAGATCACCCGTTCTGGCCTGCGCATCGAGGGTGGACAAGCCTACGCACCCGAAAGCCCCGGAATTGGGATCGACTGGGATCAGGATGCCATCGCCGCGCGCGCGATAGCGGAATTCAATCGCTCAATCACGGAGGCCGCAGCATGATCCGCATGGGATCCGTCATCGCCCTCGCGCCGGAGAAGATTGAGGAATACAAGAAGCTCCACGCCAATGCATGGCCCGGCGTGCTGAAGACCATAACCGACTGCAACATCCGCAACTATGTGATCTATCTGCGCGAGCCGGAGAATTTGCTCTTCTCGCATTTCGAATATCACGGTGATGATTGGGCGGCCGATCAGGCAAAGATGGCCGCCGATCCCGTGACACAGGACTGGTGGGCCGTTTGCGAGCCCTGCCAACGCCCGCTCGACAGCGCGAAGGAGGGCGAATGGTGGGCGCCGATGGAAGAGGTGTTCTTCCATGAATGATAGCTCTGCCCTGCGCCAGCAATGGCCCGAGCCTTCCGTCCGAAGGCCGATCGTGATTTTCGGCGCGGGCTCTATCGTGCGTGACGCTCATCTGCCTGCCTACGAAAAGGGCGGGTATGAGATCGCGGGGATCTATGACCCGGACAGTGAAAAAGCCGCGGAACTGGGCCACCATGCCTTCACATCCATAGAAGACGCGGCATCCGTCGAAGGCGCGGTGTTTGATCTTGCGACACCGCCTGCGGCACATGCCGAGTTGCTGTCGGTTCTGCCAGAAGGCGCGCCGGTGCTGATCCAGAAGCCGATGGGCATGGATCTGTCCGGCGCGACTGAAATCCTGAAGATTTGTCGGAAACGCAGCCTGTTGGCGGCGGTGAATTTTCAGCTTCGCTTCGCACCCATGATGCTCGCCCTGCGCGATGCCATCGAAAGGGGTTGGCTGGGCGAGATCGTCGAAATCGAAATGCACGGCGTCATGGCCACACCGTGGAGCCTTTGGGCCTTTCTGGACGGCCTTCCACGGATCGAGATGACCATGCATTCGATCCACTATCTTGACAGTATCCGTATGTTGCTGGGTGACCCCGAAGGCATACACGCCAAAAGCATCGGTCACCCGGCCCACGAGGTCGCGCAGACAAGAACCTCTGCCATTCTCGACTATGGGGATCGGATCCGCTGCACATTATCTGTCAATCACGACTGGAACTATGGCCGCCCGCATCAGGCCTGCGACATGCGCATAGCGGGCACGGAAGGTGCGGCCTATCTGAAGCTTGGCGTCAATCTCGACTACCCGAAGGGTGAGCCGGATATCCTTCAAATCAAGCCGAAGGGCAATGATTGGCAGAATGTGGTTCTGAAGGGAACGTGGTTCCCCGATGCCTTCACCGGACGAATGCACAACCTGCAACGCGCCATCGCTGGCGAGGAAGCGCTTGTGTCATCGGTCGAGGATGCGTGGAGAACAATGGCGCTTGTAGAAGCGGCCTATACGTCCTCCGCCCAGCCAGCGACATCAATCGAAAGCCCGCCCTGATGGAAATCATCCGCTATTTTGACGAGATCGAGATCGGCGAAAGCCGCATGACCTTCGGCCGTACGATCACCGAGACCGATTTCGTGGTCCATGCCGGCCATACCGGCGACTTCTTTCCGCATCACATGGACGCGGTTTTCATGGCTGACAGCGAATTCGGCGGGCGCATCGCGCATGGCACAATGGTCTTTGCCATCGGGATCGGGCTGACTGCGACAGTCATCAACCCTGTCGCGTTCTCCTATGGATACGACAGGCTACGCTTCATTCGCCCGGTTTTCATAGGAGATACAATCCGCACCCGTGTGACCGCCGCGCGGAAAGAGGACGATCCGAAGCGCAGGGATTCCGGCCGGTTGTTCGAAAAGGTCGAGGTCCTGAACCAGCATGATGAAGTCGTGCTGGCCTGCGAACATATCTACATCATCCAGAAGAAGGAGGCGGCATGACCGACCTGGCTGGCAAGACAATCCTGATCACCGCCGCCGCGCAGGGCATCGGACGCGCCACAGCAGAGGCTTTCGCCCGTGTCGGTGCAACGGTCCATGCGACCGACATTAATGAGGCAGGGCTGAAAGCTCTGAATGATATCGCCGGTATCACCACCCACCGGCTGGACGTGCTGGATGATACCGCCGTCAAGGCGCTCGTGGCGGAGATCGGACCTGTAGACGTGCTGTTCAATTGCGCCGGTGTCGTACATGGCGGCAATGTGCTGGACATGCCCGACAGCGACCTGGACTTCGCATTCGATCTGAATGTCCGCTCAATGGTACGCACGATCCGCGCCGTGCTGCCCGCCATGCTGGAACGCGGCGAGGGCTGCATCATCAATATGAGCTCTGTCGCAAGCTCTATCAAAGGGGTGCCCAACCGCTTTGCCTACAGCACGACAAAGGCAGCCGTTCTGGGGCTGACCAAAGCCATTGCGGCCGATTTCGTGACGCAGGGCATCCGCTGCAATGCGATCTGTCCGGGTACGGTCCAGTCACCCTCGCTGGACGAAAGGCTGTCAGCGACCGGCGATTACGACAAGGCGCGTCGGGACTTCATTGCCCGTCAGCCGATGGGACGGATCGGCGAGGCCGAGGAAATCGCCGATCTGGCCCTGTATCTTGCTGGCGCAACCTATACCACTGGACAGGCCGTCTGCATCGACGGCGGCTGGACGATTTAAGGAGTTCACTTATGAAGCTTGTACGTTTTGGGACGGCTGGCGCCGAAAAGCCCGGCATGATTGATGCGGATGGCAATATCCGCGACCTGTCAGCCCATATCAGTGATATTGCGGGCAAAGATATCGACCCCGCCCGCCTTGCAGAGCTTGCGCAGGTCGATCCGGCCTCTTTGCCGCTGGTCGAAGGCAATCCGCGGCTGGGGCCATGCGTCGGCGGAACGGGCAAGTTCATCTGCATCGGGCTGAACTATTCCGACCACGCGGCCGAGACAGGCGCTCAGGTCCCGGAAGAGCCGATCATCTTCATGAAAGCGACATCGGCCATTTGCGGGCCGAATGATCCGATCATCATCCCACGCGGTTCGGAAAAGACCGATTGGGAGGTAGAGCTTGCGATCATCATCGGCAAGCACGCCAAATACGTGTCCGAAGCAGATGCGCTCGACTATGTCGCCGGATATGCCGTGACCAACGACGTGTCAGAGCGCGCCTTCCAGATCGAGCGTTCGGGCCAATGGACCAAGGGCAAAAGCTGCGACAATTTCGGTCAGATCGGCCCGTGGCTGGTGACCAAGGATGAAATAGCGGATCCCCAGAATCTGGGAATGTGGCTGACGGTGAATGGCGAGAAGATGCAGGATGGCACCTCGTCCACGATGGTTTTCGGTGTCGTTCAGCTTGTCAGCTATCTGTCGCAGTTCATGTCGCTGCATCCCGGTGATGTCATTTCGACCGGCACGCCGCCGGGTGTGGGCCTTGGGATGAAACCGCCGCGTTTCCTGAAGGCGGGCGACGTTGTCGAACTTGGCATCGAAGGGCTGGGTCAGCAGCGCCAGGACGTGGTTGCCGATAAATGAAAATCACGGGGCTGCGGACATATGACCTGAGGTTTCCATCCGAAGGTGCGCTTGACGGATCGGATGCGATGAACCTCGACCCGGTCTATTCTGCGGCCTATGTCGTGCTGGAGGCTGAAGGCGGGCATGAAGGCTACGGCCTGACCTTCACCATCGGTCGCGGAAACGAGCTCTGCGTGGCGGCAATCGAGGCATTGGCGCCACGCGTCGTCGGGCTGGATCTGGACTGGATACGCGAAGATCCCGGTCGTTTCTGGCGGCATGTGACGGGTGACAGCCAGCTTCGCTGGGTGGGGCCGGACAAGGGCGTCATCCATCTGGCAACCGGGGCGGTCGTAAATGCGGTCTGGGACTTATGGGCGCGGGCAGAGGGCAAGCCGGTCTGGCGCTTGGTCGGCGATATGACCCCTGCGGAGATCCTGAAAATTGTCGATTTCCGTTATATTACCGATGCGATAACACCAGCGGAGGCGCAGGATATTCTGGAACGCGCCGCTGACGGCAAAGCAGGTCGCATCGCAGACCTGCAGGCCAATGGTTACCCCTGCTATACGACCTCGGCCGGTTGGCTCGGCTACTCGGACGAGAAACTCCGACGCCTGTGCCGCGAGGCCAAGGAAGCGGGCTTCAGTCATGTGAAAATGAAGGTCGGTGGGGACGTTAACGACGACATTCGCCGCCTGACCATCGCCCGCGAAGAACTCGGCTGGGACACCACCATGATGATTGACGCCAACCAGGTGTGGGAAGTCGATCAGGCCATCAAATGGGTCAAAAAGCTGGAATTCGCGAAACCCTATTTCATTGAAGAGCCGACATCACCTGACGACGTGCTAGGCCATCGCTCGATCCGGCGGGAGGTCGCGCCGATCAAGGTTGCGACGGGAGAGATGTGCCAGAATCGCATCCTCTTCAAACAGTTCATCGCAGGCGGCGCGATCGATATCGTACAGATCGACGCCTGCCGTCTGGGCGGCTTGAACGAGGTTCTGGCAGTTCAACTGATGGCCGCGAAATATGGCCTGCCGGTCTGGCCCCATGCCGGTGGCGTCGGGCTGTGCGAATATGTCCAGCACCTGTCAATGATCGACTATGTCGCCGTCGCCGCTACGAAGGAGGGCCGCGTGATCGAGTTTGTGGATCATCTGCACGAGCATTTCAGCGACCCGTGCGAGGTCAGGAACGGCGCATATATGGCACCAGATCAGCCCGGCTTTTCGATCCGGATCAAGGAAGCGACGCTGCGTGCCTTCAGCCACACTGGCTGATCGCAGATCAGGCGCGGTATCACCCGGTCCAATGCGCCAAAGGCAACCCTGCCACCGGGGCGCGGAAGATCGGTATGCGCGTTCCGCGCAGCGATCCGATGGCCACATCGCGCAGATCCGGCCCGCAAAAGGTCAGAGACGCAAACCATGGCGCAATCTGCCCCCCGCAGGCCAGCATTTGGTCGGCGGTCAGCCGATCCTCGGCAAAGGCGTCATACATTTCCTGCGCGGCTTGCGGGTTGAAATCTTCCAGCAGAACACGGAAATCGCCGTCCGGCGTGATTGCAAAAATCCGGTCGGACATGACATGCGTGCCCCAAAGATTGCCGTAAGCATCGAACGCAATCCCATCTATGAACCCGCCCGTATCTTCCGGGCCGAACACTTCGCGATGCGTCGCCTGTCCAGCGTCATCTATCCTTAACCGGCTGATGCGCCGCCCCGTTGTTTCAACGACATAAAGCCACTCTTCCGTGGCATCGAAGCGGATTTCATTGGTGAACCGAAACCCGTCGGCGACGATGCGTATCCCGTTCTCATCCATAACCGCGACATAACCATCCGCTATATTCGGGCTGATCGCCTTCATCCAATTGCGGATCATGGTAGAGATCGTCAGCCATATACGTCCCTTGCTGTCCGCCAACACGAAGTTGACCTTTCCAATCGGCTGGCCGTCTATCTGGTCAATCACCACCTCTGAGCGACCATCGCGCTGCATACGCTCCAACCGGTCGGTTCCGAAATTGGAAATCAGTATGGAACCATCGCGGTCGAAGGCCAGACCGTTGGGCAAGGTCCCCTCTGTAAAGCGCCTTGCTTCGTCGCTGTTCTGACCGAAGCTGTCACTTTGATCCTGAACGACAAGGCGCTGCGTGCCGTCGGGGCGGATGTGGACCACCCCGCCGCGTGCGTCCGCGCTCCACAAGCTGCCATCTGCTTCGGCCAGAATACATTCCGGCCGTTGCAGCCCCTCTCCGACATAGCGCAGGCCGTCTGGGTCGATCTGGAACCCGTCAATGGGATTGGCCATGATGCGCCCCTAGAAGCCCACCATGTCGCCGCCCTTGAGCGCCAGCATCTCTCGCGCCTCGGTCGGTGACGCGATCTCAAGCCCCATCTCTTCGACGATGGCGCGGATCTTGCGGACCTGTTCGGCATTGTTCGCGGCCAGCTTGCCCCGACCGATATACAGGCTGTCTTCCAACCCGACGCGGACATTGCCGCCCATCATCGCGGCCTGCGTGGCAAGCGGCATCTGCCATTTACCAGCCGCAAGAACGGACCACCGATACTGGTCGCCGAACAGCTTGTCCGCCGTTTCTTTCATAAAGACGAGGTTTTCGACAGATGGCCCGATCCCGCCAAGAATACCGAAAATCATCTGAACGAAGAACGGTCCCTTAACCAGCCCGCGATCAACGAAATGGGCGAGGTTATAAAGGTGGCCGACGTCGTAGCATTCATGTTCGAACCGGGTGCCATGTTCTTCCCCGAGCATCTGAAGAATGCGTTCGATATCGCGGAAGGTGTTGCGGAAGATAAAATCGTCCGTGCTTTCCAGATAGGGTTTTTCCCAGTCAAATTTCCATTCACGCTCCTTCGCGGCCAGACCGTGAATGGCGAAATTCATTGACCCCATGTTCAGGGAACACATCTCTGGCGCCGTCTTCAGCGGTGCGGCCAGACGTTCCTCGACCGTCATGGACAGGCTGCCGCCGGTGGTGATGTTTACCACGGCGTCAGTGGACTGTTTGATCCGCGGCAGGAACTGCATGAACACATCCGGGTCCGGCGTCGGCCTGCCATCATCGGGATCACGCGCGTGCAGATGAAGGATGGCAGCGCCTGCCTCTGCCGCTTCAATGGCCTGTTTGGCGATGTCGTCGGGCTTATAGGGCAGTGCCGGCGACATGGAGGGGGTGTGAATACCGCCCGTAACCGCGCATGTGATAATGACCTTACCTTGCTTGGCGCTCATGATGGGTTCCTCTTCTTAATCGTTCAGAATTGCGACGGCCCTGACAAATCCGGCGGAAGCGCCCTTGATGTTGAAAGGGAAGCAGGAAATTTCGAAGCCGTCAGGCGGTAGCCGATCCAGATTGGCAAGTTTTTCAATGTGGCAATAGCCCCTATCCATAGACGCACGGTGCCCCTCCCATATGATCGAGGGATCATGCGTTTCGTCCCACGCCTTGGCGGTATGTGAAAATGGCGCATCCCAGCTCCACCCATCGGTGCCGGTCACACGAACGCCACGCTGTGTCAGCCAGTTGGTCGCGTCGCGACCGATGCCACAGCCACGATGGATATAATCATCTTCGCCGTAGCGTCCGCCAGCGGCAGTGTTCACCACGACAATCTCCAGCGGTTGCAGATGATGGCCGATCCGCTTCAGCTCGGCCTCGATATCTTCCGGTGTCGCGACATATCCATCCGGCAGATGCCGGAAGTCCAGTTTCACCGCTGGCTGAAAACACCACTCCAACGGCACCTCATCAATGGTGATGGCGCGCTGCCCGCCATCCATCGTGGAATGATGATGATAAGGCGCGTCCAGATGGGTGCCGGTATGGGTGGACATCTCCAGCATCTCTATTGCCCACCCCTCGCCGCCGGGCAGCTGGTCCGTCCGCATTCCCTCATAGAACGACGCCATGCCTTCAGCAGTCGCCCTGTGGTCAAGATAGGTGATCTTCGGCTCATACCCCTTCGGGTCCGAGGCGATGCCGGACATGAGCGGAACCGAGATGTCGATGAATTTTCTTGGCATGATAATCCTCTCCGCCGAGCTTCAGACAAGACCGGTCACGATGCCGGGGAAGATGATGCACAGCACCAGGACGAACAGCATCATCAGTGCAAATGGCACGGTTCCGGCGAAAATCTCGCCGATGGGTATACTATCGTCATCAAGGCTGGATTTGATGACAAAGACGGACAGCCCCATCGGTGGCGTCAGCAACCCGATCTCAACCGCGATAACGGTGATCAGCCCGTACCAGATCAGATCAATCTGCAAGGACATTGCAATCGGCAGCGCAAGTGGGATGGTGATCAGCAGGATCGAACTGCTGTCGAGGATCGTTCCCAGCAAGATCAGCAGCAGCACGAAGCACGCGAGAAAGCCGTAGATCCCCAGATTCTGCGCCACCACCCATTCCGTCAGGAATGCAGGTAAACCAGACAGCGCCAGCATACGGCTGTACATCGTAGCTGATATGATAAGGAAACAGATTGAGGCGGTGACATGCCCCGTTTCCAGCGTAATCTCCCACAAGGTTCGAAGCCCCAGCCGACGCTTGAATGCCGCGATGATCACGGCACCGAATGCACCGACAGCGCCTGCCTCTGTCGGGGTGAAGAACCCGCCATAGATGCCGCCCAGAACGAGCGCAATCAGCAGCAGGACGGGTGCAAGCTTGTTGATCGTGTCAAAGCGGCCATGCGGACCCTCGGCAGCCAAGTCCTGCGCCTCATGCGGATCGCCGGTATAGTCGTGCCAGAACCGCACCATCATCCAGATGGCGATGCAATAAACCAGAGACAGAAGAACGCCCGGACCGATCCCGGCGATAAACAGCGCGCCAACGGATTGCTCGGCCAGAATGCCGTAAAGGATCAGCAGCAGGCTCGGCGGGAGCAACATCCCCAGAACAGAGCTTCCCGCGACGACACCCGTCGCGAAGCGCGGAGAGTAGCCCATGCGGATCATCTCGGGCACCGCGACCTTGGTGAATACGGCAGCCGATGCGATAGATATTCCGGTGATCGCCGCAAAGACTGCATTGGCAGCAACCGTGGCAATGCCTAATCCGCCGGTCACGCGCCGCAGCGCACGGCCCGCCACCTCGAACGTGTCCCGCCCAAGGCCCGCCCGCGCGACCACAAGACCCATCATCACAAACAAAGGCACGACGCCGAACAGATAGGAAGAGATGCTTTCGCGCGTCGCCAGCGACATCACCCTTGCGGCTTGCGTCGCATCGCCGCGCAAAATCCAGATGCCAATGAAGCTGACAAAGGCCAGCGTTATTGCGACATGCAGCCCGGAATAGATCAGCACCAATATCCCGATAAGCGAGGCCAATCCGATTTCAACGCCGCTCATGGCGCTGCATCCTTCGCGGCCAGCACCCACAGGCACACCGCGCGCTGAACGAAAACGGCACACATCAGCACCGCACCGACAAGAACCACCAGATAGCTGGGCCAGATCGGGGCGAGGAATTGCCCGACCGTTCCCACCATCTCATCGCGTTCATAGCTGCGGACAAACAGCGGGTAGAAGGCAGAGATCAGGACAGCCATGACACCTGCCCCAATCATGTGCAGCAGACCATCGAGAATCAGCCGCAGCTTCGGCCGGGTTACGTCCAGCCTGTCCAGCAGCAGGTCTGCCCGCGTGATCTTGCCATGCGCAAGAGAGTTCGGAAGCTGTAGAAAGACGATGGACAGGATCAGCATCGAAACGATTTCCGGCACACCCATGATAGGCGCGGCGAATACCAGTCGCATCAAGATGTCCGCGACAATCAGCACCATGATGGCAATGATGCCCAGCGTACCGAACACGCTTAACACCCCGGTCAGCCGGTCCAGCCCGCGCGAGGCGACGTCAAGCCAGCCGATACCTGTGCGCAACTCTGTCGTTGTGGCGTAGCTCATGTCACGACCTGCCTGAGTGTCATTGCGGGCGAACCAATATCCGCCCGCAGAAACGGCTCAATCTTCACGCCAATCGCGCAGCAGCGGCGCACCGCCGTCCTGCAAGCCGCCGATATAGGCGTCCAGAACGCCCGCACCATCCAGCCCCTCTTCCCCGGCTGCATCGGCCCATGTTTTTGCGATCTGCGGCAACGCATCGGCCCAACGCTTCTTCTCGGCATCGTCCATTTCGGAAACGCCGCCTTCATCGGTGTCCAGCACCTCCATCGCTGCGGCAACACGCTGTTCCTGTTCATCCAGATAGGCCGCAGTATAGGCTTTGGCGCCTTCGCGCAGCGCATTCTGCACTTCTTCGGGCTGCTCTGCAAACCAGTCGCCATTTGCGACGACAGCACCCGCATATTGCGCGCCGAAATTGGTGACGGTGGTATAGGGCGCAACCTCTTGCAGTTTCGCCGGGGACGCAGCGGTCGGGAAAGTAATGACGCCCTCGAAAACGCCGGTCTGAATATCGCTGTAATAGGTGGTCAGATTGCCCGAAACCCCAACTGCGCCGGTTCCTTCCAGCCAGTTGACCGCAGGTCCCGGCGCGGCGATCCGCTTTCCGCTCAAATCGTCGATGGAATTCACCGGGAACGTCGTCATCAGCACATAATTGTCCAGCGTGAAGCCGCCGCCCAGATATGCCAGCCCGTATTTGTCCCACGCCTCGGTCATCGCGGGAACATCGGCGTAAAGCTTATCCATTGTCGCCATGACCAGGCGGGGATCACCCGATGAAAACGGCGTGAAATACGACACGTTTTGAAGGGGCAGCGCGGTTGGTTCGAACACGGTCGGCACGACGCCGACTTCGGCAAGACCGTCCTCAAGCGCCTCCAGCTCACCACCGACAGCGGCCAGCGTCCCGCCATAGTTTTCCGTCCAGGAGATCTGGTAGTCCGTACCCTCCAAAGCCTGATCAACAGTCGGAATGAAGGTCTCTGTCAGGTGCTTCACCCAAAGGAAAACCGGCGGGTGTCCGTTAACCACGGATACGCGAATTTCTTCTTGCGCCATCGCAGCGCCAGTTTGCGCAAGCAATATAGCGCCGGTACTTAGTAGCAGTTTTCTCATCTTCTCCTCCCCAGGAAATTCGTTCAGATTTTAACAGTTTGCCCTGCTGTCTTTGTAAGGATTGCATGTGCACCAGCGGTCACGAATGCCACCGCGTCACTGATCACCGCATCGAGTTCGAAATCTTCAGCCATTGGACCCGCACCAGCCAACGATGCTTCACGCCCTGTATTCGCCATCAACGAAATAGAGACGCTGATCGCGAACATATACGCCCGCACCGCTTTCGCATGTCCTGCCAGCGGGTACACGGCAGCGATACGGTCGGAAAACTCGCGTGCAATTGGATCGAAGGCAGCAGAGGTCAGCGCCCGCGACTGTTCGTCCGTGCGCGAGGCGACATCTGCCACCAGACGCGCAAAGTACTGCCCGTCGGGCAGGAGCCGGATTTCAACCGCGGGCCGCAGCAGAGATTCAAATATCTGTTCAAGCGGTGGTCGGTCCGGCAATTGCGCAAGAAGGGCCCGGCGCTGATCGTTCAGATAGTCAGCGCGGCGCTTCACAGTCGCCTCGAACAGCGTGCGTTTGTTGCCGAAATAGTAATGGATAAGGGCCAGATTAACGCCAGCTTCCCGCGCAATCTCCCGCGTTGTCGCCCCATCGAAACCGACGCTGCCGAACACCTTTTCAGCCGCCTTCATAATCGCCTCTCGGGGTGAGAGGTCGTCAGATTGCGTCTGTTCGATGAAGGATTGTTTGGTCATTTGACTTAATCAAACGACCAAACATCCGATTCGGTCAAGCGTCGATTGGTTGCTGAACGGCTGTTTCGTGATCAGAACGGATATTCTGGCACTTCATGATTAACCGTAATCCATTGCCACTGGCTGTATTCATCCGCGACAGAAGGTCCGCCCGATCTTGCCCCATTCCCAGATGTCCCCATACCGCCAATCGGTGCGAAAGCCTCGTGAACGACAGTCTGATCGTTAATATGCACGATCCCGGTTCTAAGCCGATCCGACACGCGCAAAGCCCGCCCAATGTCGTCCGTAAAGACAGAGGTGACCAATCCGTCCGCGACGGCATTGGCAAGGTTAACCGCTTCATCTTCGTTCCGGAACGTGGTGATCGGTGCAACAGGCCCGAAGATTTCTTCCCGGAACAGCGACATATCAGCCGTCACCCGATCTACCACGATTGGTTTCATGAACGCCCCCTCGCCATGATCGCCACCGCTCAATTCCGCCCCGGCAGAGATGCTTCGCACAAGGATGTCCCGCGCACGGTCGGCCTGCGTCCGGTTTATCATCGGCCCGAGATGCACCTGCTCTGTCGCCGGGTTGCCGACATGCAGCCTTGCGGCCTTTTCTGTCAGGAGTTTCAGATACGCCCCTCTCACATCTTCATGGACAAGGTGCCTGCCGATCGTGAAGCAGATCTGGCCCTGATGGAAAAACGACCCGAACGCCGTGGCTGACGCCACCGCCGCCAGATCGCAATCCGGAAAGACAATCGCCGCGTTGTTGCCACCAAGTTCCAGTGACACCTTTTTCAGCTGCTGCCCGGCTGTCGCGGACACATTGCGTCCGGTCTGCGTCGATCCCGTAAAGGAAATCATATTGATACCTGGATTGGTGCATATCTCCTTCCCGATAGCGCCCTCACCAGGTACAACGCTGACCAGTCCGGGCGGGGCGCCGGCCATTTCGACAAGCCGTGCGATCAGGTAGCCGCCGCTGATCGGCGTTTGAATATCGGGCTTCAAGACGCATCCGTTGCCCATCGCAATGGCGGGCATGATGACTCGCGCCGCCAGCACGAAGGGCGAATTCCACGGCGTAATGACACCTACAACGCCAAGCGGAACCCGCCGCGCCTTGCTTTCCCGCACGGATGGCGAAGCCAGAATATGGCCGTTCGGCTGATCGGTGAGGCTGGCCGCAAACAAGGCATCACGGGCAGATGTCTGAACTTCGAAAACACCCTTGGCGGGGATAGAGCCGGTCTCCCGCACGATCCAGCCGCCAATCTCATCCTGATGCAAATGACAAAGCCGCGCGAATTCTCGAAGAACATCGCTACGCTCCACCGGGCTCCGGCTGGCCCACATCTTTTGCGCCGCTGCGGTTGCCTTCACCGCGTCATTGACATCATCAACCGAGGCGACACCCGCTGTGAAAAGTGTTTCGCCGGTGGCTTTGTCCGTGACTGCGACTGACCCACCTCTGGCTGGACTCAACCTGTCCAGAACAACGCACTGTTCATGCTGCTCGCTCAGCAGTGTGAGGTTTTTTTCCATATACTCCGTATCCCCGGCAAGTTCTCGTTGTGCGAAGATACGCTGCAATATCTCGCGAAGGAGACGGAAACTGCGGCTATGCTTAATGCCGGGGGTATGCGCTCGGCAGGGTGGGGGCTTCCAAGACCGGCGTATCGAAGCACTAGCAAAAATTTCAGGAAGCGGTCCAGCCACCGTCTTACTACGCTGCGGGCCGGGCAGAAAAACCAGTCTGCCCTGCGGGCCTGCTTTATGCGCGGCGCTGACATATTCTGAGGCTGGACCGACACCTGAAAGACGGAGTTTTCCCAACCAGCGGCCATGCCAAAGAGCAGCTGGCAGAACTTTTATCGTTTATTTAAGGGCAATTGGCGATTGCAATATATCATCAAACTGTATATTTCGCCAAAATGTATACCATTGTACACCAAGTTAATATCCTTTGGTGTCAGGCTGGTCATACACAGCACGATCCGGAACACAGCAAGCGGGAAATACCGATGAGCCTTTATGCCAGCTATCTAGATGAAATCGCCTCGCGCAAGGAACAGGGGCTAAGCCCGAAGCCGATCGACGACGGTGCGCTGACCGAGGAAATCATCGCCCAGATCAAGGATGCCGGGCACGAGCACCGCGCAGACTCGCTGCAGTTCTTCATCTACAACACATTGCCCGGCACGACGAGCGCGGCGGGCGTGAAGGCAGGTTTCCTGAAAGAAATCATCCTTGGGCAGGCAGACGTTCCGGAAATCACCCCGGCTTTCGCATTCGAACTTCTGTCACATATGAAGGGCGGCCCATCGGTCGAGGCGCTGCTGGATCTGGCGCTTGGCGAGGATCAGGGGATCGCCGCGCAAGCCGCCGAAGTGCTGAAAACGCAGGTCTTCCTGTATGAGGCCGACACGGATCGTCTGGAAGCGGCCTACAAATCCGGCAATCCGGTGGCCGAAGATATCCTGCAAAGCTACGCCAAGGCCGAGTTCTTCACCAAACTGCCCGAGGTTGAGGAAGAGATCGACGTTGTCACCTTCGTCGCGGCCGAGGGCGATATCTCGACCGACCTGCTTTCGCCCGGCAATCAGGCGCATTCCCGCGCCGACCGGGAACTGCATGGCAAATGCATGTGCGACGAAGCCGCGCAGAAGCATATCGAGGAACTGAAACTGCAGCATCCCGACAAGCGCGTCATGCTGATCGCTGAAAAGGGCACGATGGGTGTAGGTTCCTCGCGGATGTCGGGCGTCAACAATGTGGCGCTGTGGACCGGCAAGCAGGCCTCTCCCTATGTGCCCTTCGTCAACTATGCGCCGGTCGTGGCCGGCACTAACGGGATTTCGCCGATCTTCCTGACCACCGTCGGCGTGACCGGCGGGATCGGTGTCGATCTGAAGAACTGGGTCAAGAAGATGGGCGAGGACGGCAAGCCGATCCTTGGCAATGACGGCAACCCGCTGCTGGAACAGAAATATTCGGTCGAAACCGGCACGGTTCTGAAGATCAATACCCGCAAGAAAAAGCTGTTCAGCGAAGACGGCGATGAGCTTGTGGATATGTCCGAGTCCTTCACGCCGCAGAAGCTGGAATTCATGAAGGCAGGCAGCTCCTACGCCATCGTTTTCGGAAAGAAGCTGCAAACCACCGCTGCCGATATTCTGGGGATCGAGCCGCCGCTGGTCTTTGCGCCATCCAAGGAGATCAGCCACGAGGGTCAGGGCCTGACAGCGGTTGAGAAGATCTTCAACGCCAATGCCGTCGGCGTGGCAGAAGGCAAGGTTCTGCACGCTGGTTCGGACGTCCGTGTAAAGGTGAATATCGTCGGTAGCCAGGACACCACAGGCCCGATGACCGCGCAGGAGCTGGAGGCCATGGCCGCGACCGTGCTGTCGCCCGCCGTGGACGGCGCCTATCAGTCCGGCTGCCACACGGCATCGGTCTGGGATGCAAAGGCGCAGGCCAATACACCCAAGCTGATGGCCTTCATGAACAGGTTCGGCCTTGTCACCGGGCGCGATCCTAAGGGCGTCTATCATCCGATGACGGATGTGATTCACAAGGTTCTGAACGACATTACCGTCGATGACTGGGCTATCATCATCGGCGGCGACAGCCACACCCGCATGTCCAAAGGCGTGGCCTTTGGCGCGGATTCCGGCACTGTCGCATTGGCATTGGCGACGGGCGAGGCGTCGATGCCGATCCCGGAATCGGTGAAGGTTACCTTCAAGGGCGAAATGGCCGATCACATGGATTTCCGCGATGTGGTCCATGCGACCCAGGCGCAGATGCTGAAACAGCATGGCGACAACGTCTTCCAGGGCCGCATTATCGAGGTCCATATCGGCACCCTGCTGGCCGATCAGGCTTTCACCTTCACCGACTGGACGGCCGAGATGAAGGCAAAGGCCTCTATCTGTATCTCGAACGACGACACGCTGATCGACAGTCTGGAACTGGCGAAGAGCCGCATCCAGATCATGATCGACAAGGGGATGGAGCAGGACAGCGGGATGCTGGCCAGGCTGATCGGCATTGCCGACCGGCGTATTGCCGAAATCCGTTCCGGCGAGCGTCCGGCGCTGAAGCCCGACGACAATGCCAAGTATTTCGCCGAAGTCGTCGTGGATCTGGACGCCATTGTTGAGCCGATGATCGCCGACCCGGATGTGAACAATGCCGATGTGTCCAAGCGCTATACCCACGACACGATCCGGCCGATTTCCTATTACATGGCCGAAAAGAAGGTCGATCTGGGCTTTGTCGGTTCCTGTATGGTCCATAAGGGCGATATCAAGATCGTTGCCCAGATGCTTCGCAATCTTGAGGAGGAGACCGGAAAGGTCGAGTTCAAGGCCCCGCTTGTCGTCGCCGCACCGACCTACAACATCATCGACGAGCTGAAGGAAGAGGGCGACTGGGAGATCCTGCAGAAGTACTCTGGCTTCGAGTTCGACGATTTCAACCTGAAAACGAAGGCACGGACCGAATACGAAAACATCATGTATCTCGAACGTCCCGGCTGCAACCTGTGCATGGGCAATCAGGAAAAGGCCGAGAAGGGTGACACCGTGCTTGCCACCTCGACCCGGCTTTTCCAGGGCCGTGTCGTGGCGGATGCCGAGACAAAGAAGGGTGAATCGCTGCTGGCATCGACGCCGGTGGTGGTGCTGTCCGCAATCCTCGGGCGCACACCTACGCTGTCGGAATATAAGGAAGCCGTGAAGGGGATCGACCTGACCAAATTCGCACCGCCGAAACAGACGCCGATTGATACGCTTTCGGTTCATTTCTAAGGAGCGCTGTGCAATCAGAATGGCCCGCCAGACTGGCGGGCCATTTTTCGTACCGGCTGTGCGTCTGCCATTTACCAAAACCGAGGCATAGCCACGGCTTCACTAACGTCGCTAACGGCTTCACTAACGTCACAGGTTAAGGTTCTATCTTTCAGTTCCGGTTCATCGCCGTCAGCAGCTCACGCGCCGCGCCGGTCAGCAGACCCAGATCGACACCACAGGCAACAAACCGATAGCCCATTTCACAATAGCGTTTCGCATCCGCCATATTTGTGGCGAGGATGCCGGGTGCCTTACCCGCTGCAATGATCCGCTTGGCAGTCTGCGCCAGTTGTTCCTGCACATCGCGTGCGGAGGGATTCCCCAGATAACCAAGCGACGCCGAAAGATCGGAGGGACCGATGAATATTCCGTCAACGCCATCAACAGCAGCGATTGCCTCTATTTCGTCTAGCGCGGCACGGGTCTCGACCTGAACGATGGTGCAGATCTCGGCATTTGCGGTTTGCAGATAGTCGGGCTGCGTACCGTATCGGCTGGCGCGTGTTCCGCCTGCCACGCCGCGTATGCCTTCGGGCGGATAGCGGGTTGCTGCCACGGCGCCGGCGGCTTCTTCGGCATTCTGCACAAACGGCACCAATACGGTCTGCGCCCCGACATCGAGGACGCGCTTGATCAGCACCTTGTCGTTCCATGCGGGACGTGCGGCGCAGCTCGCGGTGCCGGTGGCTGCGGCCTGAAGAAGCGACTGTAATTGCGCAATCTCGACCGGGGCGTGTTCTGTATCGAACAGCAGCCAGTCGAAACCCAGAAGCGACAGGGCCTCGGCGGCGACAGGGCTGGCAAGGCTCATCCACAGGCCAAGCTGAGTTTCACCCGCCAGCAGGCGCTGCTTAAAAAGGTTTTTCGGTGCCGGCATCAGACGAACCTGACCGCGACAGAGCCGAGCGGGCCGAAATCTGCGTGCAGTGTATCGCCCTTATTGGCCCAGACCGGACGCGTGAAGGACCCGGACAGGATCATGTGACCGGGTTCCAGAGTGGTCCCGAATGCGCCCAGCTTATTGGCCAGCCACGCCACCGCCATGGCCGGATGGCCCAGCACGCCCGCGGCAATGCCCGTTTCCTCAATCCCGGCATTGCGATAGAAAATCGCGCCGACCCAACGCAGATCGACCTCATCAGGCCTGACAGGCCGCCCGCCAAGCACCGTCCCCGCAGCGGCCCCATTATCGGCGACCGTGTCAAAGATGCGGCGCGGTTCGGTTACGCGGGCGTCGATGATTTCGATGGACGGCACCACCCATTCGGTCGCACGCAACACATCGACCAGACCCACGCCGGGGCCTTTCAGTGGCTCTTTCAGGATAAAGGTCAGCTCAGGCTCGACGCGCGGCACGCAGAAACTGTCAAACGGAACCTCGGCACCGTCCTGCAACACCAGATCGTCGAACATATAGCCGTAATCCGGCTCATCTATCTTGGACGCGGCCTGCATCGCCTTGGAGGTCAGCCCGACCTTGTGACCAACGATGCGGCGGCCTTCGGCGATTTTCGCGTCGGCCACCATCGACGAAATGGCATAGCTGTCCTCGATCTCGATCTCGGGGAACATCTCGGAAGGGCGCTTGCCCTGCACCTTGGTTCGGTGGCTTTCCAGAAGCGAGGCGACGGCCTCGCGGCGTTGTGCATCACTGAGCATCTTCGGACCTATAGTTTGACGCAGACATTGCGCAGTTCGGAATAGAATTCCATCGAATGGACCCCACCCTCGCGGCCGATCCCGCTGGATTTCGCGCCGCCAAAGGGCGTGCGCAGATCGCGCAGGAACCAGCAATTCACCCAGCTTATGCCGACCTCGACGCCTGCTGCCACGCGGTGGGCCCGTTGCAGGTTGGTCGTCCAGATCGACGTGGCAAGCCCATAGGGCGAGTTATTGGCAAGGGCCACGGCCTCATCTTCGCTGTCGAAGGGCTGAAGATGCGTGCAGGGGCCAAAGATTTCGTCGGTGACGACGGCGGCATCCTCGGGCAGGCCGGTCCAGACGGTGGGTTCGACCCAATAGCCGCCCTCATATCCCTGCATTTCGGGCGCGCCGCCCCCGGCCAGAATGTTGGCCCCGGTAGCACGGGCCTTGTCGTAATAGGACAGCACCTTCTGGCGATGTTCTGCGGAAATCACCGGCCCCATCGTCGTGGCATTGTCGAACGGGTCGCCAAGGCGATAGCTGCGGGCCTGTTTGGCCAGCCCCTCGGCCACGCGATCAAAGACACCACGCTGGACATAGATGCGTTCGGTCCCCAGACAGACCTGCCCGGTATTGGCGAAGCACGCCCGCCCGATACCCTCCATCGTCGCCTCAAAATCAGCGTCGTCGAAGATGATACCGGGATTTTTGCCGCCCGTGCCACCGGACAAGGCAAAGACCGAATGCGGGCCGATATCACACCAGCGGGGGGCAAGCGCCTCGGTCACGGCACGTTCTGTATCCTCTAGGCTTGCCGCGCCGGTGGTTACCAGATGCACGGCCTCTCGCCACAGGGCAAGCTGAAGGCGATTGACCAGATGCCCCTTCACAGGCTTATGCAGTGTCAGGACGGTCTTGCCCGCGCCTTCATAGATTTGTCGCGCGGAATCGATCGCCTGTGGTTGACAGACCGATCCGGCCGACATCTCGACCACCGGCATGAGCCAGGGCGGATTGCACGGATGACCGATAAGCAGACGGTCGGCAAGGCCCGTCTCTTCCGCAATCTGATCGGCTGTAAAGGTGGACGAACTGGAAGCAATCGCCCTCGCCTGCGCCAGAACCGGCGCAATGGCGCGCAGAGCGCGCCGCTTTAGTGCAAGATCTTCTGGCAGCGCCTCTTGCAGGAAATCGGCCCGCGCGGCGTCATCAGTGCTACCAATACGTGGAGGCGTGGCTTCGGCGGTCAGCCGGCCCATCTGCTCCAAAACGGGTCGGGCCTGTTGCCAGCAATCGCTCAACCTGTCTGCCGCAACCGGATCTGGATCAAGCGCCACGACATCATGACCCGCCGCCCCGAAGGCCACAGCCCATCCTGTCCCGATCAGCCCGCCGCCGAGGACAGCGAGGCGCATCAGCCCAGCCAATTGTTCAAGCCCAGTGTCAGCACCGGGAACAGGGCCAGCATCACCAAAACCAAGGCGACCGCCAGAAAGAACGGTGTGATCAGCATGGCCAGGCGTTCCGCCCGAACGTTGCCCATCATAGAAGCCGCAAAAAGCCCTGTCCCGACCGGTGGCGTCAGCAGGCCAGCGGTCAGGTTAAGACAGACGATAACGCCGAACTGAAAAGGGTCGATGTTGTAAATGTTCACCGCGACCGGCAGGAACACGGGTACAACAAGGATGATCGCTGGTATGGGATCAGTGATCATGCCCAGAAGCAGCAGCATCAGGTTGATCAGCAGCAGAAAGATCAGCGGTGAGGTCGTCACGCTTTGCAGCCAGGCCGATACGATTGCGGGCAGGTTGTTAAAGGTGATGACCCAGGAAAACAGCCCGGCCGCCGCGATCAGGAACAGCACCACGGCAGAGGACGCGCCCGCCCTGATGAAGGAAGGCCAGATATCGGACCATTCCATCTCTCGATAGACGAAACGCCCGATCAGGATCGCCAGAATGCTGGCCACTGCCGCGGACTCCGTTGGTGTCGCGATACCGCCAAGGATGGTGCCGATGATGACGACCGGGATCAGCGCGGCGGGCAGAGCATCCCGCGCGGCGCGAACACGCTGCGTCATCGTCACCTTTTCGCTGCGGGGAAAGTCATATCTTTGCCCGAGCCAACCAATCACGGCCAGGAAGACGATAAACAGGATCACCCCCGGCACGATCCCGGCAATGAACAGGTCCCCAATGGGAAGCTGAGCAATGACTCCAAAGATAATGAACAGCATGGAGGGCGGTATGATCGGCGCAAGCATTCCGCCTGCCGCCGTAATCGCGACCGAGACATCGCGTGGATAGCCCGTGCGCTCCATCTCGGGCACGGCGACACGCGACATGATGGTGATCTGCGCGACGGTAGAGCCAAGAATCGACGCCATCATCATATTAGCCACAAGGTTCACATAGGCCAGCCCGCCCTTAACAGATCCAAGCAATGCGACCGCAAGGTTCATCAGGCGTCGTCCGATGCCGCCGGCATTCATGAACTCACCAAGCAAAATGAAAAGTGGCAGGGCTAGAAGTCCGTAATTCTCCAGCCCGCCGAAGAACTGTTGCGGAAAGCTCTGGAAAAGGATGGCGTTACCGCTGGCCCATATCATGATCATGGCAAAAGCGATAAGCGCGAAAGCAATCGGCACACCGATGACAAGCATTGCCAGGAAGGACAGCCCGGTCATTGCAACTTATCCGGCGCGGGCTTGCCAAAGCGGGCGGCAACATGGATCAGCCCTGAGAAACAGAAAAACGGCATGATCAGCCAGAACCATAGCTTGCGGATACCAAGCGTCGTCGTCGGCTCCTGATACATGAAATTAAAGCTGTCGCGGGCGTAATCCGACATGCTTTCCGCGGCAATTACGCCGGGCAGATCAAACCAGTTCCACAGGGTCCAGCCGAAAATCAGCAGGATCGCCAGCAGGACGGTATCAACCACGCGCAGCAGATTTTTCTGTGCGCCGGGCCCAAGCCTATCGGCCAGAAGCGTTACGGCCAGATGCTCGCGGTTTGCGATTCCAAGCGACGCACCGGCAAAGGCACCTACAACCATGAGATACACCGCCAACTCATCTGTCCAGATCAGCGGTCGCCCGAAAGCACGCGAGACGACATTTGCCAGCAGCAGCGCCAGTACCGTAAGGATCATAAGCCCGGTCAGTCGCGCCTCGGCCCAAGCGAATCCCGCACTCAGCCTTTGCAGCGGACCCGATATCTCACTCTGTGGAAGCTCGGCCATAATCCCCCCAATTGCTTAGAGAGATCGCACATACTGGTTTGCCTCCCTCCGGAAATTGAATAAATATCGATATTTTTATTCTGTCAAACCTAAAATCGATATTCTTGCGCTTGCCGATCAGCTTGGATACGCTTGCCCAGACAAGTCACATAAAAAGAGGTCGCCTGCGTTGAACCAGTTTGAGCCTGAAGTGCAGGAAAAAACGCTGTCCGAACGCGCCTATCGCGTTATCCGCGAAGACATCGTTTCGGGTAAGCTTGCGCCCAGTCAGAAGCTGAAGATCGACATGTTGCGGCAGCGCTATAGTCTGAATGCGAGCCCACTGCGCGAGGCTCTGTCGCGATTGGCTGGCGATAATCTGGTCGAGGTTTTGGGCCAGCGGGGATTTGCCGTTGCCCCGATCTATCCCCGCGATGCCGAGGAAATCGGCGACCTCCGCAAGATGCTGGAGGCAGAGGCATTGGCGCGCTCCATCCCGCGCGGCGATAGCGCATGGGAAGAACGACTGATTACCGCCTATCATCGCTTGTCGCGCTATGAGGTCGGGCACGATCAGGGCATTGACGAACTGGCCGCATGGGAACTGCGGAATTTCGAGTTCCACGAAGCAACGGTCGCTGCCTGTGACAGCCTCTGGCTGCTGCGCGTGCGCGAACAGCTGTTCCGCCAACATGAGCGCTATCGCCGCTTCAGCCGCATCATGTCGGTCGCCACGCGGGCCATTCATGACGAACACGAAGCCCTGTTCGAAGCCTGTATCGCCCGCAACGTCACCCTCGCACAGGATGTGATCGCCAGCCACATCCAGCGTACCACCGATGCGGTCACCTCTGCTCTAAAAGAGAATGGCGATAGGCAGGATTAATCGCAGCCCTGCCGGATTCCAGAGAGTATGCATCGGTCATTTCCAGCAACCCGCCCCGAATTATTATGCGGCAACATCTGCCTGCCTAAAAACCATGCCTCTTTTGATTCCCTTCGGCAGTGGCCCCGAACATAACATTTGAAAATCATGCCGCGCTCGCTATAATTTAATTGTTATCAATCAATATACTGTGCAGAACTTGCAGAATTCGTGTCGACCGAAACAGTTTGTCGGCGTTTGAAACGGCATATGACGAGTTAAGGGGTATCGTGATGAATGGCACTTTGCTGGACAATATTCGTCCTGACAGAAGGTTTTTTATTCTGTCCATCGCATCCGCAGTTCTTGCTGCGTCGACCGCGCCCGCATTGGCAACCGGCAGCCCGCCACCGGCACAGCAGGCCGCGCTTCGCGCCACGCATGACGCGCTTTTCGGGCTGTGGTTCCCTTTGGACGAACTTGGCCTCAGCGATACGGTTAAGGACGCGGTCACGCCGATTTCCGCTCAGGTCAGCGACGGCATCTTCGCAGCATTTCAGGAACCCCCGCTGAGCGCGCTTCTGGCCGGCATGACCAACCCCGATGCCCTGCCCTTCCACGACAAGCTGGTCGCCAGCGACAACGATGCCGTCAAGGCTTTCATCTCCAGCCCCGGCGGGTTCGGGGCGCTTGGCCCGGATCAGCAATCGGCGCTTTTGTCTTTCTTCATGAGCGGCAGCGCCGGACCTGTCGCAACACAGATTGCACAGGTCCTGCGTGAGGCCTATCTCAGCATGATCTGGGGCCTGCCACTGGCCGAACCCCTGGCAGATTTCGTCGCGCCGCCGGTCTTCGTCAAACAACCCGACATTTACGCCGGTCTGAATGCCCCGAAAATAGCACCCAGCCGGCTGCGCTATGATCCGGCGACTCAGACCGTTTCACATGCAGATGGCCCGATAGAATATCTCGTGATCGGCAGCGGGCCCGGCGGGGCGACGGTCGCAAGCCAGCTTCGGCAAGCGGGCAAGCGGGTCGTGCTGGTGGAAAAGGGGCCGTTCGTTGTCTGGGGCTCGATGGATACGCGCAGCTATGCCGGGCTGATGTATCGCCACGACCGCGCGGCGACGGTTGACAATGCCATCGTCATTCGCAGCGGCGAAACCCTTGGCGGCGGTTCTGCCGTCAATATCGACCTCGCCTTTTCGCCGCTGGAGGCAACCGTTCAGGCCCGCATCAATGAATGGATCGAAAGCGGGTTAATGGATGGCGATTACTACGCCACCGACAGCATTGCGGCGGCGTATCAGTGGGTTCGCGAAGCCATCGGCACAAGGACATTGTCCGAATCCGAATTGAACAACGACAATCGCGTGTTGTGGGACGGTGCGGCATCCTATGGCGTCGATCCGTCGCTCTATCATCTTAACCGTTTTCCGGTCGGCGACTCTCCATCCCCGGTGAACGACAAGCGCGATGCGGCGCGCCAGCTGATCTATGAAGCGCTTGGCGATGATACAAATCCACTTGGCCTGATCCCCGACGCGACGGTCGACCGCATCATTTTCGACGACACGGCCAAGCGGGCAACCGGCATCAGCTTTCGGGCAAACGCACCCTGGACCGATCATGGCAACACCATCGTCGATCCTGCGGGTCTGAACCTGCCGCTCGATCAGCCATGCACGATAAATGCGGAAAACGTCGTTCTGGCGGCCGGAACGCTTGGTTCGACGCGCGTGCTGCTCAATACGGCAGAAGCGAATCCGGCAGTTGCCAATGACCTGATCGGTCGCGGGTTGATCCTGCATCCCTCATTCCCGCTGATGGGGCGCTTCGACAAGACGATCAATCTGCTGCAAGGGCTGGACAGTGCGACCTATGTCAGCTCCTTCGGCGTGTCACCGGGGTTTATCTATGAAACGATGGGCGGTTTGCCGGCCTATGGCGCGCCGCTGATACCCGGCAGCGGCAAACAGGTCTTTGATGAGATCAGCAGTTTCAACAACTATGCCGGCTTCGGCTGTATGCTGGTCGACACCCCTTCGCATGACAACAGGATCGTTCTGGATGCAGAGGGCAATACGACGGTCGAGTACAGTCTCAGCGCCGATGACAAGGCGCGGTTCAGGACGGGCGTCGGTATCGGCATCCGGATGATGTTCCTGGCCGGGGCCAGTCAGGTCATCATTCCATCAAGCGAGAACGTGCTGGGCCTGCCCGATTTCGACCCGATGGTCGGCACCTACCTGACCGATATCGCTCAGGCCGATCTGGTCGAGCAGAATATCGCCTTCACCCCGAACCGGACAACGCTGACCTCGGCACATCTTCAGGCATCGAACAAGATGGGGCCGCATGGACAGGGTGTGGTTTCCCTGCGCCACAGGCTCTGGGCGGCTGACGGGTCAGAGATACCGAATGTCTATGTCATGGACAGCAGCATTTTCCCGACCTCGGTCGGGGCGAACCCGATGCAGTCGATCTATTCCATCGCGAAGATATTCTCTGATCGTCTGATCGCGGGCATCCCGACCTAGGTGTTTAGTCCCGGCATCTGGTGGATTGGATCGACGATGAATCGGTTGGGCTCTGAAGTCCAGATTTTGCAGATGTACTGGTAGGATGTGAGGCCGCTGAGCGTCTTGAGGCGGCGGGCGAAGTTGTACGCATCAAGGAAATCGGCGAGATGGCTGCGGAGTTGTTCGTGGCTTTCGTAGTGGTAGCGCTTGACGGTCGCGTCCCTTATCGTCCGGTTCATTCGCTCGACCTGGCCGCTTGTCCAGGGATGGTTGGACTTGGTGCGTCGGCGCTCGATCCCGTTCGCCCCGCAGATCATATCGAACCGCATCGGCCGTGAGATGCCGTGTCGCTGAAGGCATCTGTGCAAAGAAGAACGCGTGAGATGCGGGATCGTCGGCTGCAGGGCATAGAGACAGTCGTCCAGCGGCAGCAGAGTGTGCCGACGAAAGGCGACGACGATGCCCTCTTCCTGCTCGCTGAGGACGGTCGAGCGCGACTCTTTCGGACCGGTCTTAAGATCCTCGACTGACTTCCGCTGCCGCCACTTCGCGACCGTCTTCGGGTTAATCCCAAGGTCGCGGCTTAGTTAGCTCCGCGGTCGAAGCTTGCGATCGCTGTATTGCTGCTCTGATGGCGTGCGTGGTCGTGGCGCTGCCGTGACGTATCTGTCCCATAACGCGTCCTTCCATTTATCCGAATGGATCGCACCAGCAAACCGTGGGATCAGACACTTTGCTGCATCCCCACCAACCGCGACTGCAGGAACACGGTATAAAGCACGCCCAGCACCGCCTCGAACGACACAACGTACTGCGCGAAAGACCCCATCGGGGTGATGTCGCCATAGCACCGCGTCGTCAGCGCGATATAGCCTTAATAGACCATCTGCTGCCAGTTGATCGCCGCGCCAGAGCTTGCGACGAACGACCCCGGCACCAGCCATTCGATCAGCGCCAGAACCACCCCGGAACCAGAGCCGATCACTACGCCGACAGCGGCACATCCGTCATCACCGTTCTGGCCCTGAAGGGATAAATCGCCAGCGTGATGCAGATAACCTAATCTGTGAACCGACATGCATGTTTGGATGCCCCCCTTGGATGCAAGGATTTTATGACTTTGTGAGCATGTGATCGGGTGCGGTCATGTTTCAGGCGGACGCCCATCTATTCCTGACCCGACTTGACCCTTATGCCACGCTCCACAACACATTCGGTTCAAAAGATGCCCTTTGATCATCAAACTGACTATGGCATGTCCGGGATCACCCGGCAGGCAGAGGCAAAACGATCACTCCTCGCGACAGATTCTGTAGATCCGGCCTCTCTTCGCATTCTTCTCAGAAGTGACCTGCAACCCCAGCTTCCTTTTCAACGAGCCGGAGATTGCGCCTCGAATCGAATGATGCAACCAGCCCAGCGCCTCGGCAACCTCTGCAATAGTTGCGCCTTCGGGCCTCTGCAGCATCGAGATCAGCCGCGCCTGTTTTGTGTCAGGGCGCTGGGCGGCGATGATGGCCTCGGGCTTCGCGTCCCGCAAACCCATCATGGTCTTGACCACGACCGGATCGATGCCGATGGCGTCAAGCCCGGCATCGGTGGCGATCAATGTGGTGCCATGGCCGTCGCCGGTCTCGCGCCAGAGCGGTTCGTTGCGCCGGAGGTTGGCATCGACTTCTTCGATAAAGCCGTTCGCAATCACTTTGCCGACAGACATTTTCGCCGCAGCGCCATGCAGCCCTTCAGGCAGTGGCAGGGCGATATTGCCCGGCCGGATACTGGCGCGGGTCAGTATCAGGGCTTGGGTGTTGGTGAGTTTGTTCATGGCTGGGTCGTTGAACTGGATCGTCATCCTCGAAAAGCATGCTCCATCGGCCGCCGACGAGTAGGCAATTCAGGGTAATATTATTGCCTTCTGACTGTCATTTTACTCATCTCTGGTTCTTCCGGGAGTTCGCTGGCAGGCGACCTTCCCTCACATCAAGTGTTCGACCTCCGGCGCGGCCACGAATCGCCAGTGCCTGCGCGGTCCTGCCATGACGTTGAGATAGTACATCTCGAACCCATAGGGCGCGCCGCAAGGGTGGTGGCCGCGGGGGACGCAGACGACGTCGCCATCCTTGACGGCCATGGTTTCATTCAGAGCACCGTCATCGGTGTAGACGCGCTGAATTGCCCAGCCATTGCTGGGGTTCAGGCGATGGTAATATGTCTCTTCCAGATAGGTGATGCGCGGAAAGTCGTCCTCATCATGGCGGTGGCTGGGATAGCTGGACCAATGGCCTGCTGGTGTGAAGACCTCGGTCACCAGAAGGCTGTCGCAATAATCTTCGGCCTCCATGGCGATATTGTTGATATGGCGTGTATTGGTGCCCTTGCCGCGTTCGGTAAGGGTGATGCCGTCGGGGCCGATCCGGCGCGCCTGATGGCCGCCATGGCCGGGGGCGGAACAGACCGCGACGACGCAATCGGTCACCGCTTCGGCCTGCCATTGCTGGGCATTCGGGACATAGAGGCAATGCGGAGGGGTCTTTTCGAACACGTCCATGCGGTCACCCAATTCGCCCCAATCCTGACCGGCGGCCTCGATATGTGCCTTGCCCTCGACCATGACCAGAATGACCTCGTTTTCACCCGTCGCCTCCTGTGCCGTCTCGCCCGCGCGCAGCCGGTAAAGCGAGAATCCGACATAGCGCCAGCCGGCGTTTTCGGGGGTGATCTGATGCACCTTGCCATGGGTGCCGAAGGGTTTCTTCAGAAGATCGGGCATGGGGTCTCCTTTCCGGATCGGGAGGCGGCAAGGGCGGCAGGTGCAAGCCTTGGAACCGCCGTGCAAAGCGTATGGATCGCGTCTATAACGCGTATATAATCCGTATATACGTCATGCGGGGCGCATCAGCCCACCGGACAACGGTCCAGCCCGGCCTCGGCGGCCATCTGGCGCAGGGCGGTGTGACCCATCGACTGATAGTGACGCGGATCGCGCTGAACGGGGTCCTGCTCGGCCTCGATCACCAGCCAGCCGTCATAGCCGTGTTCGGCGGCGATCCTCAGGATCGGGGCGAAATCGACACAGCCCTCGGGGTCGCCCGGCACGGTGAACATGCCGCGGCGGACAGCTTCGATGAAGGACAGACCGTCAGTGCGAACCTGATCCATGAACTCGCGGCGGATGTTCTTGCAGTGGATATGACCCACGCGTTCCATATATTTGCGCGCCACCTCTGCCGGGTTGGCACCGCCAAAGGTGCAGTGGCCGGTGTCGAGAAGCAGGTAAACATCCGGCCCTGCCGCGGCCATGAATCGGTCGATGTCTTCGGCGCTTTCCACGCAGGAACCTGCATGGTGGTGATAGCAGAAGCGCATCCCCTGCCCCGCCGCGTGCGCCGACAGATCGTTGATGCCCGTCATCAACCTGTCCCATTCCTCATCCGAAAGGATAGGCCTGTCATTGGCGGCAACCTCGCTATTGCCATGAACGGTATTCGAGCATTCGCAGATGATGATGACATCGCTGCCAGCGGCCTTGGACATCGCAATATGGGCATCCATTGCCGCTCGCTCCACCTCGGGCGTTGACCCGTTGGCAAGGATATTCGTCGAATGCCACCCGCCGATGAATTGCAGCCCGAAAGCGCCAAGCGCAGCTTTAAGCTCAGCGCCGTCCGAGGGCATCTTATGGCCCTTTTCGATGCCGTCAAAGCCGATCTCGCGGCAATCGGTCAGGCAATCCTCAAGGCTCAGATGGGCGCCGATGGATTGGTCGTCATCGTTCGACCAGGCGATTGGGTTGGTGCCGTAGCGGATCATGTCACCCTCAATTCACGAGCCGCTGCTTGGCGGCATTTTTCAGATACACTTCATAGGCGTCGCGCAGCTTGTCGGTTTCGCCGACCTCCGGCACGGCCACGTCCCACCAATGGCCCGCACCTTCCAGCCCGTCGCCCGGTCCGGGGGCTGCCGTCGTGTCGATCACGATCACCGTCGGAATATCGCGGTCGCGGGCCTTGGCGATCTCAGCCTCCAGCTCGGCGATGCCGCCCGCCTTCACCGCATGGGCCCCCATGCTTGCGGCGTGACCCACAAAGTCGATCTGCGGCTGAACCTCGATATTGCTGTCCACATAGAGGTTGTTGAACGGCACCCCGCCGGTGCCTTGCTGCAATCGGTTGATGCAGCCATAGCCACGATTATCGGTCAGCACGACAGTAAAGGGAACGCGCCGCATCACTGCCGTGGCCAGTTCGGAATTGGCCATCATGTAGCTGCCATCTCCGACAAAACAGATCACTTCGCGATCTGGACGGGCAAGTTTCAGCCCCATCGCGCCTGCGATTTCATAGCCCATGCAGCTGAACCCGTATTCCATGTGATAGCCATGCCGGCTTGGTTGCCACAACAGCTTCAGCGCACCCGGCATCGTTCCTGCCGCACACATGGCGACAGCATCGGGGCCGGTCGCGCGCTGCACCGCACCGATGACCTGCGCATCAGTGGGCAGGGCGTTGGTATCGCAGGGCGCGGCGCAATGGCCATCGACGGCAGCCAGCCAGCTTGCGCGGATGGCCGGGTCCGCGGCATCGGCGCGGTAATCGCCAAGCGCGGCAGTCAGGGCGTCGAGCGCCTCGCGCGCGTCGGCGACAAGGGTTACACCGCCATGCTTTGCCGCGTCATAGGGCTGAATATTGATGCCGGCCAGTTGCGCATCCCCGAACAGCGTGCGCGAGCCGGTGGTGAAATCCTGCAGACGCGTGCCGATGGCGATGACCAGATCGGCCTGCGCCGCCATGGAATTGGCCGCGCCAGACCCATCGACGCCTGCCGCGCCGTAGTTCATGACGTGATCCTGCGCCAACGCGGATTTCCCGGCCTGCGTTTCGATAACCGGAATATTGTGCCGGGTCGCAAACGCAGACAGCGTATCTTCGGCGCCGGAATAGATCACCCCGCCGCCCGCGACGATAACCGGGGATTTCGCACCGCGGATCATCTCCGCGACTTCGGCCAGTTCGGCCCGGTCGGGTTGGGAGCGGCGGATCCGCCAGATGCGCGGTTCAAGGAACGCGTCCGGCCAGTCATAGGCCTCGGCCTGAACGTCCTGACAGAAGGACAGACAGACCGGCCCGCAATTCGCCGGATCGGTCATGACCTGCATGGCGCGTGGCAGTGCCGTCAGCAGATGCTCTGGCCGGGTGATGCGATCGAAATAACGCACGACAGGCCGGAAGCAGTCATTGGCGCTGACCGTACCATCATCAAAATCCTCGATCTGCTGCAACACCGGATCGGGACGGCGATTGGCGAACACATCGCCAGCAATGACCAGCAGCGGCAGGCGGTTCACATGCGCGAGCGCGGCCGCCGTTACCACATTCGTGGCCCCCGGCCCGATGGAGGTCGTCACCGCCTGCGCCCTGCGCCGCGCATTCCCCTTCGCAAATGCAATCGCGGCATGGGCCATGGTCTGTTCGTTCTGACCGCGCCATGTCGGCAGCGCATCGCCCATACCCTGCAGCGCCTCACCCAGGCCCGCCACATTGCCATGCCCGAAGATCGCCCAGACACCATCAATAAAACGCTGACCCTCTTCGTTGTTCTGAACCGACAGCCAGCGAACCATCGCTTGCGCCGCCGTCAGCCTGATCTTGTTGCCCATCGCCAACTCCTCAAAGGCGTTCTTCTTCATTCAAATACCCCGGCGCTCGGGCGGCATCGTTCACATGCGCGCGGGCATCGTCCCAAAGCGTGCAGAGGCGCGCGTAGCGCTGCGCCATCTGCGCCACCGCGTCCTGATCACTCATTTCGCCGCGCATCCACGCCCGTGCGGCATCGCCGAAGATCGTGCGTCCGACCGCGAACCCCTTGACCAGATCAAATCGCGCGGCGGCCTCGAAACTGACGGCGAGCTCATCCTCCGGCGCGTCGAGGCCAAGTACGACAATGCCGCGTGTATGCTTATCGTGTTCCTCGATGGCGGCGATGGCATTCTGCCAGCCTTCGCGGGTCTGCATCGGTTCCAGCTTCCACCAGTCGGGATAGACGCCGATGGCGTAGAATTGCCGGATCAGCGTTGCCGTGGTCATGTTATCGACCGGCCCGACCTTTGACGGGATGATCTCCAGCAGGAAATCCAGACCGTTGCGGCGGGCGGCGGTGAACAGGCGTTTGACGGTGGCCTCTTGTTCGGCGCGAGTCTCCGCAACGTCATCGGGGTGGCAGAAGCACAACAGCTTGACCACGTTCTCCCGCGCCCATTGGTTCAGCGCGCCGCAATCGGGGCCGAGCTCCGGTTCAAGCGCCAGCGGGCGAGAGCCCGGCCATTCCGCGGGACGCCCGATCCACAGACCGGTGCCGGATGCCGCGTGCAGCGCCGCGCGGCCGATGCGGTTGTCACACAGGATACCGTAGCCGCCCTGCCCGTCTGCGACCTTCAACGCGGCCTGCAAGCAGAGTTGCTTGAACGCGCCGCCTTTGTCGGGCGTGTAGCCCTCCATCTCCTCCAGTTGCAGACGGTGGTCGAAGGCGAAGACGCGCATGGTCGACCAATCGCCGCCCATACGGCCCTGCCGGTTGGTGGCCCAGTGGATCTGTTCCAGCTCGGCATCGTTGCGCAGATCGGGGCGTCGGACGCCGCGTTTCAGGAAGAAGTCCAGTTCGGCAAGGCTCGGATAGGCGGGTGTGCAGCCGTGGCGGCTGACGGCGAAGGCGCCGCAGGCATTGGCGTATTTCAGCGCCGTGGGCCAGTCCTCGCCATCCAGCCAGCCTTTCATCAGGCCCGAGAAAAAGCCGTCCCCCGCGCCGAGGACGTTGAACACCTCGATGGGGAAGCCAGGGCCGGTCTGGCCATCGTCGAGGCTATCGGGGATTGCGCCCTCGAACGCCACTGCGCCTGCCGCGCCGCGTTTGCAGACGAGCGTGGCGTCCGAGACCTTGCGCACCGCGCGCAGGGCCTCGATGGTGTCGGTGCTGCCGCCGGCGATGTGAAATTCCTCCTCGGTGCCGACGATCAGGTCGAAAAGATGCAAGGTGGATTGCAGCTCCGCCGTGACCTTTTCGCTTTCGACAAACCGACTTTCGCCGTCGCCATGACCGGCCACGCCCCATAGATTCGGGCGATAATCGATATCCAGCGCCGTTTTCGCGCCGTGTTTTTTCGCCAGTTCCAAGGCCTTCAGCACCGCCGCGCGGGTCTGGGGGTGCGACAGATGGGTGCCGGTGGCCAAGACGCTGCGGGCCGAGGCTATGAAATCCTCGTCAATATCGGCCTTGGTCAGCCCCATATCGGCGCAATTTTCGCGATAGAAGATCAGCGGAAAGCCTTCCTCATCGCGGATGCCCAGCAGAACCAGGGCGGTCAGCCGGTCCGGATCCGTCTTGACGCCCCGCGTGTCCACGCCCTCGCGTTCAAGCTGTTCGCGAATGAAACGGCCCATATGTTCGTCGCCAACGGCGGTGATGACCGCCGATTTCAGCCCCAGCCGGGCGGTCCCGCAGGCGATATTGGTCGGACTGCCACCGATATATTTGCTGAAAGACCCCATATCCTCCAAACGACCACCGATTTGGTCGCCATAGAGGTCAACGCTGCTGCGCCCGATGGTGATCAGATCAAGCGTTTTCATAAGCGGCCTCTTCGATCCTGATTGGCTGGCCGTTTGATACAGCCATGGCGTGAATGATCCGTTCGATCCGCAATCCGGCCACGAAATCCGGCGCGGCGGCAGGGCCACCAGAGATTGCACGGACAAGATCACGGCATTCGATGACCTTCTGTTCGTTGAAGCCGAAATTATGGCCGGGTGCGGGGCAGAAAGCTGCGAAGTCGGGCTGCTCCGGGCCGGTCAGGTGGCGGGTGAAACCGGCTTCTCCCATCTGATGCACCCAAAGCTCGTTCATGTTTTCCTGATCAAAGACGATGCTGCCCTCGGTCCCGTGGATTTCCCATTGCAGACGGCATTTGCGGCCACGGGCAACGCGAGAGGTGGCGAAGCTGCCATGCGCACCCGATGAAAAGCGGATGAGTGCCATTGCACTGTCTTCGTTTTCGACCGCGCGAGGCCCTTCCGGCGATGGTCGGTTAGGCACGGCAATCTGGGTCATGGCGGTGACTTCATCGACCGGCCCCATCAGCGCCAGCATCTGGCTGATAAGGTGGCAACCAAGGTCGCCCAGCACACCCAGCCCCCCGCCCGCATGAGTCATGCGCCACGACCAAGGCAGGTTGGGATCGGCCGAGTAATCTTCATCATAAACACCACGGAAGGCCAGGGGACGACCGATTGCGCCGCCTGTGACCAGACGCTGCGCCGCCTGGAAGGCCGGGCTGCGCAGGTAGTTATAGCCCAGAAGCGTCACCTGCGCCGGATGGGCGGCGGCCAGATCGGCCATTGACTGCGCGTCGGCCAAGGTCAACGCCATGGGCTTTTCCAGCCAGACATGCTTGCCCGCATTCAGCGCGGCCTCTGCCATGGGGCGGTGCATCCCGTTCGGCGTGGTGATCGAGACAACATCGACCGCCGGATCGGCCACCGCCGCCTGCCAATCCTCACTGCCACGGGCAAAGCCGAATTGCGCGGCGAAGTCGCCGGCCTTGTCGGCGGGGGTGTCGCAAAGCACCTCCAGCCGGGGATGCGCGCCGCCAAACACGGTCGCGACATTGCGCCATGCCATTGCGTGACATTTGCCCATGAAGCCGGTGCCGATCAGGGCAACGCCAAGGGGTTTGGTAGGCATATTCTCGGTCATTTCGGCTTCCTGTCGATGGGCAGGCGCGGACGGCCTGCCCGCTGTTTCAGATCGTCCCGCCGAGCGAGCCTTCAAGCTGGGCCATTTCCTGCCCGCCGGCCATCATGTCCTGCAACTCGGCCGCGTCGATTTCGCCCTTCACCGCCGTGCCCAGCGTCTGGCCCCGGTTCAGCACGGTGAAACGGTCGCCGACGGCCATGGCATGGCGCACGTTGTGGCTGATGAAAACGACGCCCACGCCCTGATTGCGGACCCGGTCGATGGTTGCCAGCACGTTAGATGTCTGACGCACACCAAGGGCCGAGGTCGGTTCGTCAAGGATCAGCACCTTGGCCCCGAAATAGACGGCGCGCGCGATGGCCACCGTCTGGCGTTCGCCGCCCGACAGCGTACCCACGGCCTGATCCGGCGCGCGCAGGTTGATGCCCATGCGGCGCATTTCCTCCATCGTGATGGCATTGGCCTTGTCCACGTCGAAGCGTTTTATCAGCCCGCCTTTCGTGGGTTCACGGCCCATGAAGAAATTGCGCGTGACGCTCATCAGCGGGATCATGGCAAGGTCCTGAAAGACGGTGGCAATTCCTGCCTCCATCGCGTCGCGCGGGCTGTCGAAGCTGAGCGGTTTGCCTTCGAAGAAGATCTCTCCCGCGGTGGGTTTGTGCACGCCCGACATGGTCTTGATGAAGGTGGATTTCCCCGCGCCGTTATCGCCCAGAAGGCAATGGCATTCGCCGGGGCGCACATCGAAAGTCACGCCGTTCAGGGCAATGACGTTGCCGAAGTGCTTCTTGATGTTTTCCATATGGATGATGGGATCGGCCATCTTAACGCTCCCCCGTCACGCGCTTGCGGATAAGGTTGTTGAACACGACCGCCAGCAGCAGCATGCCGCCCAGGAAGACCTGGAACCAGTCCTGATCGAAATCGGTATAGGTCAGCCCGATTGTGACCATGCCGAAGATGATCGCGCCGAAGAATGCGCCTGTGGCCGAGCCGTAGCCGCCGGTCAGCAGACAGCCGCCGATGACGGCGGTGATAATCGCCTCGAATTCCTTCATGAAGCCGCGGCGGGCGTCGGTGGAACCGGCGTCGATCACGGTGATAATGGCGACCAGTGCTGCGGCGCATGCGGTCAGCATGAAAAGCGAAACCTTGACGCGCTTGACCGGGACGCCGGAATTGGCGGCCGCGTTGTCATCGCCGCCGGTGGCGAAGATCCAGTTGCCTGCTGGCGTGCGCAGAAGCACGAATGTGCAGACAAGTGCCATGACGATGAACCACAGGATCTCGGCCGGGATGCCGGGAACTTTGGGTGCGCCGGAATTGAAGCTGTCGATGATGCCAAGCTCTGCCGCGCGTGTGAACAGGCCGGGGAAGGCGTCGCCGGAAAAGAATGGGGTCAGAAAGTCGTCCTGCACCGCATCGCGGACACCGCGAAGCTGCGTAGAACCGCCGGTGAACCATTTCAATCCGACGAGAGAGGCGCCGCGCAGGATGAACAGAAAAGCGAGCGTCACGATGAAGCTGGGCAGGCCGGTTCGGATGACAACATAGCCGTTCAATGCACCCATTGTAGCGGCCGCGGCGAGTGTCAGCGGGATCGCGGCGACCAGCGGAAGACCCATATTGACGACCAGAACACCGAAGATGAGGCCGGTAAAGGCGACCATCGAGCCAATGGACAGATCGAACTCACCACCGATCATCAGCATGGCGGCGGCAATGCCAAGGATGCCAAGCTGCGCGGCGGGGGTCATGAAGTTCATCACGCCCGACAGGGTAAACATGGTGCTGTCGGCAGTTATCAGAAAGAAGATCGTCACCAGTATAACGCCACTGATCGCACCCAGTTCGGGGCGCTTCATCATGCGGGTCATGAAAGATTCGGATTTGATCCGCTCGTCCGGCGGAACGGTGCTGTCCGTCATTGTCAGGTCCCCCACCCTGAATTGATTGGCAGGCGTGAGTGTCACGCCTGCCGAATGTGCTTAGCGAATACCTTGTGCGGACAGTTCGACCACCTGCGCGGCCTTGTCCTGCGTGATCAGGTTCGGACCCGAAGGCACGTCGCCGCCGGGCATCAGGCCGTAATTGGCATGCAGCGCAAGGAAGCTGACCGGCAGGTAGCCTTGCAGATATTGCTGCTGGTCGATGGCAAAGGCGGCGCGACCGTCGGACACTGCCTCAAGGAAGCCGGCCGACATGTCGAAGGTCGCAATCAGCACATCATCGCGGCCAACGGCTGCAGCGGCTTCGACCGCCTGTTCGCCCACCAGTGTGGCATTCAGGCTGAGGATTGCGTTGACCTCAGGGTCGGATTCAAGTGCGGCGCGGACCTTGGACTGAACTTCGGCAGGGTCGTTCTGGGTCGGGAGAACTTCGACCGGGCCGCCGAAACCTTCGGCGAAACCGTCGCAACGCTGATCGAGCGAGACATTGCCGACTTCCTGGTTGACGCAGATGCCCTTGGTGCCGCCCATCTCGGCAAGCTGTTCGCCAGCCCTGACGCCGGCGTCATATTCGGACTGGCCGACATGCAGAAGCGCGCCGAGGTCCTTGGCCACGTCACCGCCAGAATTCATCGAAATTACCGGAATGCCAGCCTCTACCGCACGCTGGATCGACGGCCCAAGCGCATCGGCATCCGGGATCGAGACGATCAGCCCGTCGGGTTCCTGGTTGACGGCGGCGTCGATCAGCTGGCTCATCTGGACCATGTCGAATGTCTCGGGCGAGCGGAAATCGACATTGGCGCCGGTATCCTCGCCCGCTTTGGCGGCGCCGTTCTTGACCACGGACCAGAACGGGTCATTCGCCTGACCGTGGGCGACGACGACGATTTCCTGTGCCAGCGACGGCGTGGCCAGTGCCAGTGTCATGGCGGCGGTTGCGAAAAGATGTTTCATATGTCTCCTCCTGTTGGTGATGTTCGGGCGTCTCCTCAGCGCCCTGCTCATCCGGTGCGTGCTGCACCCGATGGGTTCTGTTGCCCGATCTGCCGGATCGCGCGGACCGAGCGCGTCAGAATATCTTCGAGCGTATCACGAAACCCCTTACCCTTATCCGTATTGAATGGATCGGGGCCGGGGGCTGCGGGTTCGATGATGATCGGGCCGTCATAGCCGATGGCATCAAGCGCCGCGATTTGTGCGGCGAAATCGGTATGACCGTCGCCAATGGCGCCGCGATTGGAATCGGCGGCGTGATAAAGGCCGATATGTTTTCCGCCAGCCAGCAAGGCGGCGGCGGGATCGGCTTCTTCGATGTTCATGTGATAGGCGTCGGGCAGCAGCGACAGATTGGGCGCGCCGACCTGTTCCAGCAGCGCGAGCCCTTCGGCGACGGTGCGGATCTGGTGGGACTCGTAGCGGTTCAGGATCTCGAACACGACAGGCAGGCCGGCCTTTTCGGCGGCGGCGCAGATGCGTCTGGTGCTTTCGGCAAGATACCGGTCTTCCTCGGCCTGCGTGCTGATCGGCCGGATGCGCTGAACGAGGCCGTGGCAGGAAATACGCGGCAGACCGTCAGGCTGGTTCAGGCGTTTGGCCCAGTCGATCAGCGCAGTATAGCGACGGACTGCATCTTCGCGGATTGCCGGATCAGGGTGGGAAATGTCGGCATCGCCGGGCGTGGTCGAGAAGATCGTCAGCCCCTGATCGGCAAAGATGCGACCGGCCTGTTCGGGGTCGATGCCTTCGAAATCTCCATGCAGCTCTATCCCGTCCATCCCGGCACGCTTGACGCGGGCGGCAATGGAGGTCAGGTCCTCGCCGCCGAAAATCCATGTGCAGCAGCCGGTCTGCCGCATCACGCTGGCCCCAGCATATCCGCCGTGATCGCCACGGTTTCGCCCGTTTGCGCCGATTTAGTCGCAGCCTCGGCACAGGCAAGCGCGGCGACGCCTTCACGCAGCGTGACCGGCATGGTATCGCCCGACTTCAACGCGTCGATGAATGCGGTCCATTCGATTTCATAGGCGCGCATATAGCGTTCGAGGAAAAAATAGACCGGCTTCGCGGCGCTCGCACCTTCGGCGGAGATTTTCTCAACCGTGTTCTCCAGCACGTTTTTGGCTGACAGCAACCCCTTGGAGCCAAGTAATTCGATCCGTTGGTCATAGCCATAACCGGCCCGGCGCGAGTTTTTGATGACGCCAATGCGGCCATCATCCCATTGCAGGGTCACAGCGGCAGTATCCACATCGCCCGCAGCCCCGATTTCGGGATCGACAATCGCGCTGCCGGTCGCGGTAACGCGCGCCGGTGGGCCGCCAAATACCCAGCAGGCCATATCGAAGTCATGGATCATCATGTCGCGGAACAACCCGCCAGAGACCTTTACATAGCTGACCGGCGGGGGCGCAGGATCGTAGGAGGTGATCGACAGCAATTCGCCCTTGCCGATTTCTCCGCCATCGAAAGCCGCCTTCAACGCTGCGAAATTGGGATCAAAGCGGCGGTTGAAACCCACCATGACCGGCTGGCCGGTCCCTTCGGCGGCTTTCAGCGCTGCCAGTGCGCGATCCAGAGAAAGATCAACCGGCTTTTCGCACAGCACGGCCTTGCCAGCTGCCGTGGCTCGTTCGATCAGATCGGAATGCGTGTCGGTGGAGGTCGCGATCAGCACGGCCTGAATGCTGTCATCGGCAAGGATTTCGTCGATGGACCGGACCTCTGCCCCGATCTGAGCAGCCAGATCTTGTGCCGCCTGTGGCAGCGCATCGGCGACGGCGACCAACTGGCAATCGTCATTTGCGGTAATGGATTTCGCATGAACCTGACCAATGCGGCCAGCCCCCAACAGGGCAACCCTGATCATCCTGACTCCTCCCCCGAATCACAGCAGACCATCTTGTTGGCTCCAACACTGCACATCAGTGCACGCGCGTGCAAGAAAAAATTGCTCACGCGTGCAATTTGCTTTGCACGACCCGCTTTCCCGCGTAGCTTGTGGTCATGGACGAGATAACCGAAAGCCCCGAACCAGGCGCCGCCGTCACTGCCGACGACGTGGCCGAAGCCGCCGGGGTGTCACGCTGGACCGTGGCGCGAGCGTTCAAGAAGGACGCCTCGATCTCTGCTAAAAGTCGCAAGAAGGTGATGGCTGCGGCGGAACGGCTTGGCTATGCGCCTGACCTTCTGGCCGCGTCGCTCGCCTCGGACCGGTCACATCTGGTGGCGCTTATTACCAATGATTTCAATAACCCGCATAAGCTCGTGCTGCTGGAACGACTGACCCGTATCCTGTGGTCGCACGGCTGGGGCACGTTGTTGGTCAATATGTCGGAAAGCGAGGATGCCTCTGCCGCGCTGCTGGCGGCAAGTCAGCGGCGCGTCGATGCGGCAGTGATGATCGGCACGCGCTTTGATGACCGGGTGCTGGATACGGCGCTAGGGGCGCGGCGGGTGAAGAAGCTGGTCGTTTTTGCGCGTTACAGCCACAACCCGAACACGCTGACAATCGCATGTGACGACAAGCTTGCGATGCGCGAAATCGGCAATCACCTGTTGGCGCGTGGGTTTCGACGGCCGGCCTTCATCGCCGGACCGGACACGCAATCGGCCAAACTTCACCGGCTGGACAGCTTCAGCACATATTGGCGGAAGCGAACCGGGCAGCATGTCCCCGCGCGTCATGCCGATGGCTATAATTTTCAGTCGGCCATTGAAACCGCACACGAACTGCTGAACGAGATGACGGGTTCTGATCGACCCGACGTCATGGTCTGTGAGAACGACATTCTTGCGATCGGCGTGGCCGATGCCGTCCGTCAGCATCGCGGAACCTCGGCCGAGGTTGCTGTGACGGGCTTCGACGATATTCCGCTTGCCGCGGCCCCGGCCTATGATCTGACAACCTATCGTCAGCCGATCACAGCGATGTGCGAAAGCCTTATAGAGGTGCTTGAAGGCAAGCGAACCCGCAGCGACTTTCTGCCCGGTCGGCTTGTGATCCGCGGCGCATGACCTGCAACCGACGATGATCCGGGGCGGTTGTCACGCGCGCCCGATCTCCCATTCGTCATTGTCGAAATCTGTCAGATCACGAAGGCGGGCAAAGTCCTGCGGCATTGAGGCGAGCACGCCGAACGGTCGGCCTTGCAACGCCTGCGCACCGATGGGCGCCGTGCGCCCGCCTGCTGCATCGATCAAGGCGTATGCCGCGCAGCAATCCCAAAGTGACATGCGCGGTTCGGCATAACCAACCAGCCGCCCCGCCGCGACAAAGGAGGTGATCCGCAGGGAAAATTCAATGTTTGAATTTTGTAGCCCTGACGCCTTGCTTGGCGCTTACCGTCTACACGGCCACCCGCCTCTTCAAACGTTGATGTGGCGTTGATGTGGATGCGCGCTTGGGATGCTCGACTATTTTCGCTGGCATACAAGCGTTTGATCTTAGGGGAATTTTTGGTTGCGGGGGTAGGATTTGAACCTACGACCTTCAGGTTATGAGCCTGACGAGCTACCGGGCTGCTCTACCCCGCGACAGGTGTGCTTGGCGCACGGTTGCACCGATCTGGTTTTGATGGTGCGGTTTGTTCATCGTTTAGAGAGATTTGCGTTTCTTGTCAGATCTGGCGGTGACCTACTCTCCCACGTCTTGAGACGCAGTACCATTGGCGCGACGGCACTTAACGGCCGAGTTCGGGATGGGATCGGGTGTTTTGCTCGTGCTATGTCCACCAGATCGGAGAAGAAACGCTCAGCGCTCCGGCTTTGGGCCGGGAAGTTGTCCAAGGATGCTTTTGGAAGTGGCGGTCTGGCCACTTCCGGATCAAATCAAGCCTGTCGAGCCATTAGTACCGGTCAACTGAACGCATTGCTGCGCTTACATCTCCGGCCTATCGACGTGGTGGTCTTCCACGGCTCTCAAGGGATACCTGGTTTTGAGGGGGGCTTCACGCTTAGATGCCTTCAGCGTTTATCCTGTCCGTTCATAGCTACCCAGCACTGCCGTTGGCACGACAACTGGTCCACCAGTGGAACGTTCACCCCGGTCCTCTCGTACTAGGGGCAACTCCTCTCAAGTATCCTACACCCACGGCAGATAGGGACCGAACTGTCTCACGACGTTCTAAACCCAGCTCACGTACCTCTTTAAACGGCGAACAGCCGTACCCTTGGGACCTGCTCCAGCCCCAGGATGAGATGAGCCGACATCGAGGTGCCAAACGATGCCGTCGATATGGACTCTTGGGCATCATCAGCCTGTTATCCCCAGCGTACCTTTTATCCGTTGAGCGATGGCCCTTCCACTCGGGACCACCGGATCACTATGGCCGTCTTTCGACTCTGCTCGACTTGTCAGTCTTGCAGTCAGGCTGGCTTCTGCCATTGCACTCAACGAGCGATTTCCGACCGCTCTGAGCCAACCTTCGCGCGCCTCCGTTAC